>PHBI01000129.1:13855-36408 GCA_002841945.1 Deltaproteobacteria bacterium HGW-Deltaproteobacteria-14
GACCCCTGGAGATCGGGAGGCCGCGGTTTGACTGCGTCTGCGGGGCGAAAGTGAAAAGTGAGGGTGCCTGACCCCTGGAAATCGGGAGGGGGTGGAACCCTGGAAATCGGGAGGGGGTAGAATTTGACACTTGAATGCGACACCGACGGTGTCGCATTGTTGTCGTGTCATGAGCGAAGCACCCCACACCGCCCCGCGCTACACCATCGGCGAGATCGCCGACCTCGCGGGCGTCAGCCGCCGTACCGTCCGCTACTACGTCCAGCGGGAGCTGTTGCCCGCGCCCGATGGACTCGGCCGGGGCGCCCACTACACCGATGAGCACCTCGCGCGCCTGATTCGGATCCGCGGGCTCCAGGAGGCCGGCGTCCCGCTCGTCGACATCGGCCGGGCCCTGGACGGCGCCCCCCCGCCGGCGCTCGCCCTGCCCGCCCCGCTCCCCGGGCGCCCCACGCCCGCAAGCACCCCACCCGCCGCCGTCGACCGCTGGAGCCGCGCCGTCATCGCCGACGGCGTCGAGCTCCACGTGCGCGACAGCGCCCTCGGTGAGGCCGCGCTCGCGGCGCTCCTCCAGCTCATCACCCACCACGTCGCGTCCCCGAGCCACAGCCCCGTGTCCACAAAGGAGAACCCCGATGACCAGCGGTGAGCAGCAGAGCGGCCTCTTTGCCCAGGACCACCCGATCCCCCTCGAGGGCGTCCGCGTCGACGCGCGCCTGGCCGGCGTCGCCGTCGCGGTGACCGTGACCCAGCGCTACAAGAACACCGAGGCCGTCCCGGTCGAGGCTGTCTACGTCTTCCCCCTCGAGGACGGTGCGGCGGTGTGCGGCTTCGCGGCGCGCATCGGCGACCGCGTGGTGGAGGGCCGGGTCGAGGAGCGCGAGGAGGCCTTCGCGACCTACGACGACGCCATGGCCGAGGGGCACGGGGCGTTCCTGCTCGACCAGGAGAGGCCGAACGTGTTCACGGCGTCGGTCGGCAACCTGAAGCCCGGTGAGTCGGTGGACATCGAGCTGCGCTACGTCGCGCTGGCGAGCTTCGACGACCGGGCGGCGCGGCTCATGATCCCGACGACGATCTCGCCGCGCTACGTCCCGGCGAGCGCACCGGAGCTCGGGCAGCCCGATGGCGAGCGGGTCAACCCCGAGCGCCGCTTCGACGTGCCCTACGGCCTCACGCTGACCGTCGAGGTCGACGCGCCCGGCCCCATCGTCGGCGTCGAGTCGCCGAGCCACACCGTCCGGACCCGGCTGCGCCCGAACGGCGCGACCGTCGAGCTGTCACAAGGCGTCACGGCCCTCGACCGCGACTTCGTGCTCCTCGTCGAGGCCGACGACGCCCACGCGCCCCACGCCTCCGTCGGCTGCGAGGAGGACGGGACGCGGGTCTGCATGGTCAGCTTCGTCCCGGACCCCGACACCACCCCGGACAGCGGCAGCGAGGTCCACTTCATCCTCGACTGCTCCGGCTCGATGGGCGGTGACTCGATCGACCAGGCGCGGCGCGCGCTCGACCTGTGCATCCGCGCCCTCGCGCCCGAGGACACCTTCAACGTCACGCGCTTCGGCTCGAGCTTCGAGTCCCTGTGGCCAGCCCCGCGCCGCCTCGACGACGCTACCCTGAGCGAGGCGGCGGACTGGGTGCGCCGGTGCGACGCCAACCTCGGCGGCACCGTGATCCTCGCGCCGCTCGCGGCGATCCTCGGCAGCGCGCCCGCGGCAGAGCGCCCCCGCCAGCTGCTGCTGCTGACCGACGGTGAGGTGTCGAACGAGGACGAGGTCATCGCCCTGGCCGCGGCCAACGTCGGCGAGGCGCGCATCTTCAGCTTCGGCATCGGCGCCGGGGCCAGCGAGCACCTGGTGCGCGGGGTCGCGCGCGCCTCCCGCGGGGCCGCCGAGTTCATCTACCCGGGCGAGCGCATCGAGGGGAAGGTGCTGCGCATGTTCAACCGCGTCCGCACCCCGGCCTTCACCGACGTGGAGCTCGACTGGGGCGGGATGGACGTCGAGCAGGCGCCGCGCGTCGTCCCCCCGGTGTTCGCGGGCGAGCTCCTGACCGTGTTCGCCCGGGTGCGCAGCGGCCAGGCCGAGCGCGTGGCCCTCACCGCGGGCGGCCACCGCTGGGAGGTCGCCGTCGACCTCGAGCAGGCCCCGCTGCAGACGCCGGTGCCGGCGCTGTGGGCGCGGCACGCCATCCGCGACCTCGAGACCGGGACGAGCCGCGGGTCGAACCAGCGCCGGCCCGGGACCGAGGACGCCAAGCGCGCGCGGGTCGTCGCGATCGGCAAGCGCTACGGCCTGATGTCCAGCGCCACGAGCTACGTCGCCGTCGAGGTCCGGAACGAGGGCGACAAGACCGTCGCGCCGTCGGAGCTGCGCCGGGTCCCCATCGCGCTGACCGCTGGCTGGGGTGGCCACAGGAGCGTCCTCCGGCGCCGCGGGGCGGGGGGCCGGCTCGCGAGGGCCAAGCCGCAGATGATGGCCGCGCCGTCGCCGATGCCGGCCGCCGCGGACGACGCGCGGCGGGCCAGGGCCGGCGGCGGGGTGATCGACGCCGTCATGGGGGTCTTCAAGGAGGAGGCTCGCCGATCCAGGCCGATCGACGCGATGGTGCGGGAGGAGTACTTCACCGGGCCGGCGGCGCCGCCCCCGGCGCCCATGGAGTCCGTCGCCGAGGGGTCGTACGGCGACAAGACGATGTTCACCCAGCTCGAGAGCGACGAGCAGCCCGTCGACCTGCTCTACCAGGTGCTCGGCACCCAGCAGGCCGACGGGAGCTTCCGCATGGCCAAGCTGTGGAAGTGGCTCGCCCCCGAGGAGAAGGAGGCGGTCGACGACGCCATCGACAACCTCGGTCAGGCGCTGGTCGCCACCGCCCTCGCGCTCGCGCTGTTCGAGCGGGAGGCCGCGCCCCGCCGCGACGAGTGGCGCCAGGCGGCCAAGAAGGCTCAGCGCTGGCTGGACGCGCAGGACGAGCGCTTCGACCCGGCGACCGTGCTGCTGCGCTGATCGCCCCGGCAGGCCCACTCGGTCCGCGCGAGCTCGGACCGAGCGGGTCTCGCTAGAACGCGTCGACGACGTCCTGCTCGTCCTCGACCTGACGCATCGCGAGCAGCGTGGCGAGCGCGGTCGCCGCCAGCCCGAAGCCCAAGAGCCCCCGCGTCATGATGCCGAGGACGTGGTCCGGCGCGAGCGCCGCGTAGAAGCCCGCGACCGACGCGATGACCGCCAGGCCCGCGATCGCGATGACGATGCCGAGCCCGGTCCGCAGCAGCGCGTGGACCCGGGTCCCGCTGTGCCCCGGGGTCAGCGCGACCAGGACGACGGCGACCAGCGCGATGACGATGTCGAAGCCGATGGTCCCGACGATGTGCATAGCGCGCCGGGCGGGGAAGCCGACCCAGATCACGTCGAGGGCCGACATGAAGCGCAGCGCGAACGCGCCCGTCGCCAGCACCGCGAAGACCGCCGCCATCCGGATCCGCTCCTGCTGGGCGTGCCCCGGATCGAAGCGGGTCAACAACAGCGCCGCGACGATCGCCAGGACCCCCACGGCGAGGTTGCCGAAGGTGATCCAGTCTTCGACCACCCACCATTCGAGCGCCAACGCGAGCGGCACCTCGAGCACGGTGACGGCCGCCATCGCGCCGAGCGCCGCGGCGAACAGCTGCAGGGACAAGCGGCGGGTCTTGCGGACGGAGGCGAGCATGGCGCGACCTTAGCCGGTCGCCGGCCCGCCGGTCCACCTCGTCGCGCGCGTCGATGGCGCGGCGCTGGACCTGCTGCGGTGGACGTGCGAACACCCCCGCCATGACTGCAGCGATCGCGGCCCTCGCCGCTGACATCCGGGACGCGACCCGCGTCGTCTGGCTCACCGGCGCGGGGCTGAGCGTCGCGAGCGGCATCCCACCCTACCGTCGCTCGAGCGAGGCGGTCTGGAGCCGCTTCATCCTGGAGTGGGGCACGACGAAGCGCTTCAAGGCCGACCCCCTCGCGTGGTACCGCGACTTCTGGCTCGAGGCGCACGACATCGACCCCACCCGGGCGCTCCCCAACCCGGGCCACCACGCGCTGACCCGCATCGTCACCGCGCGCCCGAGCGACCTCCTCGTGACCCAGAACGTCGACGGCCTCCACGGCCGCAGCGGCCTGCCCGCCGCGCGCCTCGTCGAGATCCACGGCCGCCACGGCCTCTACCGCTGCACCGACGGCGGCTGCGTGCGCTTCACCGACCCCATCGAGGGGATCGACGTCGACGCCATCCGGGCCGGCGTGGTCCCGCGCTGCCCGGTCTGCGACGCCGTGGTCCGCCCGCTCGTGCTGCTCTTCGACGAGCGCTACGACTCCCACCCCTTCTTTCGGGCCCACGACGCGTTCAGCGCCTTCGGGCAAGCGGACGTCATCGTCTTCGTGGGCACCTCGTTCTCCGTCGGCGTGACCGAGATGGCCCTCGAGAGCGGCCAGCGTCGCCGGGCGCGCCTCATCAACATCAACGTCGAGCCGTTCAGCCACGCCGAGTCCTGGCGCTGGCTGACCCTGAAGATGCGCGACGTCCTCGGACCCGCCGAAGAGACCCTGCCGCTCCTCGCAGACGCGCTGGGGGTCTAGCCGCCTACGGTCAGCCCTTCGAGCCGGCCGGCGTCGCCCCGCCGCCCGCCACCTCGGCCAGCAGGTCCTCGGTGTACTCGGCCACGAGCCGGGCCGCGGCCACCGGGTCACGCTCGGCGAGCCACTCCAGCATCGCGAGGAGCTTCTCGCGGAAACCCGTGTCGCTCGGGCTGGTCTTCTCGTCGCTCACGGCTGGCCTCCAACGGGTCGGGACGCTCATAGGTACGCCGGACCCCCTCGTTCGGGTCACAGGAAATCGACCGGAGGGGCACTTTTTCGTAACCCGCGAGGCCTCTCGCGGGCGCCTGGTGCCCGGCGCACGCCCACCAAACCACGGGCCGCCGGTCTCTCTTCCCGGCCGCTCAATCTTCGACGTCGCCGACCACGCCGGCCGGCGCGACCACGGCGGCAGAGTCAGGCGCCGCCTCGCTCCCCGCCGCATCTGACGCGGCGAGCGGCCCAGCGTCGGCCGCCTCGTCTGGCCCCGTGACGACGTCCGCGGCCGCGTCGTCCGTGGCCGTCGGCACGACCAGCGGCTCCTCGGGCGGCGCGGGGATCGCCACCCGGGGCGCCTCCGGCTGGCGCGACTTCTGCCCGTCCTTCGCCGAGGCCCCCACCGCGGGCGGATCCGGCACGTCCTGGGGGGGGCAGGCGGCGGACGAGAGGGCAAACAGAGCCAGCAGTATCCAACGCATGCCCTGACCTACCCCGCGGCGGCGGCCCTTGTCCACGACCGCCTCCCCGGCGCGCCCCTTCAGACGAAGAGTGCCGCGGCCGAGCCGTTTGTGTATCGTCTCCCCGATGCGCGCGCTCCTCACCACCATCACGCTCCTCCTCGGCCTCGCTCCGGCGTGCGCCGAGCGCCCCGCTCCACCGGCTCCCCCCGCCGCGGCGCCCGCGAGCGGCCCGGCGGCCCACGCCGCGGCGGCGCTGCCGCCCTTCTCGCTCGCCCTCGACGGACGCCAGGACCGCGCCGGCGTCACCCTGACCGCCGAGCTCCACGTCCACTGGGCCGTCCCGGCCCCGCTCGAGATCGCCCTCGCCCTGCCACCCGGCGCCGCCCTGACCGCGGGCAGCCCGCGCGAGTCCGTCGCGAGCCCCGCCACGGGCGACACCGTGATCCGACGCTTCCGCGTCGAGGGCGCCGGAGACCAACCGATCCGCCTCACGGCGTCACAGTCGCTGCCCGACCGGGTCGGCGCCACCGCAACCCGCACCTGGCCCGCCCCCGCGCCCCCCGCCGCGCCGGCCTGGGAGCGCGTCTCCCCTGTCCAGCACGGCGCCCTCCGCGTCGAGCAGGCCATACGGCTCGAGCCCGGCCAGAGGCCCTGAGATGAAGCTCCTGACCCACGTGACCTTCCTCGCTCCGGACTTCGACGAGCCCGCCCGACGCCAGCACGCCGATGACGCGCCCGCGCCCGCACCCACCGAGGGAGAGCCCCGGCCGCCCGGCGCCGACATGGCCCGCTGGCTCGACGGCGCGCTCGCCGCCCAGGGCTGGGAGGTCCTCAACCGCTGGACCACCCCCTACGGCCACGCCTTCGACGTCAAGCGCACCAACCGCCGCTACGACGTCGAGACGCAGCTCATCGACGGCGACACCGACCGCTTCCTCGTCACCGCCGTCGAGCGTCGCGGCCTCGTCCCCTGGTTCAAGGGGCCGAGCAACAGCGACGAGCACGCCCTGCTCCTGACCCACCTCCGCGGCGTCCTCGGCGGCGACTCGCGCCTCCACGAGCCGCGCTGGTACAGCGAGGCCGAGTGGACCGCCGCCGACCGCGGCCCGGGCCACGACGTCCCGATCGCGCAGTGACCGGCGTGGCGAGCACCGAGAGCGCCCGCCCCCAGCTCCAGGCGCTCCTCCCAGAGCAGCTCCAGGCGTGGCTCGAGTCCCGCGGCGTCTCTTGTGCGTTGCGGGAGGCGCGAAGCATCTTGGCCCGCGAGATCGCCTGTCTCGAGCATGAGAAGCCGAAGCGCGAGACTGTGCGACGCAGTGTTCGCGAGGCGGTGCGCGAGCTCGTCGACCGCCCGCGGCTGACCGTGGTCGAGCGGGTCGAGGACCCGAGCGACGGCTTCGTGAAGTACCTGCTGCGCTCTCCGGACGGGGCGCTGAGCGAGGCGGTGCGGATCCCGCTCGAGCGCCCGGACACCTTCACCGTGTGCCTGTCGTCCCAGGTCGGCTGCGCCATGGCATGCGACTTCTGCGCGACCGGACGCCTCGGGCTGACGCGCAACCTCGCCGCCTGGGAGATGGTCGACGCGTTCCTGGCCATCCGCGACGAAGCCCCGGGACGCCTCACCGGCGCGGTCTTCATGGGGCAGGGGGAGCCGCTCCACAACTACGACGCGGTCATCCAGGCGGCGCGCGTCCTGAGCGACCCCAACGGCGGCCGCATCAAGGCCGAGGCCATCACCATCTCGACCGTCGGCCTGGTGCCGCAGATCCGCCGCTACGCCCGCGAGGGGCATCGCTTCCGCCTCATCGTGTCGCTCAGCTCGGCCATCGAGGAGCGCCGCGCGACCCTGATGCCGGTCACCCGCAAGTACGGCGTGATGGAGCTCGCCGACGCCATCCGCGAGGTCGCGCGCACGAGCGGGGACCGCGTGACGGTCGCCTGGGTGGTGATGGCGGGGATCAACACCGGCGACGACGAGGTCGAGGCGCTGCGCGAGCTGCTCGGCGACGTGCCGCTGCGGATCAACCTCATCGACGTCAACGACCCCCGCCCGGAGGGCTACCGGCGCCCGGGCGACGTGGAGCTCGCGCGCTTCCGCGACGCCCTCGGGACGCTCGGCGTGCCGGTCGTGCGCCGCTACTCGGGCGGCCAGGCGCGCCACGCCGCGTGCGGGATGCTCGCCGCCCAGCGCTTCGCCGACGAGCCTCAGGCGAGCGCCGCCAGCCCCGCGACGAGCCGCTCGACGTCCCTCGAGCCGTTGTAGAGCTGGGCCGCGACGCGGATGAGCCGGCGCGGGGGCGACGGCCACGCCATCACCGCGACCTCGACCCGGTGGTCGCGCCACAAGGCCTCGTTCAGCTCGGCCTCGTCGCCGTCGCTGACGGGCAGCGACACGAGGGCCCCGATCATGTCGTCGCTCGCCGGCGGCGTGTCGATCCCGAGGGCCGCCATCAGCGTCGCCCGCATCTCGAGGGCCAGCGCGCGGTTGCGCGCCCGGATCGCGTCCCACCCGCCGGCGACGAGCCCGGCGAGGTAGTGGATGGCGAAGGGGACGGCCAGGTACGGCGTCGGGTCGCCGGTCCCGGTCCAGTCGAACTCGAGGCGAAAGCGCGTCTGGCGGCCCTCGGGCAGCGACCACCCGTGGCTGATGATCAGCGGGTGCAGCCCGGCGCGGCGGTCCTCGCGGACGTGCAGGTAGCCCGATCCCTTCGGCGTGCACAGCCACTTGTGACAGTTGCCCGCGTAGTACGCGGCGCCGAGCGCGCCGAGGTCGAGCGGGACCATCCCGGCGGCGTGCGCCCCATCGATCAGCGTGTCCACGCCTCGCTCGGCGAGGGCCCCGACGAGGCGCTCGACCGGCAGAACCAGCCCGGTCTGGCTGGTCACGTGGTCGATGAGGACCAGGCGCGTGCGCGGCCCGACCGCGGCGAGCACCGCGGCGACGACCGCGTCGGGGGTCGCGCCGGGGAACGGGAAGCGCGCGACCTTCACGCTGGCCCCGGCGCGGCCGGCGAAGTGCAAAGCGGCGTTGGTGCATGCGCGGTAGCCGTGGTCGGTCACGACGATCTCGTCGCCCGGCGCGAGGGCGAGCGAGGCGAGGACGGTGTTGACGCCGGCGGTGGCGTTCGGGACGAAGGCGAGGCCGGCCGCGTCAGCGCCGAGGAAGCCCGCGAGGACCTCGCGCGCGCCGTCGAGCAGCGCCGGCAGCTGGCGCACGAAGAAGTCCACCGGCTGGCGCTCGATGCGCGCGCGCAGGGCCGCCTGCTGCTCGAGCACCGCCGCGGGGCAGGCGCCGAAGGAGCCGTGGTTGAGGAAGGCGGCGTCGGGGTCGAGGGGCCACAGGGCGCGCAGCGACGAGGTCATTCGTTCTCCGTCCGCGGCAGGGCGTAGGTGACGGTGGCGTGGGCGACCGGGCGCGGGTCGCCCACCGAGCTCATCTCGACGCGGCCGACCGCCAACCCCTTGCCGAGGCGCAGCAGCTCGGCGCGGGCGCGCAGGTCGGTCGCGGCCGGGCGGCGCAGAAAATCGATGTGCAGGCTCGACGTCACCGCGAGGGGCTCGGGACCGATGTGGGTCAGGACGAGGAAGTACATCGCGACGTCGGCCAGCGTCATCAGCGTCGGCCCGGAGAGCGTCCCCCCGGGGCGCAGCTGGTCGGTCGAGAACGGCAGGACCAGCTCGACCCAGCCCTCGCCAGCGCCGGCGAGCCAGGAGGCCGCGTCCCCCGCCTGGGGGAAGTGCTCGGCGAGGAGCTCGGCGAGCCCGTCACGGTCGAGCCGTGGGGTCCAGGTGTCGCTCACGCCGCTACCTCCTGCGTCCCCTCGAGCGACGCCAAGAACCGCCGCGCAAAGGCCCAGGCGTCCCCCGGCCAGCGCGCCGAGACGTAGCGACCGTCCTCGACGACGAAGGTCGGACCGTCATCGTCGCGGGTGCCGCGCTTCGTCAGCGTCCGGGGCCCGCGCTCGAACAGCGCCGGGTCGCCCAGCGCCGCCGTCACCTCGTCCTGCACGTAGGCCGGGTAGGTCCGGTAGTAGCGCCCGAGCCGCCAGCAGGTGATGAGGAACGCCGCGCGCTCCATGTACTTCGGCAGGCACGTCGTGCGCGTCCCGGCCAGGACCGAGGCGCCGGTGGCCGGATCCTTCGCCCGCGCGAGGACCAGGACGCCGTGGCAGATCGCCGCCACAGGGCGACCCAAGGACCAGAACGCTGCAATGCGGGACTGCAGCGCCTGGCTGCCGAGGTACTGCTTCATCCCGGGGGCGTGGCCGCCGGGGAGCAGGAGCCCGGCGTAGTCTGCGAGGTCGAGGGCGTCCCACGCCAGGGGCGCCTGGAACGCGGGGGTCCGCTCGAGCTCGCGATAGCACGCGAGGGCGTCGGGGGCGGCGCCGAGCTGGCCGAACAGGACGCCGGTCAGGAGCCGCGGGTCGCAGGCGGGGGTGGCGCCGCGCTCGGTGGCGAAGACGACCTCCCAGCCGGCCTCGGTGAGGACCTTCCACGGCACCGCGACCTCGGTCGTGTCGAAGTCGCGGTCCGGCAACGGGACGAGGACTCTACCGGACATGGGCGGGCATGGGCGGAGCTCCCGGGCTGGCTTCGGGGCGTCAGAAGGTGAGCGTGCGCGTGTGCAGGACCGTGCCGTCGGGGCCGACGTGGTCGACCGTGATCGCGGGGGGCGCGGCCGCTGGGTCCGCGGTGAATCGCGTGTAGTTGAAGCTGTCGGTGATCCACTCGAACTGCGCGGGGTCGCCGGTCGCCTGGAGCAGGCCGGTGGCCGGGTTGATCTGGGCGAGCGGCCCGGTGAGCACCTCGATCTGGGCGAAGAAGGGGTCGCCCGGCTTGTCGACGTGCTGCACGGAGCCGTAGTGGAAGTCGCCCGAGACCCAGAGCACGCCGGGGATCCCGGCGGTGTGGGCCAGGATCTCGTCTCGCTGGGCGTCGTAGCCCTCCCAGCGCTCGTCGGCGTTGAGCCAGTAGATCGGCATGTTGGTGATGGGCACCGAGTTCATGATGACCTTGAAGGTCGCGGGCGACGCGGTCAGGGCGGCCTTCAGCCAGGTCATCTGGGCGACGGAGATGTACTCGGCGGCCTCGGTCTTGCGGGTGGAGGGGCGCTTCTCGCCGCGGCAGTCGAGCACGAAGACCTCGAGGGTCCGGCCGTAGCGGACGCTGCGCCAGATGCGCTCCGGGGCGTCGGGGGCGCGGCGGATGGCGAGGTGCTCGAAGAAGGCGGCGCGCGCGGTCGCGATCAGCGCGGCGTCGCCGGTCTCGGGGTCCCAGTTGTTGGCGACCTCGTGGTCGTCCCAGGTCGCCACGCACGGGGTCGTGCGGAAGAGGTCGCGGTAGCCGTCGGTGCCGAAGTTCTCGGCCCACTTCTCGCGGTAGTCCTCGGCGTCGTCGGCGCCGTCGGCGTAGACGGTGTCGCCGAGCAGCAGGAAGAGGTCGAGGTCGGCCTCGGACGCGCGCGAGAGGACCTCGAACGGGCGGTAGAGGTACTTCGAGCAGCTCCCCGCGCCGAAGACGACGACCGGCGAGGCGGCGGCCGCGGGCGCCGTGCGGAAGCGGGCGACGCGGCTCCGGCGGGTGCCGTCGACGAAGCAGTAGTGGTACTCGGTCCAGGGGTCGAGGACGCCCCCCAGATCCGCGTGGACGAAGCCCGCCGCGCCCGGGGTCACCTTCTCGCGCTGGCTCAGGGGCCCGGCGCCCGGCGGCCCCTCGGCGGTGTTCCGGAAGACGAAGACCTCGACGTCGCCCTCGCCGGTGAAGCGGGTCCACAGCACCGCACCGTCGGGCAGGGGGTCGCCGGACTGGACGCCGAGCGGGAAGAGGACCGGGTCCTCGACGTAGTCGCTGGCGTCGAAGGTGTCGATCGGGCTGCTGTCCTCGGGCTCGGTGTCGACCGGCGGGTCCGCGGTGTCGGCGACGGCGGTGTCGGCGACGGCGGTGTCCGCGGCCGTGTCCGCGACGGAGTCGATCACCACCGCGGTGTCGGCTGCGACGGTGTCGAAGATGGTGCCGTCGAAGGGCACTCCGTCGGGACCGCCGCCCCCATCGGAGCCGCAGGCGCCGAGCGCGGCCGCGACTCCGGCGGCGCTGGTCGCGATGAAGGTCCGCCGGCTGATCGCGCCGGCCTTGGGCTCCCGGGGATTCACAGCGGCATCCTACGCCCGCGCGGCGCCTCGAGCCAACCCGCTTCTCCCGTCACGGGCTCGCCCTTCACCCGGCGCGGCTCGCTGACGCCCCACCGTGGGTGACGGCGCCGCTGCCGGGCGGGAGCGAGGTCCCGCCGCCGACGGTCCGCGTTCCAGCGCCGTGACGACGGCCGCTCAGCGGTCGCGGACGCGGTGGCCGACGAGCAGGGTCGTCTTGGCGATGGCCGCGTCGCGCTCGGCGGCGAGGGCGACGATGCGCGGGTCCTTGCGGTAGGCCTGGAGCTGAGCGAGGCTCGGGAACGAGACGACGTGGACCTCGTCGGGGAGCTCGCCCTCGCCGGCGAGGGCCGCGGTCGGGCGGATGGCGATCTCGAGGCGGCCGCCGTGGTCGCTCAGGACGGCGAGCGCGCGCGCCTCGTAGGCGGCGAGCGCGGCCTCGCGCCCGGGGTGGGCGTGGAGCTGGACGAGGAGCAGGATCCGCGCGCTCACCGGCCGCTCAATGCCCCGCGGCGACCGCGATGAGGGCGCCGGCGACGACGCCCGGATCGTCGGTGTTCGGTCCGCCGCCGGGCTCGTCGGGGGTGTCGGGGGTGTCGGGCTCGTCCGGCGGGTCGTCGGGCACCTCGGGCACCTCGGGCTCTATCGGCTCCTCCGGCTCGCCGGGCTCGTCCGCGGCGGGCCGCGCCGCCCCGGAGTCGGCCAGGTTCACGGCGAAGCGCTGCGACGCGGGCGCGTCCTGGCACCCGCTGAGCGCGACGAGGGCGGCGATGGACGCGACCAGGAGCAGCTTCATGGCACCTCCGAGGCGGGGCTGGAGCGACGCTATAGCAGGCAAAGAGCCGTCATATCCAGATCGAGGCGCCCCCCGCGGACCGGGGTGACGGCAGGCTCATCCTGGAGGGCGGAGGGCGCGCCGCGCTAGCCGAAGCGGGTCATGCTGCACCGCAACATGAGGTGTCGGGGTCCGCAACCACACCCTTGACAGGGCGTCGCGCGCACCCGCACGATCGCGGTGGCCTTGCTCCTCTCCTTCCCGATGAACCGCTGATGTGGACCCTGCTCCCAGACGCTGCCGCGCTGCGACGCCCACTCCTCGCGCTGTGCGCGGGGATGGCGCTCGGCTCGCTCGCGTGCGCGGGTCCCGAGGGCGCGAGCCAGCCGGCGGTCCAGAAGCCCGATCTGACCATCGCCGCGGCGGTCGGCGACACCGAGCTGTTCGACATCACGCTCGAGCTCGGGATCGCCTTCTGCTCGACGGCCGTGGGTTGCCCGACGGAGCTGCACGGCGAGGCCGTGCCGTCGCTCGTGACCGGCGCCACCTGCAGCATGCCGGACGCGTGGGACGGGTTTCTGCTCTACGCGCGCCGGCTCACCTGTTACGCGAGCGGCGCCCCCGGCACCCCGAGCACGTGGAGCGACCCGACGGTCGTGTCCGCCCCCGCGACGACCACCGAGGAGCGCGCCTACAGCGCGGTCATGGCGGCGATCGACACCCAGTACGTCAACAGCTCGCAGTACCTCGATCCGCTCGAGGCGGGCTCGCCGGCCCTGTGCTTCTACGAGGCCGAGGCGCTGATCGCCCCGACCGCGCTGGACGCGAACCCGCGCGCCGTCTACCACCGGCAGCACCCGGCGCGGATGACCTGGGATGTGGTCATCGAGCCGGGGGCGGCGAGCGACGCGTGCAACTTCGCGAGCCCGGCGCTGTCCGGGGTCGACGTCGACTACCCGGCGAGCCTGACGGTCAGCAAGCCAACGAACACCACTAAGGGGAGCTACCCGGCGACGGTCGACTACGCGACGGTCGACGCGATCACGCTGAACGACGGCGCGGACTTCGGGGCGGCGCGGATCCGCTACGTGCTCGGCGCGACGACGCCGGTGGCCCCGAGCGCGGTGTCCGGCTTCGCTGAGCGGAACCTCTGGATCTCCGACGGGACCAACGGCATCGACGCCGTCATCGACAGCACCTGCGTGAGGGTGGACAGCAGCACCGGGGCGCTCGTCTCCATCGGGCTGCTGCTGCGCGGGGGCAGCAGCGGCGACCTGCTCGGCGCCATCGAGGTCCTCTCGACCAACGGGCTCGACCGCTTCGAGTGCACGCGCGCCGGGGACGGGGCCTGCACCTACCTGCCGTACACCACCGAGCCTGGCGGCCAGCCCCTGTGCACCGAGCTCATCACCCGCTGCCACGACGTAACGAAGAACTTCGACGAGACCGACGTCGACTGCGGCGGCAGCTGCGGCGGGTGCGCCGTGGGGCTCGCCTGCGCGACCGACGGCGACTGCCTGTCGGGCTACTGCGACGGCGCCTCCCACGAGTGCGTCGCCGCGGCAAGCTGCCTGGCCCTGGTCACGGCGCGGTCGGGCACGCCGAACGGGCGCTACGAGATCGACCCGGACGGCGCCGGTGGCGACGACCCGTTCCTCGCCTACTGCGACATGACGGGCGGCGGCTGGACGCTGGTGATGAAGCTCAGCACCAACACGACGGCGCTGACCCACGGCGCGAGCGCGTGGACGACCTCGGCGCTGCTCGCCGCTGGCAACCCGCACCCGAACGTCAACCTGCTCAACGCCTCCAACGCCAAGTACGAGGCCTACAACACCGTCAGCGGCACGACCCTGCGCCTCGACTGGCTGGAGCCCGAGGGCGTGAGCTGGGCGCACACCTTCGGCAGCGCGACGACCGCGCTGACCGTGTTCTCCGGGTCGAGCGTGCTCGTCGGTGGCGACGAGAGCGTCGCCACGTGCCACGGCACCCTGCTCGCGTCCGTCGAGAACTACTCCGCGAGCGCGATGGCCTTCGCACAGGGGAGCCAGTTCTACGGCTTCAACGGCGCCGGCTTGGGGTCCGCGACGAGCCGCGTCCGCTGGGGCTTCGGGTCGAACGACGAGGTGCTGGGCAACCCGGTCATCGGGGAGGTCTGGGAGCCCGAGGTGGGGATCGGCGCGACCACCGCCTCGATCTTCTGGCTCACCCACACCGACTGCGACGCTTGCAGCTGCTATGGGTCGGGGACGGCGAACCACACGACGACCGCCGGCAACCTCTGGATCAAGTAGGGCCGCGCGAGCGGCCGGCCAGACGCGGAGGCGCAGAGACACTGGGTCTCCGGCCCCTTGGACGCCCGCTGTCCCATCGGACACCGGGGACAGCGGGAACAGCCGCGGCGCGGGCCCGCACGGCCTGGCCCCCGCGCTCAGTCGGGGTCGCAGGCCTCCGCCGCGCCGACCCCGTAGACGGTGTTCTGCATCGACTGTGAGGCGCCCTTCCAGTAGCCGATCCCGAGGTCGATCCAGTGGGTGATCGCCGGGCTCTCCCAGGCCCGGGTCAGCGCCGCCGCGCCCAGGGCACAGCGGCCGGGGGTCGGAGCGAGCGCGTCGCCCGCCAGCAGGACCGACAGGTGCATCAGGCGCTCCTCGGCGTAGGCCGGCTCGCCGAACGCCTCGGCCAGGCCGACGCAGCCGTCGAGGGCGCCGCCCGAGAAGGAGCAGCGCAGCACCTTGGCCCAGATCCCGGCGACGTCGATGGCGTCCGGGTCGTCGCCGCGCTTGGGCATCATGGTGACGTAGTATTGGTCGGCCATCGTCGCGATGGCGTCGCGGACCCCCGCGGCGCGGTCGCTGCCGTCCCAGTGACGCTGATAGAGGTCGAGGAAGCCGACGGTGAGGGCGGAGTACATGAAGGTCTGCTGCGTGTCGCAGCGCGACGCGTTGCCGGTCTCGGGGCGGCACGCGACGCCCGCGAAGAGGTTGTCGCTGAGCAGCTCGTCGACGACGTCGTGCAGGCGCGCCTCGCAGCGCTGGCTGAGGTCCGGATCGCGCGAGAACATGGCGGCGTAGAGGAGCATGTTCCAGTGCTGCACCGTGCCGCGGCTGATGGGTCGGGCGCTGACGTAGGCGTCGCGCGAGCCCTCGGGCAGGGTCGCGGCGGTCGGGTAGCGGCTGAGCGCCGTCTGGCAGGCCTTCTCGAAGACCTCGAGGATCGCGCCGGTCGGGCGCACGAGGTAGGCCTCGTCCGACCCCTGGTCGTAGAGATAGTCGTCGGAGTTCCAGCCTCGGCGGTAGAGCTCGCCGGTGCGCTGGTTGGTGTTGGCGCTGTGGTAGCCGGCGTGAAAGCCGCTCCGCACGTCGCCGCCCGGGTGGCGCGTCCCGACGTTGTACACGACCGCGTTGAGGAAGGTCAGCTCGAGGGGGTAGCCCAGGTCCCAGACCCAGCGCGGCTCGCCCGTGCGCAGATACTCCGCCAGCTCCGAGGCCGAGGCGCTCCAGTAGTTCGAGCCGGCGAAGGACCGCTCGGCGCTGTCGCTGGTGACCTGCCAGGGGTCGCGCTCGTGGGTGTCGGGCCAGGCCGCCCCGTAGCGCTTCGCCGTGGCCCAGCTCGCGACGCTGTCGTCGTGGAGGGCCTCGATGTGGTCGCGGTAGCGGGCCAGGCGGGCGCCGGTCGCGCGCTCGGGCAGGCGCGGGCGGACCCCGGCGGCGTTGATGGTGGTCGCGTCGGTGGAGACCAACAGGCCGCGCTCGAGGCGCGCGCGGAGCGGCCCCTGCAGCGCCGCCACCGGGGCGTCGCCGCCGACGTCGCCGCCGAACGCGCGGAACGCCCCGACACCCCAGCGGGCCTGGGCCTCGCCGATGACGACCGGCTCGCTGACGAAGGCGAGGGTGAGGCCGGTGGCGTCGGCGCCGACGGCCTGGGGCTCGCGAAAGCGCATCCAGGGGAGCGTCGCGGCGACGCTGTGGGAGGGGCCGAGGCGGGCCACGAGCGGCGCGTCGAAGGCGGCGTCGCTGTGGGTCGTCACGCCGCCTTCGAGGACCGCCGCCCGGCGCCACCCCGCGGCGGTGGCGCTCCCGTGGAGCTGGGCGACGACGGCCTCGTCGGCCACGGCGCGGAGCTGCCCGAGGTCGAGGGCGGCGACGGTGCGCCCGGTGACCGCGGGCGCGAGGGCGAGGCGCCAGGTCACCTCCCGGACGGCGTAGGTGCGACCCCAGAACTCGCCGGCGTCGTCGCTCGGGCCGACGGGGCCGTAGCCGTCGCCGCACTCGTTGCGGACGTCGAGCGCGATCAAGGCGTCGCGACCGCCGCGCTCGAAGGTCAGCCGGGCGGAGTAGGCGAGCGGGTGGCCGCACGCGAGGGCGCCGCTGGTGATGTGGCTGAAGTGGCCGTGGGCGTGGACGGTCACGAGCAGGGGGCCCGAGCGCTCGAGCGTGAGGCCTTGTGCGCTAGGCAGGGCGGTCAGGACGTTCCCCGCGCCGTCGACGGCCCGGGGACCGGAGTCGCTGGCCGCGGGGTCGAGGATGGGGTCGCCGGCGACGGTCCACGCCGTGATCACCTCGGGCGCGGCGTGCTCGAGGCGAAAGACCGCGGCGCCGGTGTCAATGGTCAGCCCGGCGGGGTCCTCGACCACCGTCAGCGCCGCGGGATCGGCGGGCGGGGGGGCACTGGCCCGGCGCAGCGCGAAGGTGGCGGACGCCCGGGGCGCGACGGCGACCGGGAGGGCGACCTCGAGCCAGGCGATCGGGGCCGCCTCGTCGGAGACCGTGCCGCCCCAGCGCGCGAGCGGGGTCAGCTGGGACGGGACGGTGGCGCCGGTGGCGTCGGTCACGACGAGGGCGGCGACGGCGGTGAGGGCGGCGGCCGCGGGGATCGGGATCGCGGAGTAGGCGACCTCGACCCGGTCGAAGTCGGTGTCGTTGCGGACCGTGAGGGGGGCGACCAGGGTGAGGGCCGGGTCCGGCGGGCAGGTGTCGGAGGCGTCGCAGGGCGCGGCGCTGTCGGGCGCGACGGAGGTGTCCACGGGCAGCTGCTCGGCGTCGGCGGCGTCGGCGGCGTCGGAGCCATCGGGGAGGTCGGACGCGTCCGGCGGGGCGACGGAGTCCGCGGGGGGCGCGTCGGGACCGTCGGCGAGGGCGACGTCGCCGTCTGGGGCGCCCGCGGTGTCTCCGCGGGCGCTGTCGGGCGCGGTCCCGAGGCTCGGCGGCGGGGCGAGCGAGCAGGCGCCGGGGCCGACGGCGGCGAGGGCGAGGAGCGCGGGGAAGAGGCGGCGCGGGGGGGGGGGGATCACGATGCTCCGGTGCGGTTCGAGGCGAGGGGAGGTGCGACGTCGCGGCGGTCTGGCCGCGCTGCGCGCGACGCGCTCCTGAGGACCTCGCTCCGGGGGCGCCTGGATGGAGCCCCGGAGGCCGCAGGGGCGCCCGACCGCTTGCGACGCCGGGCCCGCACGTTGCGGGTGTGCGCTACGGGCTCAGCGCTCCCAGGCGCCGATGTCCGGCGCGGCGTCGCGCGGTGCGCCGTGGATGTCGGTGGGGGCCGACAGCGTGGGGTGGCCGTGGTCGACGAGGGGGGACGCGGCGGAGCCCGGCGGCAGCGCCCAGGGCGGGCCCTGCAGCGAGGGATAGCCTGGGTCGGCGGCCAGTGACGCGGCGTCGAAACCGCTGGCGGCCTGCCATGACGCCAGGTCGCCGTGGCCGTCGACCCACTCGCCGCCGGGCGCGGTGGAGTAGTCGCAGAGGTTGTTGTCGACGGCGGCGTAGGCGCTCGCGGGGAGGTCGAGCTGCAGGCAGTTCCACGCGGACGCGGTGTCCTCGGTGACGATGGCGTTCGACACGACGATGTGGCCCGTCCCATCGCCGCCCACCGCGATGCCGGTGCCGCCGGTGACGCTCACGACGGTGTTGTTGCGAACGGTGACGGCGTTCATCGGGAGATCGTTGGCCTCCCTGGGGCGGTCGGGGGCGGCGATGGCGCGGGCGCCGTAGGGCTGGCGGCTGATGATGAGGTTGTTCTCGATGAGACAGCTCGAGCACGCGTTGACGCCGATGGCGAGGTTGCCGACGTCGGCGACGACGTTGCCGCGGATGGTGACGTTGACGAAGGACTCGGCCGAAGCGTAGCCGGTGTCGACGGCGATCCCCCAGCACCCCTGCCCCGCCGCGCCGACGTCCTCGTGGACGAAGTTGTCCTCGATGAGGAGCCCGTCGTGGTTGCCGTGGGCGACGAGAGAGGTGCCCGCGCAGACGCCGTCGACCGCCGCCGAGCGGTAGAGGTCGTTGCCGATCGCGAACATCCCGTGGGCGACGCCGACGTTCGACCCCGAGAAGTAGATGTTGTGGTTGAAGACGGCCCTGGCGAAGCCGTTGTTGTCGAAGACGCTGTAGCGCACCCCGCACCCCGAGCAGCCCCCGAGCCAGCCCTGGTCTGCGCAGTTGGTGACGCGGGAGTGTTCGAGCACGATGTTCTCGTTCTCGCCGTCGCTGTCGGCCTCCGGGGGGTTCGAGCCGGCGGCGTGTACGCCGATGCCGAAGCCGTCGATGTCGAGGTGGCACAGGCGCACGTCGTCGACGTCGTTGTAGGCGAAGACGGCCCAGCCACCGCCGTCGACCGACGTCAGCCGCAGGTTGGCGATGACGTAGCCCTCCTCGTGGTTGGCGTCGCCGCCGTCCTCGAGGGAGAAGACGTGGCTGCCGTTGAGGGCGCGGACCAGCGGGCGAGCGTCGGGGTCGACGCCCCCGGGGTCGTAGTCGCGGACGACGCAGCGGTCGTCGGCGCGGCAGCTCGGGTTGGACCAGCGGGTGCCGCTGACGGTGAAGGCGCCGCCGCGACACAGCGCGACGGTGCCGCCGGCGGGGAGAGCGTTGAACGCGCTGCGCGCGGCCTCGAAGGTGCGCCTGGCCGAGGTCGGTGCGGCGCCGTCGGCCCCGTCGTCGCCGGGGACGCAGCCGGGATCTGCCCCGGCGCCGCAGTCGCAGAAGTAGAACACCGGCCCGCTCGCGGAGGCCAGCGGCGGCAGCTGGCAGAGGTCCGCGCTCGGCGTGGGGCCGGTGTCGGCGACCTGGGCGTCGGGCGTCGTGTCGGCGACCTGGGCGTCGGCCGTCGTGTCGGCGACCTGGGTGTCGGCCGGCGACCTGGGTATCGGCCGTCGTGTCGGCGACCTGGGTATCGGCCGTCGTGTCGGCGACCTGGGCGTCGGCCGTCGTGTCGGCGACCTGGGCGTCGGCGCCGGAGCTGTCGGCCACGGCGACCGCCGCGTCGCCGCCGCACGCCGCCAGCAGCAGCAGCCACAGCCACAGCCATGTCCAGGACGGCGCCATCCGGATGACGCTATCGGACGGCTTCGCGCCTGACAACGCGAGGGCGTCGGAGGTGCCGAGGGGGGCCGGGGGGGCGGGTCGACGGTGGAGGTGACGCACGGTCTCGGCTCCGGGAGAGGGGTCCGACGCTCACACAGCACGTCCCATGCCACCACGTAACCCCTCGTCTTCGAACGAATGACCTCGATGTCGGCGCCCGCTGCCCCATGGGGCGCGCGGCGTGTCCCAGAGAGACTTGACCGCGGCTGACCGCGCCCGCGTGGCCGGCGTCTTGGCGGCGTCGCGGGGCTCTGATATCGTCGCGCGACCGGTCGGACCCGCGCCAAAGGACTTCGCCTATGTCGACTCGCGACACTGAGCGCACGCCGTCGTCTGATGTCGACGCGCGCAGCACGCAGCGCCGATCACCCGACGACGCCCGGACCGGGCCGCCCCTGACCGACGTCGGCGCTGGCGGCGTGGCCCACGTCCAGGCGCTGATGACCGCCGGCGGCAACCTCGGGATGGTCCAGCTCCGCGGCGACGGCGGCGACGGCGACGTCCACGCGGCGGCGGCCCAGGGGATCCAGGGGGGCGGTGGCCGGCTGCCGCACCACGACGCCATCCAGCGCGCCTTTGGCAGCCACGACGTCGGCGGGGTCCAAGCCCACACCGGCCCGGCCGCCAAGCAGGGAGCGGCCGCCATGGGGGCCGAGGCCTACGCCACCGGCGACCACGTCGCCTTCGGCAGCGCGCCCGACCTCCACACCGCCGCGCACGAGGCGGCCCACGTCGTGCAGCAGCGCGCCGGTGTCTCGCTGAGCGGCGGCGTCGGCCAACGCGGAGACGCCTACGAGAAGCACGCCGACGCGGTCGCCGACAAGGTCGTCAGCGGCCAGAGCGCCCAGGGGGAGCTCGACAAGATGGCGGGCGGCGCCAAGGGCGGCGGGACGGTGCAGCAGCGCGCCGTGCAGCGATCCCCGGCCCCCCCGGCTCCCCCCGCTCCGCCCACGCCGCCGCCCGCCCCGACGCCGCTGACCCTCGACCAGGCGCGCGCCGCCATCACCGGCAAGGCGGCCAGCTACGCGGACCTCGCGGACCCCCTCGCGGGCACCCTGACGAGCATCACCCAGGCGGACTTCGACAGCCGCTACGCCAGCGTCACCCAGCTCCAGGCCGACGTCATCACCGAGTTCGTCAAGGGCGGCGACGCGCGCGCCCAGACCCAGCAGGTCGGCAAAGACGATCCGATCGCCATCCAGAAGTTCCAGGACATCGATCAGGAGGCCCACCTCGAGGACCCGTCCATCAAGGACGCGTTCTACGGCAAGCTCCGCGACGCGATGAAGTCCGGCAGCTTCAGCGACCGGACCCGCACCTTCCCCGTGATGAAGAGCGCCGCCGGCTACAGCTACAACTTCAAGGGCAAGCGCATCCCCGCCGCCCGCCTCAGCGCCGTCTCGACCCGCAACCAGGGGCTCGGCGGGATGTACGGCGTCATCAACACCGGCACCAGCGCCCAGATCGACGCCCGCATCACCGACGAGCTGACCCGCCAGGGCAAGCCCCAGCCGGTCATCGACGCGGCCAAGGCGGACAACAAGGTGCGGCTCGCCGCCTACGGAGCCATCCTCAAGGGCGGGGTCGACCCGCTCTCGACCGTCGACAAGCGACACAACATCACCCAGGGGTACGGCACCTGGTACCACCCCGGCGCGCTCGTGCCCTCGCTCCCGTCGGACCCCGACATCGCGTTCTCCCAGATGATGACCCTCGGCGCGCTCCAGCCCGAGTGGTACGCCGAGGGCACGGTGGTCCTGCAGATCGACATGTCGGGGGTCGCCAACCGCGTCTGCCGCAAGCCCACCGCCTTCGACGGGCTGATGAGCGCGCTGTGGGTCGCGCGCAACATGTCCGACGACGACTACGGCCTGACCGGCGGCGGCGCTGGCGAGTTCCTCGAGGCCAACGTGCCCTACCGCCTCGTCACCTCGGCGCGCGCGGTGATCCCGTCGGACCGCCTCACGGCGGAGCTGCAGACCCTGAGCGCCGCGGCGGGAGGCGGCTCGACGCCCACCGAGGAGATGCTGCGCGGCACCATGACCCCCGGAGGCGCCAGCGGAGCCACCTACAACCGCGTCATCGGCTCCACCGTGCGCGAGCAGAACACCCCCGGGGCGTCGCCCACGCTGCCCGGCGCCGCGCGCAGCACCAGCTCGGCCGCGCCGGCCGGCCCCGCGGTCGCGCCCGGCGGCGCCTACGACAGGCCCTGACCCATGCCGACCCCCATCGAGGCCATCTCCGGCCCCCGCCGTTTCAGCTTCGCCACCTGCGCCGAGCTGCGCGACGCCCTGACCGCCGCCCTCAGCGACCTCCCGGCGCCCGGCTCGCCCTGGATACCCGTCCCGGGGGACGCCGAGGAGCACGCCTGGGCCTGGCTCGGCGCCCTCGTCCGGCGCCGCAGCGACTGGCGCGCCGCCGCGGGCGTCGCGCTGCAGCACGCCGTCGCCGATGGCGGCGTAGGGGCGCAGCGGGCGCTGGCGGACCTCGTCGCGAACGATCGCAGCCTGGTGGCGATCCGGCCCTGGCTCACCCCGCTCGTCGCACGGCACCCGAAGGCCCCGGTCAGCCGCGTCGTCGCTGGCTGGCACCGAGGGCGCGCGCGGGTCACCCTCAGCGACGCGCTGGCGCAGCTCGACAGCTTCATCGCGTCCACGGCCGATCCGCGCTGGGAGGTCCTGCTCCCCGGCTACGGCCCGGGAGGCGGGCTGACCTCCGAGCCGGCGGCCGACGCCGACGGGCTCGTGGCGCTGCTGGTCCGAACCGCCCGGGACGGCCGGGAGATCCACGCCGAGTGGGGGAGCGGCCCGTGGGGTTGGCTCTACGGCGAGGTCGTGTTCCGCCCCTGGGTCGCCGCGGCCGCTCCCGAGGCGCTCCGCGCGGCGGTCGCGGCCGAGCCCGCGGCGCCGCCGGCCGCCCTCGATTGGCTCGGCGCGGGCTGGGACCTGGCCCGCTTCGACTCCGTGCTCGCGGGCTGGCAGGCCGCGGCG
>PHBI01000130.1 GCA_002841945.1 Deltaproteobacteria bacterium HGW-Deltaproteobacteria-14
CGCCAAGCTCCGCGTCGACACCGCCGAGCGCGCCCGCGCCTCGGCCGAGGACCGCCTCGCACGCCAGGCGCCCGCCCCCCGCGACCCGCCGTCCGCCGCCGCCGCGCCGCCCCCCGCGGCCGCCGCCCCGCTCAGCCTGGCCGCGGCCCTGACCGCCCGCGGCGTCACCGCCGAGCAGCAGCTCGCCGCGGTGGCCGCGCTCGGCGGCACGCCAGAAGCGCGCTCGCTCCTCGACCACCTCGTGGCCCGCGACCCCGATGACCTCGAGGGCTTCCTCGAGCGCCGCCTGGCGCTCGTCTGCGGCGCCCCCGCCTGCGTCCCCCAGGACGCCGCCGCCGTCCTCGTCGTCGAGCCCGCCCGCTGCGACGTCTGCGGCGGCTCCGACATCCAGCGCGCCGCGGGCGCCTTCGCGAGCGCCTGCGCCGCCGCCGGGCTGAACCGCGTCCGCGTCATCGGGGGGTCACCGGCCTACCGCACCCAGCTCGAGCACCTCTTCCCGAAGGGCGGCCCGCTGACGGTCTTGACCATGCGCGGCGACAAGCGCGTCAGCCTCAACCGCTCCAAGCGCCACCAGTCGAGCGACGACCTCGTCATCGTCTGGGGGGCGACCGAGCTCGACCACGCCACGAGCGGCGCCTACCGCGCCGCCTACGGCCGCGTCATGACCGTCGCTCACCGCGGCATCGGGCGCATGCTCGAGCTCGCCGCCGACCGCATCACCGCGGAGATCGGAGCCCACCCGAACGCCTGGGAGGCGCCATGAAGCCCCTGCGCTGGCTCATCGCCCTCGTCCTGTTGCTCGGCGCCGGGGTCGGCGTCTACGTCGCGACCCGCCCGACCGTGCGCTTCATCACCGGCCTCGCCCCCATCGGCCTCGACGAGGCGGTGTTCGTGACGCGCCGCAACACGGATGATGACACACGATACTGGCTGCAGCTGAGCGGCGCTGATGGTGCGGTGCGGTGGAGCGTCTCGACGGGCGACCACACCGTCGTCAACAACCTCGGCGCGACCGCCATCGGCGCCGACGCCGACGCCGTGTACGGCTTCGAGGAGCCGGGCCGGGTCGCGCCGGCGTCCGCGACGCGCCTGGTCGCGCGCGCCCGGAGCGACGGCGAGGTCGTCTGGGAGACCGCGATGGACCCGCTGCCCGACCGCACGCTGATGATCGGCGACGGCGCCGTGCGGGTCGACGCCGCGCGGGTGTACGTGAGCCGCGAGCTGCCCGGCGGCCCGGTCCTCGACGCCTTCGCCCGCAGCGACGGGCGTCGCGAGTGGAGCAGCGCCACGGCGGACGCCCGCGGCGCGGCGCTCTACCCGCTCGGGCCCGAGCGGCTCGCGGTCCTCGCGCACGGCGGCAGCTGCACCATCGTCAACCGCACCAGCGGCGGCTCGGAGGTGCTCGACTGGACCTTCCCCCTCGGCGCCGTCCCGAGCGGGGTCGCCGTGGCCCAGCAGGGCGACGCCGTGGTCTTCACGCCCGGCGGCGAGCGCGTGGCGTTCCACCCGCCCAACGGCGCCCGGGTCGAGCCCCGCGGCCCCGTGGGCGAGCGCGACGGCCAGCTGATCGTCGGGGTCCGGGTCGGCGCCACGAACACCGTCGGGCTCGTGGCCTTCGCCCGGGACACCCAGGCCGTCACGTGGTCTCTCGACCTCGGCGCGACCCTCTTCAGCGAGCTCACCGCCGACGGCGGCCCGCTGCCGCGCCTGCTCCCGGTCACCCTCTACGGCGACCCGAAGCGCGAGGGCGTGGTGCAGGAGCTCGCCGTCGTCGACCTCGACCGCGGCGCGATCGTCGCCCGCTACGACACCAACGGCGCCCACGCGACGAGCCTCGTCGCCGCCGGCCGGCCGTGGATCTGGCTCGGCTTCGACACCCTCGTCGCCCTCGACCCCGAGACCGGCGCCATCGCGACCGCCACGCGGTTCGACAGCGCGTCGCTGATGGGGACCGACATCCGCCCCGAGGACCTCCGCTTCGGCCAGCTCTGGATCCCGGGCGCGGGCCACGCGGCGCCGAGCGACCTCCCCTTCGCCGTCGTCGACCTCCACACCGGCGCCGTGAGCCAGCTCAACGGCGCCGTCACGAGCCAGGACGTCACCGTGGCCGTCCGCGCTGCGCTCGCCCCCCGGTGACGGGGCACACTGCAACGCAACAGAGCTGTTCGGGACCGGTTTTCGGCGCCGTCAGCGGCCTGCCTCGCTGCGTTGCAACACCGCGTCGACGATCGCCCCGGTGAAGTCGCGGTCGTGGAAGCGGTTGGCGTCCATCAGGCCGCCCGGGCTGAAGGCGTTGACCTCGACGACCTTGTCGCCGATGAGGTCGAGCCCGGCGAGGAAGATGCCGGCCTCCCGCAGGCGCGCACCGACGGCGTCCGCGAGCTCGAGGTGGGCTGCGCTCGGGTACCCTGGCGCGACGGTGGCGCCGACGTGGACGTTCGAGCGGAAGTCGTCCCCGGACGGCACCCGCCGCACCGCGCAGCACACGCCGTCGACGATGAGCGGCCGCCCGTCGACCAGGATCAGGCGCATGTCGCCGGCGGTGGCCTCGGGGACGAACTCCTGGGCCATGACGTAGCCGGCGCGGCGCAGCACGTCGACGATCTGGTTGAGGTTGTCGTAGACGCCGTCGCGGATGACGAAGACGTCGTCGCCGCGCGTGCCCGCGGACGGCTTCAGCACCGCCCCGAGCGGGCAGCGCTTGACGAACTCGCGGATCGCGCCGAGGTCGCGGCTGACCATGGTCCGCGGGCGATACCGCTCGGGCACCGCGAAGAGCCACAGCTTGGTCCCCGCGCGCGCCAGCCCGTCGGGGTCGTTCAGCACCGGGACCCCGCGCTCGACCAACAGGCGCAGCAGCACCAGCGCCGCCGCGTGCGCCCAGTCCCGCGGGTCGCGCCCCGGGCTCGTGCGCAGCAGCACCACGTCCACGTCGTCGAGCACGACCTCGCGCGCCGGCGCCCGCTTCAGCGCAGCCAGCGCGGCCTCGGCGAGCCCCGCGGCCTCGTCGGGCGCGAGCCGCAGCGACCGCCCCATGGCGACCAACCGCCCGTCGTCGCGCGCCCCGAGATCGGCCACGCCGACCCACACCACCTCGTGGCCGCGGGCGGCCGCGGCGGCGCCGATGAGCCACGTCGTCTGGGCGGCCTTGATCCCGCCGACGTCGTTGACGACGACCGCTATCCTCATCCCGGCCCCGCCTGCTCGTCGGCCGCCTCGGGCACCCGCGAGGTCCGCCAGTGCAGCTCGCTCATCCGCTGCCGGTCGGCGAGGATACCGAGGTGCAGGATGCGCGCGCCGGTCTGCCCCACCGGGTTGACGCTGCGCCCGACGACCACGCCGGCCTCCGGGGCGCGGTACTCGCGCACCACCTCGCCGAAGATGTCGCGCAGGCTCGCCACCACCTCGCCCTCGGCCACGTGGTCGGTGACCCGCGGGACGACCCCGAGCAGCCCGCCGTGATCGGCGTAGAGCCAGTACGAGCGCGCGCACAGCACCGGCTCCGGCCCGGGCGCCACCACGCGCTTGGGCAGCATGTGCATCTCGCCGAGCGCCGCGCGCACGCCGATGAGGGTGGTCTTCACGTAGTTCGGCTGGAAGCGGTTGGGGTCGCCGATCTCGACGGTGATGGCGGGGATCCCGAGCTCCGCCGCGGCCCCGCGCAGGGTCCGGTCGGACGGCGGGTTGTGGACGACGATCTGCGGGCGCAGCAGGTAGGCGAGCGCGGCGGTCTGCTGGTTGGTCATGTCGGCGCGCACGTAGAGCGAGTTCACGCGCCCGAAGCTGGCGGTGTGCAGGTCGAGCAGGCTGTCGAAGTGCCGCACGACGCGCTCGAGCAGGCGGTGGGCGATGACCTCGCCGACGGTGCCGTCCGCGCGGCCCGGGAAGGTGTGGTTGAGGTCGCTGCCGTCGGTGAGCGGCCGCTGGTGCAGGAGCACCCCCGGCACGTTGACCGCGACGACGGCGACGACCGTGCCGCGCAGCGCCTTGGTGTCGAGCTGCTCGAACAGGCGGTGGATGACCGGGATGCCGTTGAGCTCGTTGCCGTGGACGGCCGCGGTGATGCCGAAGACGGGGCCCGGACGCTTACCGCGGGCGACGAGCAGCGGCAGATAGACCGGCTGACCGAGGCCGTCGTGGAAGATCTCGACGTGCAGCGGCAGCTTGCAGTCCCGCGGCAGCGCCGCCAGATCGAGCTCCTCGACCGCCGCGACGGCGCCGCTCACTCGCAGATCTCGTCGACCAGGGCGTCGTCCGGGTTCAGCGAGCGGAACATGCGCCTCCGGAAGCGCTGCTTCTGCGTCAGGAGGTTCTGCGCCATCTGATCGATGGCCGTGATCGAGAGGATCGTCTGGATGTAGCATTCGATGAGGTCGTCCACGCCGAGCCCGAGGCGGTTGAAGTCGCGATTGTCCATCAGGCGGAGCCGCGTCGTCTCCGTCTCCCAGCCGCCGTCGTCGTTCTTGACCGAGAGGTTGGTGCCGAGCATCGCCCAGGAGTCGGTCTCCGGGGTGATGCGCTCGGCCAGCGGCTCGCGCGCGCGGCGAGCGTAGAGCGCCAGCGGGAAGAAGCCGTCGGGGCCGGCCCCGATCATGAACCGCAGGTCCGCGCAGTAGATGCGCCCCTTGCGGTCGGGCACGGTGCCGATGTGATAGAGGCGCCCGTCGCGGCCGAGCGAGCTCCAGCCGCTGTTGCCGATGAGCGCCTGCACGATGAAGCGCCCGTAGCGGTGCTCGAGGTCCATGAAGGCCTCGAGCTCCCGCGGGGTGGTGATGGTCCAAACCCCCTGCCCGGCGTTCGAGTAGGGGTTCTTGACCACCGCGATGCCGCCCATCCGACGCACCCACAGCGGGACCTCGTCGTGGGACACGTCCCAGATGGTCTCGGGGGCGCGGATCCGCAGGCCGACCGCGTTGAGCTGGGCGTTGTAGATGTCGTAGGCCTTGGCCGCGAGCATCTTGTTGCGCCCGCCGGCGAGGTCGACGACGACCGGGTTGAAGATCATCGTGCGCGTCAGCGGCGGGATGCGCGTCCAGGGGCGCTGGGTGACGTAGCGGAAGGCGGCGCGCACCGGCTCGAAGGGCGCGTCCGGGGTCGGCCGCACCTGCAGCACGCCGTCGACGAAGCGCGCCATGGGCGTGGGCGCGTCGTGGTGCCACGGCACGAGGAAGACCGGCTCGTCGGTCAGGTCCGCGAGGGCCGCCGCGTAGCCGGTCGTCTCCATCGGGTTCTTGTCGTAGATGACCGCGAGCCCCCCCGCCGGCAGCGTGCGCCGCTTGAGCGACGGGACGAAGGCGCGCTCGAGGAGGCGCCGGTAGCCGGCCTGGTCTTCGAGGTCGTCGCGGGACGGCATCGACTTCTGCCCCGACGGGCACGAGTTGGTCTCGATGACGACGACCTGGCGCACCCCGCTGTCGGTGGTCGTGACGAAGAGGTCCGCCCCGCCCCAGCGGAAGTGTCGGGGCGACGCGCTGACCAGCGCGCTCAGCGCCGCCTGGGAGACGCCTGGCCGCAAGTGACAGTAACGATTGATGATTCGCGCGTTATCGAGCGCCAGGAAGTCGTGCACGAGGGGGTGCAGCTGGGCGTTCAGCACGCGCGGATAGAAGTGCCGGTCGGGCTCGAAGGACCCGGGCGGCACCACCTGGTGGGGCAGGCTCATGTCGTCGCGCGCGCTCCTGGCACCACAGCGGCCTCGGGGTCATCGCGTCGGGGTCGTGGGCGACGCCGGGCTCGATCGGAGCATGACGCGCAACGCGACGCCGGTCAACACGCTCCGCAGCGCCCGCGAGGAGAGCGCGCTCAGCCGTCGTCGCCCGCCGGCTCGTCGCCCCCCCGCGGCCCCTGGACGCCGTGGGCGCGCAGCTTCTCCCACAGGTTCTTGCGCGAGATCCCGAGGCGACCGGCGGTCTGGCTGCGGTTGCCGCCGCACTCCTCGAGCGCGCGCAGCAGATACTCGCGCTCGAACTGGCGCATCGCCTGGGCGAGGGGCTGGAGCTCGCCGCTCACCTCGATCGGCGCGTCGCCATCGGCGCCGAGCTCCTCGGGCAGGTGGTGAACGTCGACGAGCCCGCTGCCCGCGAGCACCACGGCGTGATGAATGGCGTGCTCGAGCTCGCGCACATTACCCGGGTAATCGTGGTGGGCGATCGCGGCCCAGGCCCGCGGCGTGAGGCCGGTCACCCGGCGATCCGGGGCGAAGCGCGCGATGAAGTGCTCGACCAGCGCCGGGATGTCGCCCTTGCGCTCGCGCAGCGGCGGGATGCGGACGTCGAGGACCTTGAGGCGGTAGAAGAGGTCCTCGCGGAAGCGGCGCGTCGCCACGAGGTCTTTGAGCGGCTGGTGGGTGGCGGAGATGATGCGGACGTTGACCTTGACGGTCTCGTTCGAGCCCAGCGGCTGAAAGGTGCCCTCCTGCAGCACGCGCAGGAGCTTGGCCTGGGCCTGCAGCGGCAGCTCGGACACCTCGTCGAGGAAGAGCGTGCCTTCGTGGGCGGCCTTGAAGCGCCCCTCGCGCTTCTTGAAGGCGCCGGTGAAGGCGCCGCGCTCGTGGCCGAAGAGCTCGGCCTCGATGAGGGTGTCGGGGAAGGCCGCGCAGTTGACCACGACCATCGGGCGGCCCTGGCGCGAGCTGTGCTCGTGCAGGATCTTGGCGACGAGCTCTTTGCCGGTGCCGCTCTCGCCGGCGATGAGGACCGGGGCGTCGCTGGCCGCGATGGTGTTCACGCGCTCGAGCAGGCGCTGCATGACGGCGGTGCTGCCGACGAGCTGCGCCCCGAGGGCGGGGGCGGCGGCGGCGAGCGGGATGTCGAGCGGCATCGGCGCCTCCCTGGAGCGACGCGCCGAGGGTAGCGCGCCGGTCGTCACCCCGGGTTAACACACAACTCGCGCTTGGTGGATCGCCGCGCCGTGTCCATTATGGCCCCGATGAACGTGTTCCATCTCTTCACCCTGGGTCGCATCCCGGTCGGCGCTACGCTCGGGTACGCGATCCTGATGCTCTTCTTCTCGTCGCAGCTCTTCGAGGCGGGCATCGCCTATGGCCTCGTCGGGATCTTCGGGCTGACGCTGAGCCTGCTCGTGCACGAGTTCGGCCACGCCATGGCGGCGCGCCACTACCGACTGAGCCCGCGGGTCAGCCTCGTCGGCTGGGGGGGCGTCTGCCACCACCTGCCAGCGTCGAAGGACCTGCACAGCGCGATCATCGTCGTCTCGGGCCCGCTGGCCGGGATGGTGCTGGGCTTCGCCGCCCTGGCCGCGCAGAGCATCTTCGCCGCCGAGCTGCCCCAGCGGCTGCTCTTCGCGGTGACCCTCGACGTCCTCGTCTACATCGGCGTCTGGTGGAGCCTCGTGAACCTGCTCCCGCTCTGGCCCCTCGACGGCGGGCAGCTCTTCCAGCTCGCCGCCGGGCGCTTCCTCCCCCCGGCCAAGGCCGAGCAGCTCACCCACGTCGTCGCGATCGTCGTCGCCCTCGCCGGCGCGATCTTCGCCTTCGCGGTGCTGCAGGATCGCATCGTCGGGCTGATGGCCATCCTCATCGGCGGCATGAACGTGCAGCGGATGATGGCGGCGCGCCCCAAGAGCGCCGCCCCGCGGCGCCAGCGCAGCGGCCACGGTGACGAGCTCCTGAGCGAGGCGACCCAGGCCCTGGCCGCCGGCGACCCGCGCGAGGCGCTGCGCCTGGCCCACCAGGCCAAGGCCGTCTCGGGGATCGGCGCCTCCCAGCTCGACGCCGCCTGGACGCTGCTGACGGTCGCCAGCGCGCGCGTCGGCGAGTGGCAGGACGCGCTCGACTACAGCCTGCGCGCCCCGCGGATCGCGCCGGTGTTCGCCTCCCGGGTCGAGGCGCTCGCCGCCCTCGGCCGCGTCGACGAGGCGCGGCGCGAGCTCCACGCCCCCGACGCGCCGGCGCTGCCCCCCAACGGCCGCGCCGCGCTCGAGTCCCTGGTGGGCGAGGGCCGGACCGTCAACTGACGCGCGGGCCCGCCCTACCCCCTTGACTCGAGGTCCCGCGCGCGCCAAGTCTTCGCTCCAGACCGAGCTCTGGAGGCCCCCATGCGTCGCGCGTCGCTCTCGCTCACCCTGCTCCTCGCCGCCGGGTGCGGCGGCGACAACACCTCGAGCCTCCCCCCGATCGCGTGCCCCGACGCACCCGCCGCGGTCGATCCCTGCGCCGGCGGCGCCTGCTTCACCGCCTGCGGCACCCGGATCGCCATCGATGACGCCCCGCTGTCGAGCGGCTTCGGCGTGATCAGCGCCCCGGTCGTGCGGCCCTTCGCGAGCAACCGCGTCGGCCAGGGCCTCGTCAGCCTGGTCCCGACCGGCGTCCAGACCCGCGACGGCGAGAACGGCGCGCTGAAGGGAGAGGCCCTCCTCGGTGGCACCCCCTACGCCATCGCCGAGGCGGCCGGGCTCGCCTTCGTCGGCACCGCCGCCGGGGTCATCTACCCGGTGGTCGTCAACGACCCCGAGCACCCCGTCGTCCTCGCCACCTGGCGGCCGGAGGACGCCGTCCGGGTCGTGCCGGTCGACAACCGCCGCCTCATCCTGCGCACCCCGGACGGGGTCAGCCTCATCGACGTGACCGACCCCGCGTCCCCGGTCGAGGCGAAGTGCCTGCCGATCCCCGCCGAGGGCGGCATGGACAACGTCTGGCAGGTCACCGCCAGCGCGGGCTTCGTCGCCGCCGCCGGCGGCACCACGCCGCGCGTCTACCTCTTCGATCTCCTGCGCCCCGACGAGATCGCCGCCGCCCTGCCCATCGACCCCGAGTCGAGCGTGATCCTCTACAAGGAGATGCTCGTCATCACCTCCGACGGGGGCCTGATCGCCTACAACGCCGTCCCCGACGCGTCGCTCTCCGAGCGCGGCCGCGCCGCCCTGCCCGCCCCGGTCTTCGAGCCCGCGGTCGTCGGCGGTTTCGCCATCTACGGGGCCGTCGCCCTCGACCTCGACGACGCCTTCGCCCGCTATGACGTCATCGACGGCGGCGGCGCGGCCTGCACCGTGTCGCTCAACGCCCAGGACCACAGCGCCTCCTACTTCATCGCGCCGGGGCTCGTCCCCGACCGCCGCTTCGTCCTCGAGGGGCTCCCCGAGTTCGAGTGCGGCCCGCGCGCGCCCCGCTTCCCCAACGCCTCCGCGGTCGCCCACGAGCCCGCCGGGCCGCGCCTGCTCGTCACCCACGACGGCGGCACCTCCGTCTTCGACCCGACGACCAACGCCCGCGTGGACGACGTGGCGATCGAGGGCGCCCCGGCCTGGGTCGGCGACAAGCTGATCGGCGTCCGCGCCGCCGGCACCGACTTCAGCATGCCGCTGACGACCGAGCTCAGCTGGGCCTCAGTAGAAGACCCGACCACCCGCGCCGGCGACCTGTCGCAGCCGACCGCCTACCTCGGCCACGCCGCCGACGCCGCCGCGCTCTACCTCCTCGTCGAGGGCGCGGGCCGCGACTACGGCAGCGACGCGCCGAAGCCGCGCACCAACCAGGTCCTGCGCTTCGACCCGACGACCGGCGCGACGACCCCCGTCCCCCTGCCGAGCAAGGCCGCCCCGATGGCCATCGCCATCGGCGGCGACCGCCTGTGGTACCTCGACGACGGGCGCCAGGCCGTCGCCCTCGACGCCGCCTCCCCGACCTTCGACGAGCTCGCGCGGGCCGACCTCGACCAGGGCTTCGGCGCCGACGCACCCCACGCGTCCGCCCTCGGCCTCTTCTTCAGCGACGCATGCGGGGCGCTGACGTGGGTGGATGCGACCGGCGCCGTGGCCGTGTTCGAGAATGAGACGCCCGGCACCCTCCTCGGGGTCGACGCGAGCCGCCTCTTCACGCTGGTCGATGACGCACCTGCAAACACCGCCTTGCCGGGAGTGCGACGCTTCGTCGCATGGGCGCCAGTGGGCGCCGGCGAGGGGATCGCGACCCTCACCGAGGGTGCCTCGTTGACCGTCCCCGACGGCAGTGCGGCATTCGCCCCGGGGGCCCCTCTCGCCCTTGCGCTGGGCGGGCTTCACGTCCTCGAGTAGGTCGAATATCACTGTCTCATCGTGAGATTTCCGCGATCGCGAAATGGCGCTTGACCGCATGGTTCGTAGGGTCGCGGGAATAAGACCGGGATCCGATGTTGCGGAAAGCATAGGCGAATTGCGGCATAGCAGCATCTCATAATGAGACGAAATCGCGAGATCTGGTGTCCCCCCAAGGCCAAGATCAGCCCAACCACGTGGTCGAACGCTTCTGGCATGGTTCGTGCTAGGTGTTTGGACGTCGCCCGACCGGGCAACGCCACACCACCACCACCCCCTTGGAGAAGCGCCATGGCTGTGACGATCTTTAGCGTCGAGATGGACCCGAACTCGGACCTCGACACCCCCGATCGCAACCTCCCGACCGACCTGATCGTGGAGATCCGCCCGCGCAACGCGGCGCCGAGCTACCACCGGCTCCACACCAGCGAGCAGCCCACCGTGCGTCGCGCTCAGAACCCCGCCCGCCGCCTCCGCGTGCGCCGCCTCGAGGCCTGACACGCCGACGCCAGGTCACGACCCGTAGCCCAAAGCTCGCGTCTGGAGGGACCCGCGGTGGCCCCAAGGACGGCCGCTGAGGGCGCACAGGGGCGGGACCGAAACGGCTCCGAATGATCCTCGCCGCGATCTCCCACCGCATGTCCGACCTCGCTCGATTCCGACCGTCACAGCACCCCGATTTCGAGTAGTCTGCGCACGCGCCGTCGTGCACGGCCGCGCCGCGATCCTCGCGGCCCCCGAAGACCACCGTCCGCGTGTGCCGTGAGGTGTCGATGTCCGAGCCCCCGCGCGTCCCAGCTACAAGAGTTGCAAGGGTTGCGGCCGCCCGAGGGCGGTCGCTGGCACGGCTCATCCTGCTGTCTGCGGCGCTGCTCGGCGGCGGCTGCGGCGGTCACGGCTCGCCGGAGCAGGTCGCGCAGGCCTGCACCCACCAGCTGACCGTCGCGAAGCGGGGCGCCATCGCCGCCCGCATGCGGGCAGCCGGCGACGACCCCGAGTCCGCCGACGGGCAGCGGGCGCTCGCGGCCGCGGTCGCCGACGCCCTCGCCGACGCCTCCGGCCAGGCCAGCCTCGAGCGCTGCCGCGCCCTCTACGCCGAGCTGCCGGAGGAGCGACTCGTCTGCATCCTCGGGGCGGACGATCCGGTGGCGATCAACGCCTGCACCCCGCAGGCGGATCGGCACCGCTGACCGCCTCTCAAAATGAGACGCCACCGAGGGTGGCGTCGTGGCGCTGGAGCGGGGACGGCAAGGTCTGGTAGACCGTCCCATCACCGCGAGATGTCGCGGCACACCCGGCGCCCTGAGAGGAGGGACCATGGCAGCATCCCACGTGCTCGTGACCGGCGGCGCGGGCTTCATCGGCTCGCACACCGTCGATCGCCTCCTCGACGACGGCCACCGCGTGACGGTGCTCGACGACTTCAGCCAGGGGAGCCGCCTCAACCTCGCGACCCGCCTCGGCCTCCCCGAGCTCGTCGTGATCGCGGGCGACGTCGCGGAGCCCCTCGCGCCGACGCTGGCTGGCGCGGTCGCGCGCCTCGGCCCGATCGAGCGCGTCGTCCACCTCGCGGCCCAGACCTCGGTCACCCGCTCCTTCGAGGCGCCGCTCGCCGACCTCCGGGTCAACGCCGGCGGCACCCTGCAGGTCCTCGAGTACGCCCGCGAGCACGGCGTGCGCGCGGTCGCCTTCGCCTCGTCGGCCGCGGTCTACGGGGACGCGACCGAGCTCCCGGTCCGCGAGGACTTCGTCCCCGCGCCGCTGTCCCCCTATGGAGTCCACAAGCTCGCCAGCGAGCAGTACCTGCAGAGCTGGTCGGCGGTACACGGCGTCAGCACGACCCCGCTGCGCTTCTTCAACGTCTACGGGCCCCGCCAGGACCCGGGGAGCCCGTACAGCGGCGTCATCTCGCTGTTCTTCGCCCGCGCCTTCGCCAACGCCCCGCTGAACGTCGACGGCGACGGCTCGCAGACCCGCGACATGGTCTACGTGAGCGACGTGGTCGACGCCGTGACCCGCGCCGTCTTCCGCGACGACGGCCGCGGCGAGCCGATCAACGTCGGCACCGGCGGGCAGGTGACGGTGGCCGAGCTGGCGCGCCTGGTGGTGTCGTTCGCAAAATCGAACAGCGTCATCACCCACGGCCCCGCCCGGACCGGCAGCATCGTCCATTCCCGCGCCGCCGTTGAGCGAGCGCGCGAGCTGCTCGGCTTCGTCGCGCAGATCCGCGTCGCCGCCGGACTCGAGCGCACCGCCGCCTGGTTCGCCGCCGAGCGCGCCAACACCCTCGCCTGAGGCGCCGGCCGCGGCGGCGCGGTAATATCTGATCGAAAGCAACCCCGAAGTTGCGCCCCCCACGGCCGGTGGCTAGTTTCCGCACTTCCTGGCCCGCTTCGCGCTGGCCAGGCAGGCCTTTCGGGCTGGAAAACGGTGTCGTAGCTACAGATTCCGGTCTTCGACCTGCCGCTTCAGGTCCGTTTCCGGCAGCGTTTGCCCCCCCTCGACTCCAAGGTCCGCGCATGAATCGACTGTCCTCCATCGTCTGCTGCCTCCTCCTGCCCCTCGCGCTCGCCGCGACCGCATGCGGCGGCGATGGTGCCACCGCGCCCCCCGACGACACGGCGAGCAGCGCCGACACCGTCGACAACACCGAGGCGGACACGACGAGCGTGGCCGATGACACGACCGCGACGGGCTCCGACACGACGCCCTCGACCGACGTCGTCGACCCCGGCCAGGACACGACCCCGACCTACGTCCCGACCGAGCCGAACTACCCGGCGACGTGCACCGATACCGGCTTCACGATCAACGAGCAGGCCTTCCAGGACGCCGGACAGGGGGTGATGATCTACCAGGCGGTCACCACCACGAAGGACCCGTACACCGCGCTCTCCTTCGAGTTCTACCCCGGGTCCTTCGGCGGGGCGTCGACCGCCGGGACCTACGACCTGACGGGGACCAACTACGAGGACTGCGGCAACTGCGTGCTGGTCCGGACCGGCTGCAACTCGACCACGGGCAGCTGCGCTAAGACCTACTACGCCGACCAGGGGCAGCTGGTCATCGACAGCTGGGCCGTCGGCGGGAAGTTCTCCGGCCACCTCCAGGACGTCGTCCTGCGCGAGGTCACGATCGACTCGAGCACCTACCGCTCGACCCCCGTCGCGGGCGGCGGTGAGTGGTGCCTCGACCAGTACGTCTTCGAGGCGGACGTCGCGGCGCCCATCGTCGGCGGCCAGAACACGCAGCCGACCTGCGTCGCTGAGGGCACGGGCACCCTCGTCCACGACAACATCGCGGACTTCAGCCTGCCCAACTGCCTCGGCAAGCAGGTCCGCCTGCACGCCAGCTGCGGCGGCGACATCAAGGCGATGTGGCTCATCGGCACCGCCGGCTGGTGCAGCGCCTGCCACGAGCTGCTCACGGCGATGGTGGCGGACTACGGCGGGAGCCTCAGCCGCAAGCAGGTCAAGCTGCGCAACCCCGGCCTCGACATGCTGATCGTGCTCGGCGAGAACCAGTACGGCGCCCTCCCGACCCAGGCTTACTGCAAGGCCTACGCCGAGGACCTCGGGATCGACCCGGCGATGGTGCTCATCGACAACAACCCGAACAGCACCGACATCCCGCTCATCGACCCGCCGGGCTACGCGCTGCCGGTCGAGAGCTTCGCGACGACCTGGGAGAACATCAACCCCTACCTCGTCGCCGAGGGTGACACCGTCACGACCTCCACGCCGTGGCACATCGTGCTGCGTGGCACCAACATGGAGTACATGTGGAGCGACAACGTCGGCGGCGGCGGCACCCTCGAGGGCACGATCAACCAGCTCCTGTCGGAGTGATCCCCCGCCGCTGAGGGCCCCCGGCCCGACGCGCACCGCTCGACCCGAGACGCCGGGAGGTCCCACCTCCTGGCGTTTCGCGTCTGCGGGGCGACCACGCCGCCCGCGCCCAACGCGAGCCGATGTGGTATCGATTGGGACGGCTGTTCGTTGATCAGTCGGCCACCGCAGGTCGCGAGGTGGGCCCAGGCCCCCGGGAGACCGCCTGCCCGCGAGACCGGAGTCTTCATGCGCTGCCCCGCCATCGTCCTGCCGCTGCTCCCGCTCCTGATCGTCCCGCTCGCCGCGTGCCCGGCGACGGCGCCGGCTCGCCCCGCGCCGCCCGCGGCGTCGACACCCGCGCCCGAGGCGCCCGCGCCGATGCCACCGTGCCTCGACCTCGGTGACGACCCCTTCGCCGTCGCCCCGATGCTCGAGCGGGTGACCCTCGACGGCGACGCCCTCCGATTCTGCCGCCGCGAGGCCGCCGGCGACGCCTGCTACGCCGCCAACCTCGAGTCCGGCGCCCTCACGACCGCCCCGGTCCCGAGCGACTTCGGCGACGCGCCGGACACCTCCGAGCCGACGCCGGCGCCGCTGAGGATCTCCGCGGACAACCGCAAGGCCGAGGTGTGCGACGACCACGATCGCTGCCGCGCGCTCAAGCTCCCGGTCCGCTCGGCGATCATCACCCACGCGAGCGTCTCCGCCGGCGGCCGCCACGCGGCCCTGACGATGGCGGTCGGCGACGCGTACCTCGTCCAGCTCTACAGCCTCCCCACCGGCAAGGCCCTCAAGCGCATCACCATCAACGCCGACCCCTATCCGTGCGCTAGCGCCGACTTCCTCGGCGACACCCTGCTCGTCATGCAGAACATCTGCGCCGGCCCGGCCGGCAACGCCTGGCTCGCGGACCCGACCACCGCCAAGCGCGTCGCGTGGGTCGGCGGGAGCCCGGAGTTCGGGGCGTGGAGCCTCTGGGAAGAGCCGGTCGGCGACGACCTCTGGGCGTTTCGCGAGGAGGCCGGCCGAGAGGTCGTCGTCCAGAGCGTCACGGACGGGCGAATTGTGCACCGCATCACGCTCGACGACACGCTTCCAAGGTCTGATGATGGCGATGTCTTGGCCGATCCGAGCTCAGGAATGATGCTTCGCAACAAGGCCACGGGCGAGCTCGTGGTGGTGCACGACGGGCCGGCCCAGGGGACGCTCGTCCGGATCGACCCGGTCGCTGGGAGGGTCGTGAAGATCATCGCGATGCCGCGTTGCCCGCGCTGAAGGCCCGTAGCACAGTGGGGGTTGGGCGGCGCGGCGCAGGAGCGGCGACGGTAGCAGCCGGCCGACATCTCCCGGTGTGCCGAGGCTGGGCCCGCGGACACCGGGGAAGCTCAGGGGGAGCAGATGAACGAGCAGGACTTCTGGGACGAAGCGTTGCCCTGGATCTGGCCCACGGCGGCGCTGATCGCGTGGCTGACCCTGGGTCTCCTCGGCGGCGGGCGTCTGGTCCACTACCTGACCAAGCGCGCCGAGGGGACCGCCAACATCTACGACGACCTGCTGACCCCGCGGCTGCGGCGGCCGCTGCAGCTCGGCGTGATCGTCGTCGGCCTCTACGTCTGGGCGCAGTTCGCGCCGGTGCACGACAAGGTGCGGGGCGCGATCGACGTCTTGAGCAAGGCGGGCCTCATCATCATCATCGTGATGGCGGTCGACGCGGTCATCCAGACGTGGATGCAGGTGCGGTCGCAGTCGTCGCGGGTGCTGGCGACGAGCGGCGGGGTGCTGCGGACGTCGGCGAAGGTGGTGGTCTTCATCATCGGTTCGCTGATGGTGCTGACCGCGGTCGGGATCGACGTGACGCCGCTGGTGGCGTCCCTGGGCGTCGGCTCGCTGGCGGTGGGCCTCGCGCTGCAGAAGACCCTCGAGGACTTCGTGGCCGGGCTCTTGCTCGCGGCCGACCAGCCGGTGCGGGTCGGGGACTTCGTCGAGGTCGACGGGCTCTCCGGGACGGTGCTGCAGATCGGCTGGCGCAGCTCGCGCCTCGAGACCCGCGAGCGCAGCCACGTCATCGTCCCGAACTCGGTGCTCGCGCAGTCGAAGCTCATCAACCGGAGCCGCCCCGAGGAACAGGTGGAGTTCATCATCGAGGTCGGCGTGCACTACGACAGCGACCTCGACCAGGTCGTCAGGGTCTGCGTAGAGGTGGCGACGGAGATCCACGAGCGAGACCCGCGGGCGGCGCCTGGCTACGTCCCGCGGGCGAACATGGCGCGCTTCGGGGACTCGAGCCTCGACTTCGTCGTCTGGTGCTCGGCGCGGCGCTTCCTCGACCACTTCGGGCTCAAAGACCGCGTCATGCGCGCGCTGCGGACCCGCTTCGCGGCGGAAGGGATCAACATCCCGTACCCGATCCGGACCCTCGACGTCCCGTCCGACTCGCCGCTGACGAGGCCGCGAATCGGACGGGCCGAGGAGGCATCCGAGTAGCCTGCCTCACTCGATGTAGTCGGCGAGCGCCAGGGCCACCTCGCGGGAGCGGGTAGCGAAGATCCGGGTGGCCTTGGCGACCGCGCTCGGGCTCAGCCCGTCGTGGACCTCGAGCAGCCACTCGGTGACGACGTCGGCGTCGTTGTCGAGGTAGACCTTCACGATGCCGTCGCGGTTCTGCGCGTTGATCTTGAGCAGCCAGTCGGCGGTCGGGATGACGTTCTTGTCCTTGCCCCACAGCGTCGTCATGCGGATGAAGTCCTTGCCCTCGTTGGGCTGGACGACCGCGATGACGCCGAGGTCGGCGTAGCGGGCGATGACGGCGCCGCCCTTCTCGTTGGTCTCGGCGCCATCACCGCTGAGCGCGCCGCTCAGCACCGCGGTGTCGTACAGGACGGAGGTGTCGCCGCCCGAGTGGCCAGCCATGCTGGCGCAGGCCTGGGTGCCGGCGAGGAGGCCGAGGGCGAGGAGCGACAGGGCGGCGGTGCGGAGGTGGGGCTGCATGGTGACTCCTTGGGATGCGGCGGCCAAAGCAAAGCGCCGCGGGTGGAATGCGGCTCGGTGGAGGCCGAGTCGCACGTGAGAGACGCGGGTGAAGCGACAGATTGAACGAAGCCGGAAAACTAACCAGATGAGCAGATAAGTCCACCCCACCGCGCGCGTCCCCGAGCGCCGCCACGCCGTGGTCAGGCGTCTCTGGCGCTCGCGGCCGCCTTCGTGAGCACGCACACGAAGAAGCCATCACGCTCGGCGTTCGGCAGCACGCGCACCGCGCGGACCAGACGCGGATCCAGCTCACGCCCGTCCCAGCGGACGAGGCCCGGCTGGGTGGGCGCGATGGGGGCCTGCCACGGGACGACGTCCACCTCGGGTCGCCGGGCGAGGGCGTCGCTGACGACGCGCTCGTTCTCCTCGGGGGCGAAGGAGCAGGTGCAGTAGACCAAGCGCCCGCCGGGGCGCAGCGCGGTGAGCGCCGACGCCAGCAGCCCACGCTGCTTCTTCGCGGCCTCGGCGACCTTGCGCGGCGACCAGTGAGCCCAGCTCGCGGGGTCGAGGCGCGTGAAGCGGGCCTCCGACGAGCACGGTGCGTCGAGCAGCACGCGGTCGAAGCGGTCGGGCACGGCCCCGCCGACCGCACGGCCGTCCTTCTGGTACAGCGCGACGATGGTAGCGCCGGCGCGGGCGATGTTGGCCTTGAGCCTGAAGAAGCGGCCCCGGATCGGCTCGATGGCGGCGAGGCGGCCGCGGTCGGCCATGCGCGCCGCGATGTGGAGGGTCTTGCCGCCTGGGGCCGCCGCCAGATCCAGGTTCTCCTCGCCCGGGCGGGGGTCGAGGGCGAGGGTGGCGAGCAGGCTCGACTGCCCCTGGACGTAGGCGCGCCCGTCACAGACCGGCGCGCTCTCGGTGAGGACGCGCCGATCGCCGTCAGGCAGGTGCAGCGCCTCGGGACACCAGGGGAGCGGCAGGACGGTCAGGCCCAGAGCGGTCAGCTCCGCGGCGACGGCGCCGGGATCGGCGCGCAGGGTGTTGACCCGCACCGTCAGCGGGCGCGGGCGCGTGAAGCTCGCGAGCGCCTCGGCGAGGTGCGCCGGCGGGACGATGACCCGCAGCCGCTCCTCGAAGGCCGCCGGGAGCTCGGGCAGCGCCGTCATCCGCGGCCGGTCACTCGCGGACCGCGCTGATGAGCGCGGCCCGGACCCGCCGGAACTCGGCCTCGAGGGCGTCGAGGAGCGACCCGACGGCGGACAGCTCGCCCCCTGAGGCCGCGAGCTCGATGTGCGAGGCGATGCCCGCGAGGCGCAGCGCGCCGACCCCGTGGAACTGCTCGTGGATCCGCCCGGCCGTCGCCTCGATGCTCGCGGCGTCACCGTCGCCGAGCGCGTCGCGGATCGCGACGACGTGACTCGGGAAGTCCTCGACGAAGCGCCGGACCACGGAGCCGCCCTCGGCGTCGCCGTCCACGTAGTCGCGGACCCTCAGCTCGAGGGTGGACGCCGGACGCCGGCCGCGCACGGTCGGGCGACGGCCGTCGGGCCCGGCGAGCAGCTCGGTCTCGGACGCGATCGCGCGGTTCATCCGGGGACGCCCGCTCACCACCGTCGGGAGCGGCGGCGGGGTCACGATCCCGTCGCTCTCAGCGTCCTCGGCGCCGCCCTCGTGCGGTGCGTCAGTCGAGCGCATCGCGGGGCGGGTATCCCACCGAGAAGTCTGACGTTCGCCGGACTCCGCGATCGCGACGAACTCGAGGGTGCTGGGGCTCGCCTCGCCACCGGGGAGGGACGTGGTGGGCGCGACCAACTCGAGGGTGCCGGGGCGCCCGCCGACGCGACCCGAGGTGCCGGTGACCGCGCTCAGGCGACCCTCGAGCTCGAGGGTCCGGCGCCGCTCCTCCTCGAGCATCTCGCGCAGCGCTCGCCGCTCGGCCTCCACCGTGCCGACCCGCCGGGCCGTCGCCTCGAGCTCGCGCAAGCGCGCCTCGAGCTCGAGCGCAGACTCCGCGGTGCGCTCGGCCTCGTCGGCGCGGTCACGGGCGCGCGCGAGCTCCTCGCGGACCTCGAGCAGGGTCCGCCGCTCGGTGTGCAGCGCGAGCTCGATCTCACGGACGCCCTCGGTCTCGAGCCGCTTGCGGAGGTTGTCGACCTCGAGCTTGAGCCTCAGCCGCTCGGCGTTGCCGCGATCGGTGGCGCTGGCGTCCGGCACGGTCACCGCGTTGGAGCGACCCGCGCCGCGCTGGATCGCGTCGAGCTCGCCGCGCAGGGCCGTGAGCTCCCGCCGGGCGTCGACCGCCCGCAGCTCGGCGGCCTCGAGGGCGCTCTGCAGCGCTTCGGCGCGCGCGACCGCCTCCGCCCTCGCCTCGGCACGCGCCTCGGCCGCGGACTGCGCCTCGGCGAGCGCCCGCCGGGCGTCGAGCAGCGCCTGCTCGGGATCCGAGCCC
>PHBI01000131.1 GCA_002841945.1 Deltaproteobacteria bacterium HGW-Deltaproteobacteria-14
GCTCGAGGGCGACGACGTCGGCGGCCCGGTCTACGACGCGCTCTTCGCCGCCGCGCTCGCCGCGACCCCGGTCGGCCTCGCCGCCGAGCACCAGACCCACGCCCCCCGCTGGCGCGCCTGGCTCGCCCGTCCGCGCCCGTGACCTCCGCGCGCGTTCAGCCCGGTCTCGGCCGCGCCGCCGACGCCCGGGGGAGCGAGCCTGGCTGGCCCGAACGGTGGCGGCGCCGCAGGCGGCGTCGGAGCGCTCGAGGCGCACGGCGAGGGCGGGATCGTCGAGCCGGAGTCGTTTCCTCCGGTGAATGATAGGTTAGGGTCCGTGCCGGAATAAGTTGATCGGATGGCCAAGGAGGCGTCGTCAGGTGCGTGTTCCCGGAAACAAAGGCAGACCGGGCGTCTTCCGAGCTTTCGGGGAGGCGCAGATGGCGGCGGACCCGCCGGCAAGACGACAAGTTATTTCGGCACGGGCCCTTACTCGGGTGGTCTACGAGAGGCCCAACGCCCCGCTCGCGCGTACACCCGTGAACGCGCTCCCGCGCCGCGCCGATCATCGCCTCCACCGCCCCAGCCCCCGAGGTCCCATGCGCTCGTTTACGCCCGCCGCGCTCGCCGCTGTCGCGCTCGCCCTCGTCGCCGCCGCTCCGCCCGCCGCGGCGATGTACCTAACCCCGGATCTGGTCCAGATCCCGGCCGACCGGCTGATCGCCAACCTGACGCGGCAGCTGGACGCCGCGCCCGCCGACAGCCCCGAGCGGGTGCGCCTCGAGATCGCCCTCGGCCGCCTCCACGCCGCCGCCTGGGCCCAGCGTTCCGGCCCGCTGATGGCCGAGGCGCCGCTCGAGGTGACCATCGAGCGCCCCGAGATCACCGGCGGCCCCGGCGACGCCAACGCCCTGCGCGGCGCCCTCGCCTACCTCGGCGGCCGCGGCGGGTCCGCCGGCTGCGACGCCAAGCGGGTCGCGGCGCGCTGGGACTACACGGGGTCGGTCGTCCTCGAGATCACCCTGGCCGCCGTCAAGGGCGAGGTCACGCTCCCCAACCGGGCCGCGAAGGTCCGCGTCATCTCCCAGGACGTCGGCGAGGACGCCGTCGCCGCCTGCCTCGCCGCCCGGGTGCGGACCCTCGACCACATGCCGGGCGCCGCCACCGCGATCACCGCCCGCGCCCGCTTCACCTTCAGCCAGAGCACGCGGCCGCTCATCCCCTTCTACGGCTTCGGCGACTCCCACGTCCCGCCCGTCGTCGCCGCCGAGGCCCCCGGCGAGGCCGCCCAGAGGCACCTCACCGCCGCCGCCGCCGCCTACCGCCGCGCCATCGCCGCCGCCCCCGACAGCGCCCTCGCGCGCCTCGGCCTCGCCTGGGTGATCGACCAGGCCGGTCGCAAGGACGAGGCCATCGCCGCCTACCGCGAGACCTTCCGCGCCGCCTGGAAGCAGGAGCGGGGCTTGACCTCGCTCGGCCTCGGCCAGCGGCCCATCGCCTCCGAGGCGGCGGCCTACCTGTGGCACCTGCTCGACCCGGACGAGGACGCGGCCGAGCGGGCGGAGCTCAAGGCCGCGATCGACAAGCTGATGGTGCTCCCGCGCCCGGTGACCCCGATCGTGATCCCCCTCGGGGCCGCGGACACCCTCGCGGGGCTCGTTGACCCGGCGGCCGCCGTGGCATTCGATCTCGACGGCAGCGGCCAGGCGCGCCCGTGGGGTTGGACCCGCCCGGGCGCCGGCTGGCTGGTGTGGGACCAGGCCGGCGACGGCGCGATCCGCTCCGGCCTGCAGCTCTTCGGCGGCGTCTCCTTCTGGAGCTTCTGGCGCGACGGCTACCAGGCGCTGGCCGCCCTCGACGACGACGGCGACGGCCTCGTGAGCGGCCACGAGCGCCGCGGCCTGGCGGTCTGGGAGGACCGTGACGGCGACGGCGTCAGCGACCCGGGCGAGGTCGCGGACCTCGACGCGCTCGGCATCGAATCCCTGTCGACCCGCGCGGCGGTCGACGCGGACGGCGCCCTGAAGAGCGACGGCGGCGTGACGTTCAGCGACGGCCGGGTGCGCCCGACCTGGGACTGGATCAGCGAGGGTGGCTCGCCCACGCGCTAGAGTCCCATCCGGACCCGCCCTCGCTCAGCGCAGGTGCCGCGTCGCGTCACGCATCGCCAAGAACGCGCTGGTCGGCAGCGGCATCCCGGCCTGATGCCAGCCCTCGGGGCCCGCGCTGGCGCGCACATCGAGCTGCGGCGGCACGAACAGCGCCCGCTCGCGTCCGGCGCTGCGCCGCGGCGGCTCGAGGCGCTTCGCGTCCCACGCCGAGTCGCGCGCGAAGGTGCGCTCCTCCTGCGCGGCCATCTCGAGGGTCTCGACCGCGTAGCCGACCACCCACGAGCGACGGGTCAGCGCGTGGCGGGGGGAGGCGGCGGCGGGGAGGAGGGAGACGCTCACGCCCCTGTTTTCAGGCCGCCCGGCGCGGCCGGCCAGTTTTTCACCCGGATTTCGGTGCCCGCGCGCGGGGCTCTCGGCGGGCGGGTCGGCTGAAATCGCCGAGCACCTCACGGGAACCTGGCGCGAAGAACACCTCTTCAACCTGGGCTCGGCGCTCCGCCTCTATGACATGCTCGACGCCGAGATCACGACCTACAACCAGAAGCTCGATGACGAGTTCCGCAAGCTGGAGCCGCCAGCGAATCACGACACCCCCGTGCCTCCCCATCCGAACCAGGCGAAGGAGAAGCAGATGCAGCGTCGCGGGGAGGCGCCCCGGCGCGACTCGCTGGCTCGGGTCGCCGGCGTCGACCTCACCCGCATCGACGGTATCAGCACCGAAGCCGCGACGACGATCCTCGATGAGGTGGGGCCGGACCTCTCCCGCTTCCCGACCGAGCACCACTTCGTGTCGTTGCTGAAGCTGTGTCCGAGGAGAGCTGTCTCTGGCGGCAAGCAGCTCTCCAAGCGAGGTCGCAAGGGCACCGGGGCCAACCGCATCGCCGGCATCCTGCGGATGGCTGCCGTCTCGCTCGGCCGTTCCAAGAGTGGGCTCGGCGCCAACTTCCGCCGCGTTGCCCGCCACAAGGACGGAGGCGTCGCGGTCTTCGCCACGGCCCGCAAGCGCCTGCTATGGCTAACGCCTGCTCCGCTACGGTCAGCCTTACGTCGACATCGGCGAGGCCGCCTACGACAAGCTCTTCCAGGAGCGGCGGCTGAAGGCGCTCCACGCCACCGCCCACGCGCTCGGGCTCGAGCTCGTCCCGCTCTCAACTACCCCTGCTGCGGCCCCTCCACAGGGGTAGTTTCAGGTCAGCTAGGCGGCCTCGAGCCGGGGCTCTATCGACCCGCGCTACCGCCGTGCCGTGGCAGGGCGGCGCGGAACGACTGCGGCGGCGTACCCACCAGAGTCCTGAAGAACCTCGTGAAGTTATGAGGTTCCGTGAACCCGAGCTCCTCGGCGATAGCCTTGATCGGCAGCTCCAGGTCGGCGAGCATGCGCTTGGCTTCGAGCAGCGTCCTCGCGGCGATCGCCTGCCTGGCCGTCGTGCCGCAAGCTGCTATCACGCGTCGGTCGAGGGTGCGCCGCGACACATGGAGCGCGCGCGCGTAGGCGTCGACGCCCTCGCGGCGCGGGAAGCGCTCTTCGAGGAGGCGCAAGAACCGCCCCACCAGCGGGTCCTCGGGCTCGTGGGCGCCGACCGCCGCCGACACCTCCGGCAGGCCCGCCAGCTCGTAGAGGAAGACCAAGAACCCCGCCCGGATGGCCTCGGTGGCGAACAGGCGCTGCGGCTCGGAGGTCGCGCCGCGCAGCACCTCGAAGGCCCTCGCTGCGCGATCGCGGGCGTGGCCGCCGAGATGCACGACCGGCGCCGCGGCCAGCAGCAGGCGGCTGGCCGCGGCGACGCCGGGGGCGTCCGCTTGCAGGGCGCCCACAAAGCCCGCCGTGAACACCGCCGAGGGGCCCTCGAGCGCCCTCGCCGCGGCGAACGCGTGGACGTGCCCCTCAGGGACGATCAACAGCGACCCCGCCTCGACCGCTACCGGCTCGAAGTCGACCACGTGCGACGAGGTCCCGCGCTCGACGAGCACGAGCAAGTGAAACCGCACCCGCTGCGGGGACTCCAGATCGTGCTGCAGATCGCGGCGAAGCAGCTCTTCGACCCGAAAGACCTCCACCTCGAGCGCCAGGCCATCGGGGCGCCGGAAGCGCACGTCGGTCGCGACCGCAGGTGGCAGCGTGGGATGGTCCCTCATGGGTAAAACGATAGCCGAAGTGGCCGCTTTGCTCCACCAAACCCACAGTATGTCTTGTTTCGATAGGATGTTGGCGAGAGTCGCTATTCCCGGGCGGCGCGCCGGGCGGCATGGTTCGGGGCAACGACGGGCCGGGTGCCCGTCGGAGAACCTCAACGGCAGGAGGCCGACATGACTGACCTGAAGCGCTTTGGAATGACCTGGGCACCGATCATCTCCCTGGTGGGGGCGATGGGCATCGGCGGCTGCGCCTCGTCCGAGACCGCGCGAGCGCCGGGCGGTGGCGAAACCAGCCAGAAGACCATGAAACAACAGGTGTTCGAGCTGCTGCGCAGCATCGAGACCGGCGTTCCGGCGCCGATCGCGAGCATCAACCCGGACCAGTACACCCAGCACAACCTCGGGGTCGCCGACGGCCTCGCGGGCTTCGGCGCGGTCTTGCATGCGCTGCCGCCAGGGTCGGCGAGGGCGCGCCCGGTGAGGGTCTTCGCCGACGGCGAGCTCGTCTTCGCCCACACCGAGTACGACTTCTTCGGCCCGAAGATCGGCTTCGACATCTTCCGCTTCGAGGACGGCCGCATCGTCGAGCACTGGGACAACCTCCAGGAGACCCCTTCCGGGCCGAACCCGAGCGGGCACAGCATGATCGACGGGCCGACCGAGGCGACGGACCTCGACCAGACCGAGGCCAACAAGGCGCTCGTCCGGGGCTTCATGGACGACGTGCTCGTGAATGGGCGTATGGACCGCCTCGCCAGCTACTTCGATGGAGACAGCTACGTTCAGCACAACCCCACCATGGGCGATGGGCTGTCCGGGCTCGGCGCGGGGCTGAGGGCCATGGCGGAGGCGGGGATCACGATGACCTTCGAGCGGGTCCACCGGGTGCTCGGCGAGGGGAGCTTCGTGCTGGTCGTGAGCGAGGGCACGCTCGCCGGCACGCCGACGGCCTTCTACGACCTCTTCCGCGTCGCCGGCGGACGGATCGCCGAGCACTGGGACACTATCCAGGCCATCCCGCCTCGGGAGCAGTGGCGGAACCCCAACGGCAAGTTCTGACCCGCGCCCGGCGGAGCGGCGACCCCGACCCGAGTCGGGGGTGGCCGCCGCGACCGCTCCGCGACCGCGACCGCCGTTCACATCGACGCGACATCGGCGCGTGGTATAGCGTGTGGACGTGTCAGCACCGCCTCGTCGTCGCGAGGGTCGCGCCCTCTCGCTGCTCGGTCTCGTCTGGGCCGCCGCGATCGGTTGTTCGTCCTCTGATGGCGTGCCGGTCGATGTCTCCGCGGAGGTCGCGGCGCGCGACGTCGTCGCCGTCGCCGACGCCGCCCCCCTAGCCGACACCGACACCGTCGCCGACACCGACACCGACACCGTCGCCGTCGCCGACACGGGCGAGGACATCGGGGCCAGCGGCCCGGTCGGGCGCCGCCTGCGGCTCGACGACGGCCGCGTCGTCGAGGGCGAGCTCATATCCATCTACGACGGGGCGCTGTGGCAGGACCCGGACGACGGTGGGCGCCTGCTCGGCCTCTTCGATCCGGAGCGCTTCGTGGACAGCTACGCGGACCGGTCGATCGTCTTCGTCGACGAGCGGGCGGTGGTCGCCGATGAGCCGGTGGCGCTGCCCGCAGGCCGACTCGAATACCGCGACTGGCTCCTGTCGCGCGGCGTCGCCCTGAGCGCGGTGCCGCTCGCGAGCCCGGCGTACGTCATCACGGGGCACGAGGACCACCACCTCGCGGAGGATGGCTACGGCGACTTCGCGTGGGACCTCGTGCTCGCGGAGGACGACGGTGTGCGCTGGCGCGGTGACGGGCTCGACCTCGAGGACTACCTGAGCTGGGGCGCGCCGGTCACCGCGCCGGTCGCCGGCGAGGTCGTGGAGGTGGTGCGCGACGCCGACGACATCCCGCCGGGCGCCCTGCCCCCCGAGGGCATCGACGCCGTCGAGAACCTCGTGGGGATCAGGGTCGCTGGGCTCTACACCGTCTATCTCCTACACCTGCAGCAGGGCTCGGTCCCAGCCGAGGTGGCTCCCGGCGTGACCGTCGCGGCCGGCGACGCCGTAGGCCGCGTCGGCAACTCGGGCACGACCCTCGAGCCGCACCTCCACGTCGTGCTCTTGATGTGGGACGCCGAGCGCGAGCGCTATTGGAGCGTGCCGGCCGAGTTCCTCGACGTCTGGCAGAGCGTTCGCTCGACCGGCGCCGTGCGCCTCGACCGCTACGACCCCGAGCAGGGCGACTGGATCGGCAGCGCCCCGTTCTGAATCGAAGCCGGGCGGGGATCGCAGACGCCCGGTCGCCTCAGGCGAGGCGCATCGGATCGGGCAGCTCCCCGGGCGGTGACTCCAGGGGCGTGGGATCGGCCACGAACTCGAGCACCTTGTTGATGATCTTGGCGTAGTACACGCCGTCGGTGGTGCGCTCATCGAGGGTGTAGCTGCTCTCCACGACCCGTCGCACCTCGAGCCGGTCCGGCTGGCCGTCTTCGCCCTCGACGACCCAGGGCGCCTTCTTGACCTGGCCGACGACCGCAAAGAACGGGATCGTGCCGTACTCGTAGAGGTGGTGCAGGACCGGATCGAGCTCGATGGAGCCGAGGTTGGCCAGAAAGACGCTCGCGTAGAACGGGTCGCTCTTGATGAAGGAGGCGGGCAGCAGGTTGAAGTAGTCCAGCACCCCGACGAACCACATCACGATGCGGGTCATGAAGCGCGGCATGCGCGTGAGCGTGTTGGAGATGCCCTCGGAGCCGCTCGAGGTCGACGCCTTGGTCTTCTCGATGGCGCTGTGCACCCGCTTGACGGTGTCGTCGAAGCTGTCGTTGGGGTCGAAGCGGAGCTTCAGGGTCGTCTCGCCGGCCGCCGTGGTGAGCGCGCGCTTGACGACGAAGGTCAACACGATCTCGTTGCGCTGATAGATGCGACGGCCCACCACGAAGCGGTTGGCGTCGGGCATCGTGGCGAGGCCGCGGACGATGGCCGCGAGGAAGACATAGAAGATCGAGAGCTTGGTCCCGTGCTTGGCGTTGTAGGCGGCGAGCCAGACCAGGGTCTTCTCCACGTTGGTGGTCTGGCGATAGTAGATGGTCGACTCCTGACGCGAGGTGATCAGGAACGGGAACATCTTGCGGAAGCCCGGGAGCTTCCTGAGCAACGTGCCATCTTTTCTGCCCACGGGGCGGCCTCCGGATGCGTGGCGGACGACGTGGCAACGCCAGCCCGGCCGGGTCTGGCGGTGTGTCCGGCCCAGACAGTCCCAGCCCGCCAGGGCGCGGTCCAGCGCGGCGATGGCCGCGGGGAAAACATTGACACAACCAGCGCGTCGACCGGGCGCCCGCAGCGCGGCGGGGCGCCGCCTCGTCACCGCGGCTGGCGCTCGGGCGAGACGGTCCCAACCGAGCCGGCCCAGCGCCTCGATGAAGGTCGGCCGCCGCCGCCGTGTGCCGGGACTTCGCTACGTGTCACGTACAAGGGGCTCGACGCCCGCGGGGCGGACGACGCATAATCGTGGTCCGTCATCGCAACGCAACCCGGATCCCCCATGGCAAGACGCCACGCTCCCCGGCTCCGCCTCCTCGCCGCCGCTTGCGCCGTCCTCGGCGGCTGCGTCGGGCCGACGCGCGCTCCCACCAGCCCCCCCGCCGGTGGCGTGGCGATCACCATCAGCCCGCTGGCGCTGCCCGAGATCTCGCGCGCCGTCTATACGCTCACGATCGTCAACGCCGGCGGCGACACCGTGGTGACCCGCCAGCTCGACTCACAGGTCTACGGCGCGCCGAGCGGCAGCCTCAGCTACGTCGCCCCGTGTGACGCCGACCGCAACGACAACGTCGTCACCGTGACCGTCGACGCCCTGTACAGCGGCCCCACCGGCGCGACGTTGGTGCCCGCCGACGCCTGGGTCGACCCCGGCTCGATCACGCGCACCGTCACCTGCCGGGCCGACGCCGACGTCGCCGTCACGTTCGACATCACCGTCATGCGCGCCGCGCAGCAGGGCTTCTTCGACATCGCGGTCGACCTCGACGACGTGTTCTGCTCGGCCAAGCTCGACTGCGACACCGCCCACGCCTTCCCCGGCTTCGCGACCGACACCACCGTCGTCCTGGCCCTGGTCTGCACCGCGGGACCCGACACCGCCACGACGCTCTACCTCGACGACCTCGACGTCACCTGCGGCGCCGCGACGGCGTCGGTGGATCCCGCGGCCGGCCCGGGCCAGCTCGCCGTCGGCGACGGCATCTCCGGGGCTGCGGACATCATCGACGCGGCCGCCGTCTACCGCGGCCAGGAGCAACTCAGCGGCGCGGCCCGCTACTGGAACGTCGCGATCGCCCTCGCCGACGGCGCCGCGGGCTGCACCCTGCACACCGAGGGGACCGTCAGCCCGACGCCGCTCGCCGGCTACACGACCGCCGCCGACGCGGTCTACCCCTACATCGACTGGACCGTCCCGCTCACCGACGCCGGCGGCGTCGCCGTCTGCGGGTCTCACCCCTTGGGCGGGACAGGCGCGGCCGCGGGCGTCTCGATCGGCTACACGACCGCCGGGCCGCTGACCTTCGACCACGAGCACCCGCTCGCCGGCCCGCCGCCGCCCGCCTTCGCGGCGAGCCTGGTGGCCGCCTGGCCGGGCGACTTCACCCCCGAGGACACCGTCGGCGCCAGCGACGGCGCGCTCCAAGGCACCGCGACCTTCGCCCCGGGCCGGGCCTGCGGGGCGTTCTCGTTCGACGGGGCCGGGGACGTCGCCATCGCCACCCCACCGCCGCTCGGGGGCACGGTGGCGATCGAGGCCTGGGTGCGCCGGGCCGACGTGGCGCCGACCGAGACGATCGAGGTGATCGCCGGCCGCTGGGGCAGCGTATCGACGGGCACCGGATCGTATGTGATCAGCCTGCGCCAGGGTCCGAGCGGCATCTACCCCGAGCTCGAGATCTCCACCACCGGCTCGAACTACGTCATCGCGGCGGACACCGCCCACGTCATCCCCAACGCCACCTGGGCCTACGTCGCCGGCACCTTCGACGGTCAGGCCGCGCGCCTCTACGTCGACGGCGCGCTCGTCGCCACCACGCCCCTCGTCGGGGCGCTGGCCAGCCCGGCGTCGTCACCCTTCACCATCGGCGCCGTCCGCGACACGACGACGCGCGCCTGGTTCCGGGGGCTCGTGAGCGACGTGCGGGTGTACTCGGACGCCCTGACCGACGCCGAGATCCTCGCGAACTACCAGGCGGGCCTCGCGCTGCCCGCCGCCTGCCCCGGCGTCGACCCGAGCGCCGGGCTGGTCGCCTACTGGCCCGCCGACGGCGACCCCCTCGACGCCGTCGGCGCCACCGACGCGACCCCGGTCGGCAGCGTCGGCTACGTCAGCTCGCCGTGGTGTCAGGCCTGGGACTTCCCCAGCTCACCGGTCACCTACCTCACCCTCGGCGACGCGCCGGCCGTCAGCCTCACCTCCGAGATCACCGTGAGCGCCTGGGTGCGCTTCCTCGGCCCCGGCCCCGCGACCGCCTCGAACCTCTACATCTCGCTCCTCTCGAACTGGGACGAGATCAACACCGGCGGCGCCGGCTACTCCCTGGCCCTGTTGCCCGCGGACGCCACCCACTACCACCCCGCCTTCTCCGTGTCGTCCACCGGCTTCGACAGCCACGGCGCCGGGACCGCGACCGACCTCGTCAACGGCGTCTGGACCCACGTCGTCGGCGTCTACGACGGCGCCGAGGTGGTGCTCTACGTCGACGGCGTGCGGGTCGGGAGCTCGCCGTTCGTCGCCTCGGTCTACGACCCGCCGAGCGTCACCATCGAGATCAACGCCATCGCGCGGGCGGGGGGGACGGTGCACTCGATGGTGGGCCAGATCGACGAGATGAGGGTCTTCGACCTCGGCCTCGACGCCGCCACGGTCGCCGCGCTGTACACGAGCGAGCTCGCCGGCCGGCCATGCCCGTGAGCGCCTGATCCCGAGCGGAGCGCCCGCCCCCCGGTAGCGGCGCAGCCCGGGCGCCGCGCGCCGCCCACACAGGTGACCAGCGGGTCCCAGCTGGCCAGCGGCAGGGCGGGACCCGGAGGTCGTAGCTGGTCCCGGAGGTCGACCTCCCCAACGGCAGGGCGGGACACGTAGGTCGTAGCTGGCGCCGGGGGGACACACCGTGGCCCCCGGGCGGCCGCGGAGACCGCAGGGGCCCGACCGATACGACGACGAAGTCGGCCGGAGGGAGCCGCGGAGTCCGCAGGGGACCGAGCGCCGCGTTCGCGGCCTCCATGACCGCCTCGGTCAGGGTCGGGTGGGCGTGGATGGTCAGCCCGATGTCGCTCGCCGTGGCGCCGAGCTCGATGGCGAGCCCCACCTCCGCGATGAGGTTCGAGACCTCCGGCCCCACCGCCTCCATCCCGAGCACCGCCTCGCTGTCACCGTCGATGACGAGGCGCACGAAGCCGTCCCCCTCGTTGAGGCTCAGGGCGCGCCCGTTGGCCGCAAACGAGAACTTGCCGGTCTTCACGACGTGCCCCTGGGCCCGCGCCTGCTTCGCCGTCAGGCCGACGCTCGCGATCTCCGGATCGGTGAAGACCACCGCCGGCACCGCGCGCACGTCGAAGGCCGCAGGCCGCCCCGCGATGACCTCCGCCGCCACCTCGCCCTCCTTCGAGGCCTTGTGCGCCAGCATCGGCTCCCCCGCCACGTCCCCGATGGCGAAGATGTGGTCCACCGCGGTCCGCTGCGCCCCGTCGACGGCGACAAAGCCCTTGTCGTCAGCGCCGAGCCCGGCGGCCGCCAGGTTCAGCCCGGCCGTGTTCGGCCGCCGCCCGGTCGTCAACAGGATCGCGTCCGCCTCGAGCACCTGGGTCTTGCCGCTCTTTCTGTCCTCGACCGTGACCAGCACCCCGCCGCCCTCCCGCGGCGCCCAGCTCAGCGCCCGCGTCCCGGTCAGCGCGACGCCGCCCTCGGCCTTGAAGCGCTTGGCGACCGGCCGCACGAGATCCCCCTCGAAGCCAGGCAGCAGCTGGTCGAGGTACTCGACGACCGTCACCTGCGTCCCGAGCCGCTGCCACACGCCGCCCATCTCCATCCCGATGTAGCCCCCGCCCACGACGACGAGCTTGGCCGGCACCCGCGAGAACGCCAGCGCCTCGGTCGACGTGAGGACGTGGACCCCGTCGAAGGCGAACCCCGGGAGCTCCGCCGGCGTCGACCCGGTCGCGATGACCGCGTGCTCGAAGCGCACCACCGTCTCGCCGCCGTCGGCGTCGGTCACGACCACCGCGTGCGCGTCGGCGAAGGCCGCCGTGCCGTTCAGGATCTGCCCGCCGTTGGCCTTCACGAGCGACCCGACGCCCCCGGTGAGCTTGCCGACGATGCCGTCCTTCCACGTCATCATCTGCGCCAGATCCACCCGCAGCCCGTCGACGTGGATCCCCATCACCTCGGCGTGGCGCAGCTGCGCCACCAGCTTCGAGGCGCTGATGAGCGCCTTGGACGGGATGCAGCCGACGTTCAGGCAGACGCCGCCGAGCGGCCCCTTCTCGACCAGGACGGTCCGCACGCCGAGCTGCGCGAGCCGGATGGCGCACACGTAGCCGCCCGGACCCGCCCCGATCACCACGGCCTGGGTGTCGATGGTGTTCGCCTTCGCCATGTCTCGCTCCGGTTGTCCCTAAAGCTCAGCCAGCTGCGCCTCGAGCGACCACGGCCGCGAGGCGTACACGTCATCGAACATCGTCGCGGCGTCCGGCGGGTCCTGCACCCGCATGATCGCCACCACGTCCTCGACCTCCGCCCGGGTCGTGGCCCAGGCATGCGCCCGCTGCTCGCGGTCGAGCCAGCCGGCCGCGAACCCCCACGCCTCGAGGCGGACGAGAGGATCCCACGCCGGCGCCGTGGTCGCGGCGCTCGGATCCTCGAGGCGCCACGCCAGCGCCTCGATGAAGCTCGGCCCGTCCCCGCGCCGCGCCCGCGCCACGGCGTCCCGGGTCGCCGCGTAGCACGCGAGGACGTCGGCGCCATCCACCCGACTTGCCGCAATGCGGTAGGGCCGCACCCGGTCAGCTAACGTCTGCGCTTTCGTCCTCTCGCAGAGCTCCACGGAGGCCGCCATATTGCGGATGCACACGAACACCACCGGCAGCCGCTCGCGCCCAGCCAGGTGGCAGGCGGCGTGAAAGTCGCTGGTGCAGGTCGCGGCCGTGCCCAGATAGGCGAGCGCCACGGCGTTGCCGCCCGCGAGCTTCATCCCCCGGGCGGCGCCGACCGCGTGTACGAGCTGCGTCGCCAGCGGCGGCGAGGTGCTCGCGAGCTGCTGCTCCGGCGCCCCGAGGTGGCCGGGGAGCTGGCGCCCGCGCGACCGGTCGAGGAGGTTGCCGAAGCACTGCGCCACCAGGTCGTCGAGGGTCGCGCCGCGCAGGCGCGCGACGCCGTGCTCGCGCAGCGCCGGGAACACCCAGTCCTGGTGGTTGAGCGCCCAGCCGGGGCCGAAGATGGCGGCCTCGAGCCCGGTCGCGGCGGGGTAGTGGCCGATGGCCGCCGTCGCGCCGAGCGCCGTCAGCGCCTCGTCGACCACCCGCTGCTGGACCATCGCCCGGTGCAGCTCCACCAGGGCGTCCGGCTGCAGCTCGGGCGGGACGTCGCGCGCGGCGCCGTCGGGGCCGAGCAGCCGGGCGACGTCATCGCCGAGCGGCTCCGGGACTCCCGCGCCGGGGGCTCGCGGGTCCGTCGTCACGCCATCTCCAGCATCATCAGCTCGGGGTCCTCGAGGTAGCGCTTGATCTCCTGCGCGAAGGCGGCCCCCTCGTGGCCGTCGATGACCCGGTGATCGAAGGACAGCGACAGGTTCATCATGGTCCGCGCGACGATGGCGTCGCCGCGCACCACCGCGCGCTTCTGCATCTGGTGCACGCCGAGGATGGCGACCTCGGGGTGGTTGATGACCGGGGTCGCCATCAGGCCGCCGAGCTTGCCGAGGCTCGTGATGGTGAAGGTCGAGCCCTTGAGCTCATCGGGGCGCAGCCGGCCGTCGCGGGCGCGCTCACCGAGCCCCTGGATGTGCCCGGCGAGGTCGAGGAGCGTGAGCTGGTCGGCGTGCTTGATGACCGGCACGACGAGCCCGGGCGGCGTCGCGGCCGCGATCCCGAGGTGGAAGTAGCGCTTGAGCACGACCTCCTGGGCGGCGTCGTCCATCGAGGCGTTCATCTTCGGGAAGCGGCGCAGCGCGAGCAGCGTCGCCTTGGCGATGAACGGCAGATAGGTCATGCGCACGCCGCGCGCCTCGGCCGCAGCCTTGAGGCGCCCGCGGGCGGTCACCAGGTTCTCGCAGTCGACCTCGTCGACGTAGGTGAAGTGGGCGGCGGTCGAGGTCGAGCGCGCCATCGTCTCGTAGATCGCCCGGCGCAGGCCGCGGAGCTTGACCCGCTCCTCGGTCTCGTCGCCGCCGGTCGCGTCCCGGGGCGCGTAGCTGTACGCCGGGGTCGCCGGTCGCGCCGCCGCCGGGGCCGGGGTGGCCGCGGCCGCCGCGGGGTGAGACGGCCCGTGGCTCATCGCGTGGGTCGTCGGGGCGACGACGTCGGCGGCCGGCCCGAGCTCCGCGTCGCGGGCGTGGGCCTGCACGTCCTCCTTGGTGACCCGCCCGCCCTTGCCGCTGCCGACGATCTCGGCGATGTCGACGCCGAGCTCGCGCGCCAGGCGCCGGGTCCCGGGGGTGGCGATGGCCTTGCCCGCGCCACGCGGGATGCGCGCGACCCGCGGGGCGGGCGCCGCGGCGGCCACGCTGCCAGCCCCAGCGCCGAGCGACGCGCCGCGGACCTCGACGGGAGCAGGCTCCTCGGCCGACGAGGGGGCGCCGTCCTGCACCGACGTCGTCGCGACCTGGGTCACCTCGACGTCCGCCGCGACCTCCATGATCCACAGCGAGGTGCCGACCAGCGCGATGTCGCCGGCCGCGTAGGCCAGCTCGCTGATCGTCCCGTCGTGCGGGGACGGGATCACCACCGTCGCCTTGTCGGTCATCACCTCGACGATCGGCTGCTCGGCGCGGACGACGTCACCGGGCTTGACCAGCCAGGCGACGATCTCGCCCTCGATCATCCCCTCGGCGAGGTCGGGGAGCTTGAAGTCCAGGCGCATGTGGGACCTTCCTTTGGCTGGCCGGGGAGCGCGACTCAGTAGGCGACGGTCGCCTCGATGGCGGCGAGGACGCGCTGCGGGGTCGGTAGGTAGACGTGCTCGAGGGCGTGCGGGACCGGCGTGTCGAAGCCGGCCACGCGCATGATCGGCGCCTCGAGGTGGAGAAAGCAGTGCTCTTGCACCAGCGCGGCGATCTCGCCGCCGAGGCCGCCGGTGCGCGGCGCCTCGTGGACGATGACGCAGCGCCCGGTCTCGGCGACCGACTGGGTGATGGCGTCGAGGTCCAGCGGCCACAGGGTTCGCGGATCGATGATGGCGCACTCGACCCCGTCGGCCGCCGCCTGGCGCGCGGCCTCCTCGCACACCGGGACCATCGCGCCCCAGGCGACCAGCGTCACGTCGTCGCCGTCACGCACCTTGCGGGCGCGCCCGAGCGGCACCCCCGCGTCGCCCTCGGGCACCGGTCCGCCGGCGCGCCGATAGAGCGCCTTCGGCTCGAGGAAGACCACCGGGTCATCCGAGCGGATGGCGGAGAGCAGCAGGCCTTTGGCGTCCGCCGGGGTCGACGGGCACACGACGACCAGCCCGGGGGTGTGCACGAGATACGCCTCGGGGCTGAGCGAGTGGTACATCCCGCCGCCGACGCCGGCGCCGTAGGGCAAGCGCAGCGTGACCGGGCACGCGAACTGCCCGGCGGTCCGATAGCGGTAGCGCGACAGCTCGCCGACGATCTGGTCGAAGCCCGCCAGCATCTGGTCGGCGAACGGGATCTCGGCCACCGGCCGCATCCCGTAGAGCGCCATGCCGATGGCCGCGCCGACCAGCCCCGACTCGTTCATCGGGGTGTCGAGGACGCGGTCCTCGCCGAAGCGCTCGAAGAGATCGGCGGTCGCCCGGAAGACGCCGCCGAAGCGGCCGACGTCCTGCCCCATGACGACCACGTCGGGATCGGCGGCCAGCGCCATGGCGAGGGCCTCGTTCACGGCCTGGACGAGGTTGAGCTGGCGCGCGTTGGCGGGTCTCACGTGGGATCCTCCTCGACCGGGTCGTCGTCGTCGGGGTCGGCGGCGAGCCGGTGGGCGAAGAGCGTGTCCGGGCCGGGCGCGGAGGCCGCCTCGGCGCTCTTGCGGGCCGCCCAGACGGTCGCGCGGATCTCGGCCTCGGTGGCGCGCTCGGCCTCGCTCGACAGGCGCCCGGCCCGCTGCAGCACCAGCAGGTCCTCGGGGATCCGCGGGCTGTCCTGGTGGCGCGCGTCGATGAGCGTCGGCCCCTCGCCCGCCAGCGCCCGGACCCGAGCGCGGCTCACGGCGTCGAACACCGCCGCCCCGTGATCGCCGTCGACCGGCACCAGCCGCAGCCCCCACGCCTCGGTCGCCGCGTCGAAGCCCGGCTCGTCCCCGCGCGGGCCGCGGGCGACGAAGACCACCCGGGCGGCCCTCACCGGGGCGAGGCTGAAGGCCGCGTGGACGTCGCCGCTGGCGAAGGCGCCAGCGCCGAACAGCGCCACCGCGACGCCGCCGCCGCGACGGATCTGTGCTGCAATGCCAAAACCAACCGCGTGCAGTATGTGCGCGGCTGCGGAACCATCTGACAGAATGATCTTCCGCACCGCGTCATGGAGCCCGCCGGGGAGCGAGCGGCCGAGCGCCGGGTCGCCGTCCTTGGCGAACATCTGGCGCATCAGGGTCGCGGCGCTGACCCCGCGCCCCAGCGCCGCCGGCCAGTCGCGGCTCGTCCCGAAGAGCTGGTCCTCGGGGCCGAGGGCGAGCCCGGTCGCCACCATGGGCCACACGGCGCGGCGCGCGGGGCGGAACCCGCGCAGGCGCCCGGCGAGGGCGAGGCGCTCGAGCTCGGCGTCGACGGCGCGGGCCAGAAACGCCAGCTCGACGAGGCGCGCCGTGAGGTCGGTCGCGTCCCGCGCCGGGGCCGGGAGGGCGGCGCTCACCCGGCGCGCCGGTCGGCCTTCATGCCGTCGATGTGCGCCTTGATGTAGAGCTCGCCGGCACGGTAGCTCGACCGCACGAGCGGCCCCGAGGCGACGTAGGCGAAGCCGAGCAGCCGCGCGAGCTCGGCGTAGCGGTCGAACTGCTCCGGCGTGACGAACTCGACCACGTCGAGGTGCTTCGGGGTCGGCTGCAGGTACTGACCGAAGGTGATGACGTCGACCTCGACCGCGCGCAGCGCCTTCATGGCGTCGATGACCTCGTCCTCGGTCTCGCCGAGGCCGACCATGATCGAGGTCTTGGTGAGGGTGTCGACGCCGGCGGGCCCGCGGCCGCGCCCGGCGCGCTTGAGGTGGTCGAGGACGGCGATCGACTGGTCCCAGCTCGCCCGCGCGTCGCGCACCCGGCGGGTCAGGCCCGGGGTGGTCTCGACGTTGTGGGCGATGACCTCGCAGCCCGCGGCCACGAGGGTGTCGAGGGCGGCGGTGTCCCCCTGGAAGTCGGGGATGAGCACCTCGACCATGATCTTGGGGTCGAGGCGCTTGAGGTGGCCGACGCAGGCGGCGAAGTGCGCGGCGCCGCCGTCGGGGAGATCGTCGCGGTTGACCGAGGTCAGCACGATGTACTCGACGCCCATGGCGATCACGGCGCGGGCGGCGTTCTCGGGCTCGTGGGGGTCGAGCGCGCCGGGCTTGCCGGTGTCGACGGCGCAGAAGCGGCAGCCGCGGGTGCAGGTCCCGCCCATCAGCATGATGGTCGCCGTGCCGCCTCCCCAGCACTCGCCGACGTTGGGGCAGTGCGCCTCCTCGCAGACGGTGAACAGCTCGAGGCCGCGCATCCGCTCCTTGATCGCGTTGTAGCGACCGCCGGAGGGCGCCTGGACCTTGAGCCAGCTCGGTTTGGGCGCGCGAGCCCGGGCCGCGCGGCCGATCGGGGAGGCGGCGCTCGGCCCACCGCTCTGCCCACCACTCTGGAAGATGGGAAACTTCGTGCTCATCGCTGCGCCTTATAGGGTTGCCGCCCGCCCGCTGTCAAAGCCGGCGTGCGCTTCGCGCGGACCACCGCGGGCGCCCTCCCCCGCGACGCCGACCGCGAGTTCGGTTCACGTCTCCCCGCGATGGGCGCACCATGGGGGCACGAGCACATCGGCGCGGGGGGTGATGGATGAAGCTGCTGGCGAGCGATTTCGCGACGACACCGTTCATCGACGCGACGCCGCTGCTCGACGACCCGACCGGGCTCCACGCCCTCGCCACCGACCTCGGCTACCTCTACGTCGAGCGCCTGGTGCCCGACGCGCTCGTCGATCCGGTGCGCGGGTTCGTGCGGGAGCTCGCCGCGGGCTACGGCTGGGTGCAGGGGGACCGCAGCAACCCGATCGAGGTCGTGGCGGTCCCCGGCGCCAAGCTGACGGGCCGGGGGTTCGACGATCCGCGGTTCGTCGAGCTGCAGCGCGCCGTCATGGCGAACCCCGACTTCGTGGCGCTGGTGACGGATCCGCGCGTGATGGCGCTGGTCGACGCGGCGGCCGGCGAGCCGATGGCGCTCGCCACGACCAACCACACCTGGCTGAAGCTCCCCGGCAGCCCCGAGCACACGACCCTGCCGCACCAGGACGCCTACTACCTGCCGACCTGCCCGAAGATGTGGACGCTGTGGGTGCCCCTCGTGGACACCCCGATGGACGTCGGCCCGCTCGGCGTCGTGCCCCGATCCCACGAGGGCCCGCTGTGGCCGCACGTCGACCCCTGGACCGGGATCGCCGTGGCGCCCGACACCCGCTGGCAGACGCAGGCGGTGGGCCCCGGCGCCGTCGTCGTCTTCGACGCCGCCACGGTCCACTGCGCCTGGTCCAACGTCTCCCCGACGCTCACCCGGCTGTCGCTCGACATCCGCTACGAGCCCGAGAGTGACCCGCCGGTCCTGCGCGCCATCTGAGGCCGCCGCACGGGCGCGGCGCCGCCGTCGGACCAGCGAGGGCGCGCTCGAGGGCGGGGCTATCGCGGTCGCGAGATCCTGCGACAGCCAGTCGCCCTTGACGAGCCAGCGCTGGGCACCCGTGCGATCGCTGCGCCGCACGAGATCGCGCCCCGCGAGCGCGCGCCGCCGAGCCGGCGGGATCGCCCGGCGGCCCTGGCCGCGGGGGCCCTCGGCCGAGCGCTCGGTGACAGACGTCGCGGGCCGGCGACGGGATTTCGGTTGCCTCGACGCCCGTCGGCCGGCGTACTGGCGTCGGCCTGCGGGCCGACTTCAGCCGCCATCCCAGGGGGGATCCCATGCAGCTCATTCGACTCGGCGCGACCGCGCTCGTGTGCCTCGTCTGGTCCGGCTGCGCCGCGGACACCACGGACCCGCGCGGGTCGACGGGCAGCACCGTGGCGGTCAACATCGCGCCGCTGCAGCTCGCCAACGTCAGCGACGCCTGCTGGGACATCGAGGTCCGCAACGGCAGCGGCGAGACCGTCTTCACCAAGCGCGTCACCTCCCGGCAGTACGGCGACGGCCAGGGGGACGCGAGCTACGTCGGCCCCTGCGACGGCAGCCAGGGGGAGGCCGCCAACGTCGTCTACCTCGACCTCGTCGGCATCTACGACGGCGCCGCCACCTGCGCGCCCGCGTTCGTGGCCGGGGACGACCTCGACGGCGGCAGCCAGCCCTTCAACGACGGCTTCGGCGTGCTCTCGCGCACCATCACCTGCGAGGCGAACGCGGACACCGCCGTCGACTTCAACGTGACGGTCCTGCGCCCCGCCAATCAGGGCTTCTTCGACGTGGCGGTCAACTTCGACAGCGTCTTCTGCTCGGCCAAGCTCGACTGCTGCGACGACGCCGACGAGGACTTCCGCTGCGACCCGGCGGAGTACATCAAGCTCCTCGCGAACGGGGCCGGCGGCCGCGACACCACCGTCGTGCTCGGCTTCGCCTGCACCGCCGGGGGCGGCGACGCCGACACGACGCTGCTGATGGACGACATCGTCATCGACTGCGGGGCGGACGGCGCGGCCGTCATCGATCCCGACGGCGGCCTCGGCAACATCTACGGGACCGCCGCCGTGAACGACCCGGAGGGGCTCCTCTTCCAGGTCGCGGTCTACCGGGGCGAGGAGAGCTTCACCTTCAGCAAGCGCTACTGGAACGTCGCCATCGGGGTGGACACCGTCGCGCTCGCCGGCTCCGAGTGCACGCTCACCACCAAGGCGGGCGCCGACGACGCCAGCGCCGCCGGTGGGGCCCAGAACCAGCACATCGCCGCGGGTGACGTCTTCCCCTTCGTCGCGTTCACCGACATCCCGTTCTGGGGCTACTTCGACGGCACCAGCGTGCTCGACACGTTCGCGTGCGCCCAGGAGCGCCTCGACGGGCCCGAGTCCTACCTCCAGACCGTCTACACCGGGACGGGCGCGACGGTCGACACCTGCTTCGATCACAGCTACCCGGCCGTGACGGCGGGCGGGAACTGCGACGCGCCGCCCCTCGCCCTGACGTTGACCTGTCTGCAGTACCCGAACGTCGGCGCCGCGGAGGGGGAAGGCATCTGGGAGGGCGGCTTCAACGAGGAGACACCCCCCGGGGGCACCCACGTGGTCTACGCGGACGCCACCACCCGGGAGATCGCGGGCTTCGCGAGCCCACTGGCCGACGGCGACTACGGCATCGTCACGGGCCAGTACTGCCCGCTGCACGCGCCCGCGGACGTCTTCCAGTACATCACCGGCACCTGGCTCATCGCCGTCATCGACACCGGCGGCGCCAACCCCTGCGGCCTGGGCGCGGGTGGTCTGGACTCGTTCACCATCATCGCCGAGACGAACGCGGTGGAGTCGGTCTATCCGGGGGGCCCACCGGACTACGACCCGCCCGGCTCGCCCCCGCAGTGCTTCTTCTAGCAGCCTGCCAGCGACGGCACGCACGCGTGCGCCTCCCCGCGCTGCGAGTGCCAAGACGGCTGACAGGACACCGCGCGCGCCTCCCAGCGACCGCGGCGGTCGCGACGGCGCTCGGGTCGCGCGTCAGCCCGCCGTCGGGTCGGAGACGCGCCCGATGAACAGGACGGCGCCGGTCGCGACGTCGCGGATCAGGTAGACGAACGGCTGGTCGAAGCGGACGACGGTCGGCCCGGGGGGGGCCGAGGTGGTGCCGACGATGACCGCGGTCGCCGCGGCGGCCTCGGTGCCCGTCTCGTCGAGCTTGATGAAGGCCTCGTGCAGCACGGCGGTGATGAAGAGATCGCGGCCACCGTTCATCCCGGAGAAGTCCGCCGCGCCGGGGCTGAACGCGTCCTGGATCCCGAGCGCCGAGAGCGGCTCGACGAGCGGCGTCGCCTTGCGGTACTCGAACTTCGGCAGGTGCACCTCGACCCGGGTGGTCGTCAGGCTCCCCAGGATCGACGCCAGCACGGCGTTGTCGAGGCCGGCCTCGAAGGTCGCGAGGTCATCGGCGGTGACGAGCAGCATCGACACCTCGCCGCCGTCGTAGGGCAGCTCGAGCGCCGTCCAGCCGTCCTGGGACGCGTAGCCGTGGTAGTCGGTCTGCACCATGGTGGGCACGTCGCCCACGCCGGCGAAGGCCTCGGCGGTGGTGTCCTCGGGCTCGAACTGCGTCTCCCAGGCGGCGTTGAAGTAGACGGCGTTGGTCAGGACCAGGCGCGTGCCGGCGTCGATGCTCCCCGCGGGCAGCAGCTCCGGGATGCGCGTCTCGGTCTGCTCGCTGACCCACGCGTTGATCGTCGCGCGCGACGGCTCGGGGGCGGTCGCGAAGTCCATCAGCCGCACGCCAGCGCCGTAGTTCAGCCCGAGGGTGTCGAGGTAGGACGCGAGGAAGACGAAGTCGCGCTGCGCCCACGCGGCGTTCACGACGCGCAGCCGGAAGGGCTGACCGTCGGCTCCCTGGGCGCCCTCACCGCGGCTCGAGAGCGCCAGATCCAGCGCGTTGAACGCCGGGTGGAGCGCGCCCTGGGCCAGGTCGTAGTGCATCGCCGCCGCCATCTCGGCGGCGGTGTTGCCCGCGGCGCCGGCGTAGGTCATGGCGAGGGCGACCGACACGCTGTGGGGCGAGGCGACGAGGTTGCCGTCCTCGACGGCGAGCTCGCGATAGAGATCGAAGGCGAAGGCGTTATCACCGGCGACGAGGGTCGCGAGGTCCGCGGCCGGGACGTCGGGGGTCAGGTCGCGCTCGAGCGCCGACTTGGCGACGTCGACCGGGGTGTCACCGGGGTCGGACGGGGTGGCGTCGTCGCACGCGCTCGCGAGGGCGAGCGGCGCGAGGGCGAGGAGGGCGAGGGAGATACGAAACATGGGGGCTCCTGTCGTGCCGTGGCTGCGACCGAGACTCAGAGCAATCCCCGTGCCACCACAAACGCCCCTGTTTTCAGCCACCTACCCGCCTGCCCCGGCGCCGGGTGTGCAATAATTACACACGCGTAAACCGGTCCCGGGCGCTCACGGCGCGGCGAAGCGGGAGGGCCTTCAGGCAGGCCGGGCCTCCAAGACCTTGCGCATGTGGCGATGCGGGATCGACACCTCGGTGAAGGGGTCGCCGTAGACAGCGTAGCCGAGGCGCTCGTAGAAGCCGACCGCGACCTCACGGGCGTGCAGCGTGATCTCGCCGACCCCGTCCGCGCGGACGCGGCGCTCGAGCTCGGCGACGAGCACCCGCCCGACCCCCTGCCCCTGCAGCGCCGGCTCGACCGCCATCTGCATGAGCTGCCCGGTCGCCCCCGGGTCCACCCGGAAGATGACGCAGCCCACGACGCGCCGCTCGCCGTCGCGGGCGACGAGGTGCAGGCACCGCTCCTCGGCGGCGTTGACCTCGGTCCCGCGCCCCATCCCGAGCGGGACGCGCAGCACCCGCCAGCGCAGGTCGCGCTCGCCGGCGTAGTCCGGGTCGACGTCGTCCGGGGCGACCCAGCGCAAGGTCAGCACCTCGTCGTCGTCGGTCCTGTTCATGGCGTCACCTTGCGGGTCTCGAGCCAGCCCGCGAACCCCTTCATCAGGGACTTGTACCAGAGGGCGCCCAGCACCTTCGAGCCGCGCGCCGTCGGGTGCGCCAGATCGCTCGCCGTCAGCCCGCTGTCGTACCAGGTGCCGACCGAGCCCTCGCCCCCCATGGCGTCGAAGATCGAGTACCAGGCGCAGCCCTTGGCCAGCGCGACCTTGCGCTGGGCGGCCATCAGCTCGTGGATGCGCGGCACGCTGCGCACGCGCCCGCGGTGGCGCTCGCCGTGGTCGAGGGGGCTCATCACCAGGCACGACGCCTCGGGCCGCCCCCTGCGGAAGCGCTCGACGACCTGCCCGAAGGCCTCCTCGTAGACGTCCATCGAGGTCTTGTCGGGCAGCGCGTTGCCGCCGTACATCAGGATCATCAGGTCGGGCCGGCGCTTGGCGATCTGCCCCACGAAGTGCTGCTCGTCGGCGAAGAGCTGCCGCGCCGCCCGCGCCCCGACGATGCCGATGGCGTCGTAGACCACCCCGGGCACCGAGCGCTCGAGGACGACCCCGAAGACCCGCGTCGCGCCGCCGCCGACGTTGCGGATCTTGAAGGTGTGCTGCCCGTCGGGGACGTCGACCGCGTAGACCTCGTCGCTCGGGGCCCCGGCCTCGGTGTCGAGGGTGGCCAACGCCTCGCCGTCGACCGACACCTCAAGCTTGCCGCCGCCCTTGTCGGCCGCGTACCAGACCTCGAAGCGGCTCGCCTTGTCCCCGGTGGCGCCCTCGACGGTGGCCCAGGTCGCCGCCGCCCCGAGGTAGCCGACCGCGGCCACGCCGCCGTAGCCGTAGCGCCCGTCGGAGGCCTGCTTGCGGATGAACTCCCAGGTCTTCCACCCGCTCGAGGTCCAGTCGACGTCCTTCTGGCGGTACCAGGGGTTGCCCGACGCGACCAGGCCGAAGCCGTGCCCGGCGTCGCCGAACTGGCGCTGTAGGAGGCGCCGCGCGGCGGCGGTCATGCCGTCGGCGGCGATGGCCGAGTCGCCCCACTGGGTGATGCGCGTGACGGCGCCCGGCTCGGCCAGGGCGGTGCGCCCGAGGGAGGCGTAGAAGTGAGCCATGGCACCGCTCGGGTCCTCGATCTCGGCGGTGATGCCCTCCCAGGCTTCGGGCGGGACGACGACGCCGGCGAGGGGATCGGTCGGCCGCGCGGGAGCGCTGTCCTCCGCGGCCGGGCCGGCGTCGACCGAGGTCGCGCCGGCGTCAGCGGCGATCGCGGTGGGGCTCGCGTCGGTCGGGCCGGCGTCGGGCGGCTCGTGGGTCGGCGCCGGCGGGCGGGTCTCCGGGGGCCGCACGAGCACGAAGGGCGCGGCGAGGTCGGGGCCCTCCGCGTCGCCGCCCGGGTCGGCCGCGAGCGCGGCGAGCGGCCCGGCCGCCTCCGCGGGGACCCCGGCCGCGCTGAGCCGCGTCATCCCGGCCTCGGCGATAGCGACGCCGGCGTCGGTCGTCGTGAACAGGGTGCTGAAGGGGACGGCGTCTCCCGGCATCCACGCCCGCAGATCCGCGACGCGCCCGAGCAGGGTCTCCGCGTCCTCGTCGGGCGGCTCACCGGTGGCGGCGATCACGGCGTACGGGATGGCGATGGCCGTCAACACGCCGAAGAAGAGCGCCGCGGTGCGCGTCACCCCGGGGGGCAGGCCGTCGACCTGCGGGGCGGCGGCGTCCGCGGTCTTGATCTCGTAGAATGTCGCCAAATCGCACCTCCGCGCGGCTCAGAACCGGAAGTACTGGAAGGGGATGGGGCGGCCCGACGCGAAGAGCACGACGAGCAGGATCGCGGCGCCGACGACGAGCCCCTGGGCGTAGGCCGGCATGCGCTGAAAGCCGGTGAACGTCGCCTCGGTCCAGCGGCGCGGGGTCCAGTGCCACAGGTAGCTGCCGATGAGCAGCGCCCACAAGAGCGGGGTCATCACCGTGACGGTGTCGTAGGTCCCCTGGCTCAGCGCGGTGACGACGGCGTCGACCTTACCGAAGGGGTCGCCGCCCGGCTTCTGCGCCTCGATGCCGGCGCGGAACAGGATGCGGGCGAACATCACGAAGTGCAGCGTCAGGAAGACGCGCCACGAGACGCCCCACCAGTCGAGCTCGAGCTTGACGCCGAGGCGCTCGCGGCGCTTGCGCAGCATGCGGTTGATGACCATGGCGCTGGCGTGGAGGCCACCGTAGATGACGTAGGTCCAGTCGGCGCCGTGCCACAGGCCGATGAGGAGGAAGGTGATGAAGAGGTTGCGGTAGACCTTGAACGGCGTCCCCTTGCCGCCGCCGAGGGGGTAGTAGATGTAGTCGCGCAGCCACGAGCCGAGGGTCTTGTGCCAGCGGCGCCAGAAGTCCTGGACGCTGGTCGCTTTGTAGGGGCGGTCGAAGTTGTCGGGGAGCTGAAAGCCGAAGAGCAGGGCCGAGCCGATGGCGATGTCGGTGTAGGCCGAGAAGTCCATGTACATCTGCATCGTGTAGCCGTAGAGGCCGAGCAGGACGTCCATGGAGGACAGCACGTCGGGGGTGTCGAAGGCGCGCTCGACGAGGTTGACGCCGAGGTAGTCGGCGATGGCGACCTTCTTGAAGAGGCCGATGGCGATGAGCCACATCGCGCGGCTCGCCTGCTGCGAGGTCAGGTAGGGGCGGCGGCCGATCTGCGGCAGGAAGTCGACGGCGCGCACGATGGGGCCGGCGACGAGCTGCGGGAAGTAGCCGACGAAGAAGGCGAAGCGCGTGAAGTTCAGCTCGGCCGGGCACCTCCGGCGGTAGACGTCGATCGAGTACGACATCGTCTGGAAGGTGTAGAAGCTGATGCCGGCCGGGAGCAGGATGTCGAGGCGCGTGAAGGTCAGGTCGGCGCCGGCGGCGTTGGCGACGTTGACGAAGGACTCGTAGAAGAAGTTCGAGTACTTGAAGACGCCGAGCAGCCCGAGGTTCACGACCAGGCTGATGATGAGCCAGAGCTTACGCCGCGCGGGGCTGTCGTCGTGGCGGGTCATCTGCCACCCGGCGACGTAGTCGGTCACCGTCGAGGCGAAGATGAGGAAGATGAAGTACGGGTTGGAGGCCGCGTAGAAGACCCAGCTCGCGACCAGCAGAAACAGGATGCGCAGCGCCCCGGCCCGGGCCAGCAGCCAGTAGACGAGGAATACGACCACCAGGAAGATGCCGTAATCCAGACTGTTGAAGGCCATGGACTTTACCCACTCCGCGCGCCAGCGATGGCCGGACGCTCGCCGGGGCGAGGTTGGAGGACGCCCTGGGGGCGGCGCGCGGCGTTCCTTTAGTGGTCGCTCGCGCGAACGTCAAGACGGTCGGGCCCACGACCCGATTCCGCGCGGCCGTCAGGGGACGGAGCGGATGCTCGCGGTCCCCGGGGTGGGCAGGCCGAAGGGGTGCGGCAGGGTGGCCTCATAGGGGGTCATCACGGCGTCCATGAAGAGCTGCCCGATGCGCTCGTAGCCACGCCGCGTGAGGTGCACGTAGTCCCGGGCCGCCATGGGATCGTCGGCGTTGACCCAGCTGACCATCGAGAGATCGCCGCCCATGGCGCGCGCCCAGTCCCAGAACGCGCAGCCGTAGCGGTGCGCGACGCGGCGCTGCACGTCGATGACCTGCTCCTGACGGGGGCGCGGTAGAAACGACAGGCGCGTCTCACCGTCGTCGCCCTTGTCCTCGACCTTCACCGGGCGGTCCGAGGGGCCGACGTAGAGGCACGAGGCCTGGGGCATCAGCGAGCGGACGCGGGCGATCACGAGGTCGAGGCGGCGCTCGTAGGCGTCGATCGGATCGTCGGTGTCGCCGATCGCGTTGGTGCCGTAGGCGAGCACGATGAGATCGGGATCGCGGCGGGCGAGGTGGTCGGCGAAGATGCGCGGATCCCACTCGAGCTGGGTCGCGGCGCGGGCGCCGTTGATGCCCATCGAGTCCATCACGACGCCGGCGACGTCGCGATCGAGCGCGATCCCGAAGAGCGTGACCGGACCGTTGCCCTTGGGGCGGACCTCGACCTTGTGACCGTCGTCGGGGACGTGCAGGACCGCGTACCCGGGGCCGGTCTCGTCGGCCTTGGTGCGGACGCGGTGCTTGTCCTTGCCGTCGACGGTGATGGTGAACTCGCCGCCGTCGGGCTGCTTCCAGTAGAAGACCTCGATGCGCGACGCGGTGCGGCCAAAGGGGCTCTTGTGGGCGGTCTCGACCCGCGCCCAGTCGTGCTTGCTGCTCGAGGTGAAGGAGATGCCGGCGAGGCCGTATACGCCGTCGTCGCGGGAGCGGGTGCGGCTCACCCAGGAGCTCTCCCAGCCCTTCGAGTAGCTGAGGTTGGCGTCGCGGTTGTAGTAGTCGCGCCAGGGGCTCGCCGGGACCAGAAAGCCCAGCCCGGCGTCGCCGTAGCGCGACTTCAGCTGGTGGCGCATCACGCGGGTGAAGACGTCGCCGGCGACGTGGCTCGCTCCGAAGACGGCGATGCGGGTCTGCCCTTCGCCGCGGGCGGTGGCGGTGAGCGATCGGTAGAAGTGGCGCAGCGCGACCCCGGACGGGTCCTCGATCGGGGTCGGCACGCCGAGGGAGTCGGCGGGGACCGGGTCGAGGGGGGGCGGGATCGGGATCGGCTCGGCGGCGACCGCGGTCGGGGCGGCGGCGACGAGCAGCAGGGCGAGGCCGGCGTGGCGCAGGCGCCACACCGACCGCGGCGCGCGCGGCGCCGCGGGTTCCGTTCGTCCGGTGTCGGGGGCTGGCGCGGTCATGGCGTCGCAGTATCCGGGGTGCGGGGCGCGGAGGCAACAAACCCGGTGCCCCCGGCCCTGAACGGCAGAGGCGCCGGATGGATTTCATCCCTCGGCTCGGGGGCGGCGGCGGCGGTGACCGGCGGCGGCGCAGCTGGCGGCCTCCGGCGTACAGGGGTGGTACTATCCCGACGCCATGTTTGCCCGACAACGTGAAGCGATGGTGCGCACCCAGATCGCCGCGCGCGGGATCCGCTCCGCGGCGGTGCTCGACGCCATGCGCACCGTCCCGCGCGACCGCTTCGTCCCCGAGGCGCTCCAGCGCGAGGCCTACGCCGACAGCCCCCTGCCCATCGGGCACCGCCAGACCATCTCGCAGCCCTTCGTCGTGGCGCTGATGACCGAGCTCGTCGGCGCGGCGCCGGGCAAGCGCGCCCTCGACGTCGGCACCGGCAGCGGCTACCAGGCGGCGATCCTCGCCGAGATCGTCGATCACGTCGACTCCATCGACATCGTCTGCCCCCTCGCCGAGCAGGCCCGGCAGCGCCTCGCGGGGCTCGGCTACACCAACGTCACCGTCCGCTGCGGCGACGCCTGGGGCGGCTGGCCCGAGGACGAGCGCTACGAGGTGATCGTCGTGGCCGCCGCGCCGCTCGAGATCCCCCCGCCGCTGCTCGACCAGCTCGCGCCCGGCGGGCGCCTCGTGATCCCGCTGGGCGCCGGGGCTCAGGATCTCATCCTGGTGGAGCGCCTGCCGGACGGCCGCCTCGAGCGCACGGAGATCACCGCCGTCCGCTTCGTCCCGATGACCGGCAAGGCCCTCGAGCGCGACCGCCTCGCGGACTGACCGAGGATTTTTCGCGCGCTGGGAAGGGGCCCCGGAGACCGTGGGTTGTGGGAGGCGACCGTCTCTCCGGTGCGACGTCTCCCTCCTCTTGGACGTGGTTGTCCCCCGGCGGCCTCCCCAGCCGCTGTGCACCGGAGAGGCGGTACGCTTTTTACCGCACCGCGAACCCGTCATCGCCCCGCCGCATCGCCAACGCCGTCCGGGACGAGCGATTTTGCGGTGCCCCCCGCGGCGGTGCGGTGGACGGCGTCACGCTGAGGATGGTCGCGACCCCTGCGTCAGCGACGCGCGACCGGGGGTGTCTGCCCTCAGCCCGGGCGGCGGGGGGACGGCGGGCGCCGGGTCGGGGTCGAGCGCTCGGCGCGGACGCGCTCGAGCAGCGCCAGCCACGCCTTCTGTCGCATCCGCGGCACGGTGCCGGCCGCGACGGCCTCGGCGACACCGCAGTCCGGCTCGGTCTCGTGCAGACAGTCGACGAAGCGGCAGCGCGCGGTCGCGGCGCGAAACCCCGGGAAGCGCCCGGCGATCTCGGTCAGCGCCAGCCCGTGCAGCGGGAAGGCGCGGATCCCCGGGGTGTCCACCACCAGCCCGCCGCGAGGCCACGGCCCGTCCACCACGTGACAGGTCGAGACCGTCGTCGTGTGGCGCCCCTTGCCGGTCTTCTCGTTGACCTCCGCGGTCACCAGCTCCGCGCCCGGGACCAGCGCGTTGAGCAGCGTCGACTTGCCGACGCCCGAGTGCCCCATCACCACCGTCAGGCCGGTCGCGATGCGCTCGCGCAGCGCCGCGATCCCGTCGCCGCGCACCGCGCTGACCGGGACGACCGCGTAGTCGAGCCCGGCGTGCGCGTCGAGGCGCTTGATGGCCGCGTCCACCCCCGGCATGTCAATCTTGTTGACGATGAGCACGACCTCGATCGGCTCGTCCCCGACGGCGCACAGGATCCGGTCGACGAGCCCGGGCCGCGGCGGCGGATCGACCGCCGACACGACGAGCAGGCGGTCGACGTGGGTCGCGATCACCAGCGGCTTGTGCTCCGAGATCGGTCGCGTCAGCGTCCGCTCGCGCGCCGCCAGGGCGACGATGGTGGGCTCGCCTCCGGCCTCGTCGATGTCGGCGCGATCGCCGACGACCGGGGTGGTGCGGTCGCGCGGCGGCCGGCAGCGGATGCGCTCGCCGGTGCCGTGGACGAGCACCGTCGCGAGCATCCCGTGCACCTCGACCACGGTGCCGTGTCGGGTGGGGTTCACGCGGGGAGGCGGTCGAGAGGGGTCGCGCGCATGGGCCCCTTGTGGGCAGGCGCGCCGGCGATGTCAAGAACGGGCGCGTTCGCGGGACACCACCGGCCTCGCGACGCTCGCCCCCCCGTCCGCGATCGCGATCCCGCCAGCGCGCGGCACGCGGTCTTTCGCAACGCACCTAGAGGTTACCCAAGCCGCAACCCAAGCGGGGCGCTCTGCGGCCAATGACCTAGCCCCCTCTTGGCTCGCGCGCCGTCGTTCGCGCCCTACTGCAGCGCAAGATGGACCTTGCGAGTCCGCGCTCGGTGTCGCAACGTCGGCGGTGAGCCAGCTCTCCGCTCGCTCGCACCTCCCGTGTGTCCCACACAACGCTCCCTGGACAAGCTATGCGGATCCTCCACAGCGCAGCGCGCCGCGCGCTGGTCGTGAGCCTCGCCGTCGCCGCGCTCGCCGCCGCCACCGGTGACGCGCGCGCCTCCTGCAGCGACAGCGTCCAGAACGGCGCCGAGACCGGGATCGACTGCGGCGGCGCCTGCCTCGCCTGCGACGGCGACGGCTGCTCGGCGAACGCCGACTGTCGCTCCGGCTCCTGCGTCGACAACGTCTGCGCGGTCGTCTTCTCCGTCGACGCCTCCCAGGGCACCACCGCGGCCCAGCCCGGCGGCGCCGCGGTCGTCGTCGACCCCACGCTGACCATCGCCGGCAGCGGGACCCTCGACGGCGCCCGGGTCCTGGTGGCGAGCGGCCTCGTCACGAGCGAGGACACCCTCGGCTTCACCAACCAGTCCGGCATCAGCGGCAGCTACTCCGCCGCCACCGGGGTCCTGACGCTCACCGGCACCGCCACCGTCGCGGCCTACCAGGCCGCCCTGCGCACCGTCACCTACCGGCACGGCAGCGCCGGCGGCAACACCGGCGATCGCGTCATCACCTTCTCGCTCGGCAGCAACGGCCTCGCCCTCGAGGCCACCGGCCACTTCTACGAGTACGTCGCCAAGCCCGCGACGGGGCAGTACCTGTGGGAGACCGCGCGCGCCGCCGCCAGCGCGCGCCGCTACTTCGGCCTCGAGGGCTACCTCGTCACGGTGACGAGCGCGGCCGAGAACGCCTTCGTCTCCGCCAAGCTCGCCGGCCAGGGCTGGATGGGCGCGAGCGACGCCGCCGTCGAGCGGACCTGGCGCTGGGTCACCGGCCCCGAGGGGCTCGAGGACTCCGGCCAGGGGCGCTACTTCTTCGCCCAGACCCCGGGCGGCGTCGGCGGCTCACCGCGGCCGGGGCTGCGCGTCGACCAGACCGGTTCGAGCTGCACCGCGCCCGCCGACTGCGAGAGCGGCGTCTGCACCTCGAACACCTGCTACCAATACGACAACTGGAACGGCATCCAGAACAACAACCGGACCGAGCCCAACGACTCGAACGGCGAGGACTTCGGCCACTTCCTGATCAACGGGCTGTGGAACGACTACTACTCCAACAACGCCGCCATCGCCGGCTACGTCGTCGAGTACGGCGGCATGCCCGACGACCCGCCGCTCGTCCTGCAGGACAACAAGACCGTGCGCATCGTGGCGGTGTCGTGCTCGAACAGCCTGAAAGACGGGACCGAGACCGACGTCGACTGCGGCGGCAGCTGCGGCCCGTGCGCCACCGGCCAGGGCTGCGCGATCGACGGCGACTGCACGAGCTTCCTCTGCACCGGCGCCATCTGCCAGGCGCCGAGCTGCTTCGACACCGTGCGCAACGGCAGCGAGACCGCCGTCGACTGCGGCGGCAGCTGCGTCGCCGACTGCGCCGACGGCCTCGGCTGCAACAGCAACGGCGACTGCCAGAGCGGCAAGTGCACCCAGAACGTCTGCCAGGCCCCGACCTGCAGCGACTCGGTCGTCAACAACGGCGAGACCGACGTGGACTGCGGCGGCGTCAACTGCCCCGCCTGCACCAACGGCAACAGCTGCGTGAGCCCGTCGGACTGCACCTCGGGGATCTGCGCCGGCGACGTCTGCCAGAGCGCGAGCTGCACGGATCTGACGCTCAACGGCGACGAGACCGACGTCGACTGCGGCGGGACGAGCTGCACGGCGTGCGTGGCGACCAAGACCTGCGCCGTCGCCAACGACTGCCTGAGCCGCGTCTGCTTCAACACCGTCTGCCAGGCCGCGACCTGCGGCGACGGCGTGAAGAACGGCGGCGAGACCGGCGCCGACTGCGGCGGGAGCTGCCCCGACGACTGCGACCCGGGCGAGGGCTGCGCCACGGGCGCCGACTGCACCACCGGCGTGTGCAGCAACAGCGTCTGCCAGGCGGCGACCTGCGGCGACGGCGTGAAGAACGCCGACGAGACGGGCGTCGACTGCGGCGGCCCGACCTGCGGCGACTGCGCGGCCGGCGGCGGCTGCGACAGCGGCGCCGACTGCGTGAGCGCCGTGTGCGACGGCGTCTGCCAGGCCCCGACCTGCGGCGACGGCGTGCTGAACGGGACCGAGACCGGGGTCGACTGCGGTGGGAGCTGCGGCGCGACCTGCGCCACCGGCGACGACTGCGACGGCGACGGCGACTGCGCGAGCGGCGTGTGCGACGCGGTCTGCCAGGAGCCGACGTGCAGCGACGGCGTGGCCAACGGCGACGAGACCGACGTCGACTGCGGCGGCCCGACGATCTGCCCGGCGTGCCAGGACGGCCAGATCTGCGCGGCCGACGAGGACTGCGCGAGCCTCGTGTGCGACGCCGCCGAGTGCATCGCCCCGAGCTGCGGCGACAGCACCCTCAACGGCGCCGAGACCGACATCGACTGCGGCGGCGGCGCCTGCCCCGCCTGCCCCTACGGCGCGAGCTGCGACGCCCCCGGCGACTGCGTCGACAGCACCTGCGACGCCGGCACCTGCGCGTGCCCCGCCGACACGGTCTACGAGCCGCAGAGCGACAAGTGCCTCGCCGCCGGCGAGTGCGGGTCGACCATGACCTGCGAGCTCGGGGCGACGCCGCTCGTGTTCTATGGGGTCGTCTCCGGCGCCCAGGGCCCGGTCGGGTCCATCCGCTGCGTGCGCGCGGTGACCGGCGAGGTCACCTGCGACGCCGACGCCGACGGTCAGCTCATCGTCTCCGACGTGCTCTGGTGCCAGCCATGAAGATGACGCGAAACGCTGCCCTCCTCCTCGCCTGCGGCCTCGCCGCGGCGTGCTCCAGCCAGCAGACGCCGGCGGACGCGGCCGGCCCGGGCCTGGCCATCAACGTCGCGCCGCTGTCGCTGCCGAACGTCACCGACGCGTGCTACGCGCTGACGATCTTCGCGGGCGCCGATCCGACGACCGGCGAGGTCGTCTGGACCAAGTCCCACGTCTGCGCCAGCCAATACGGCGACAACGCCGGCAGCGTCTCGTTCGTCGGCACCTGCGACGCCTCCGACGGCGGCGCCTCCAGCGTGCGCCTCGTGATGGAGGACATGTGCCAGGGCGGCCCGTGCCCGGCGACGCCGGGGGGCGGGGCGAGCTCCATCCCGACGAGCGCCTGGCACAACCCGTGCGCGGCGCCGGACGGCTGCGTCAAGACCGCGACCTGCCAGGCGAACTCGGACACGCCGGTCGGCTTCGACCTCACCATCGCGCGCACGGCGACCCAGGGCTTCTTCGACGTGGCGGTCAGCTTCAGCGACGTGTTCTGCTCGGCCAAGCTCGACTGCGAGCGCAACGGCGGCCCGCTCCTGCTGCTGCACGACCCCGCCACCGGCGAGCGCGGGCAGACGGCGGTGGTCGCGTGGGCGTGTAGCGCGGGCCCCGGCGCCGACACCTGGCTCTACTACGACAACATCACGCTGCGCTGCTACGACGGTGACGACCTGCTCATCGGCGAGTGGCCCTACGACCCGTCGCTCGGCCCCGGCAACGCCGGCCCGGGGTCGGCGCCCTTCGTCTTCCAGACGGCGGTCTATCGCACGGTGGAGGCCTCGAACGGCGTCGCGAGCTGGAACATGGCCTTCGGCCTGCGCCCCGACGCGCTCCCCGGGCGCTGCGTGCTGTCGGCGCGGGCGACCGCGAGCGATGGCGCGTTGGCGAACAACGCGACCGCAGATGGCGCGGTCTACCCCTACGTGCAGTGGGAGGTCGAGCTGAGCTCCGCCGCCGCGACGCTGTCCTGCGGCGGCCATCAGGTCGACGTCCCCGGCAGCGGCGTGACGACCGAGTACGCCCGGAGCGCGCCCGAGACCTTCACGCACACGATGCAGGCGTCCGCTGCGCCGACCGTCGCCAGCGTCGGGCGCACCACGTGCGGGGCGACCATCGCCAGCCTCGACGGCGACGCGAGCTTCGCCGTGTCGCCCGAGGGGATCACGGCGCGGATCGGCGGCTCCCAGTCGCCGTTCTACCACCTCGCCGACGGCCTCGCCCTCGACGGCTGCTGCGGCGATCCCTGCTGCGACAACGCCGTGAACCGGTAGGCGCTGGCTCCCTCGCGAGCGCGACCGGCGAGCAGGTCGGGGGTCGGGGCGGGCGCCGGCAGCTTGCCCCGAGGGGCAGGCCCGCGTTAAATCGTGCCCTGACCGGAGCGAAGGAGCGCGCCTTGTCCCAGTCCGCCGTTCGGGCCTCCATCATCGCCCTCACCCTCACGCTGTGGGCGTGTGGCAGCGACGTGCGTGGCTCCCTGGACGCCGACGCAGCGGACACCGTCGACGTCTCGGGGGACGACGTCGCCGACAGCGTCGCGCCGCTCGACACGGTGGCCCCCGACACGGCGGAGCCGGACACGGTGGAGCCCGACACCGTCACCGTCGACACCGAGCAGCCCGACACCGTCACCGTCGACACCGAGCGGCCCGACACCGAGCAGCCCGACACCGAGCAGCCCGACACCGTCACCGCGGACACGACCCCCGCCGACACCGAGCCGCCGGTGGACACCTACGTCCCGCCGGCGCCGGCGCCCACCCCTGGGGACCTCCTCATCACCGAGGTCATGATCGACCCGGCGGGCGTCGCCGACGTCTTCGGCGAGTGGATCGAGCTCACGAGCCTCGCCGCCGGCGACCTCGAGCTCGCCGGCTGCACCCTCACGAACGGCGGCTCACAGCTCGCCACGCTCAGCTCCACCGCCGGCGCGACCCGCGTCTCCCCGGGCGCGCGCGTGGTCCTCGGGTCGAGCGCCAACCCCGTCGCCAACGGCGGCGTCCCGGTCGACGTCGCGTACGCCGGGCTGGTGCTGTCGAACACCGCGGGGGCCGTCGTGTTGCGCTGCGACGGCGCCGAGATCGACCGCATCGACTACGACGCCGCGCACTGGGTGATCCTGCCCGGCGTCGCGCTGAGCTACTCCGCCAGCGCCGACCAGACCGCCGGCGCCAACGACGACGCGACCCGCTGGTGCGAGGCGACCGCCCACTACAGCGACAGCGACGCCGGCACCCCGGGCGCCGCCAACCCCGCGTGCCCCCCGCGCGACGGCGAGGTGGACCGCTGCGCGCTGGTGGCCCCGCTCGACTTCTCGGCCTACGAGGGGGACGTGACCACGCTGTTTGGCCGCATCTACGAGGCCGGCGCCACCGACCAGAGCCCCGACATCGACTTCATCTACTTCCTCCGCGCCGAGGCCGGCGCCGGCCCGCGCGGCACCGAGCCCGCGGGCAACGCGGACTGGACCTGGCGCGACGCCGTCCCGACCGTCGGGTGGGACGACGCCAGCGCGCCCGGCGAAGACCAGTACGAGGTCGATCTCGACGGCCTCGCCCTCGGCGCCTACGACATCGCCTTCCGCTTCTCCCTCGACGGCGGCCTGAGCTGGGCCCACTGCGACGCGACCCCGGGAGACGGGACCTACAGCGTCGCCGACGCCGGGCACCTGACCGTCATCGACAGCCCGTGCGTGCCGAACCCGTGCGACTCCCCCCCGGGCGCCTGGTGCGACGGTGACGTGCGCGTCTCCTACGCGAGCCCCGGCGGCTGCGAGGTCGACGGCGGCGCCCCCGACTGCAGCTACGCCGAGCAGCACACCGACTGCGCCTACCTCGGCGGCGCCTGCGACGGCGGCGGGTGCGTCGGCACCGCGCGCCTGCCGGCGGTGGGCGAGCTGGTCATCACGGAGATCATGAAGAACCCGCGGGTCGTCTTCGACACCCTCGGCGAGTGGGTGGAGCTCACGAACGTCAGCGCCGACGCCCTCGACCTCGCCGGCTGCACCCTGCGGGACAACGCCGCCGACGGCCACCTCATCCCGACGGCGCCGCCGCTCATCGTCCAGCCCGGCGCGCAGATCGTGCTCGGCAAGAGCACCGACCTCGGCGACAACGGCGGCGCCCACGTCGACTACGCCTACGGGGCCGACTTCAACCTCAACAACACCAGCGACGTCGTCGTGATCGAGTGCGGGGGCGTCGTCATCGACACGGTCACCTACACCACCTCGGGGTGGCCGAACACGACCGGCGCGAGCCTCAGCCTCGACCCGAAGAAGACCACCGCCGAAGGCAACGACGTCGGCTCGGCCTGGTGTGTCGGCGTGCTGCGCTACCCGGACGCCGACGGCTCCGAGATCGGCACCCCGGGCGCCCCCAACACCGCGTGCCCCGAGCCCGTCGACCGCTGCCGGCTGGTGGGCCCCGTGGAGGCGGAGCTCCTCGACAGCCAGCCCTTCGTCGCCGTGGGCCAGGTCGTCGAGGCCGGCGTGACCACGGCCACCGCCGGCACCGACCCCGACCCGCTGCTCCTCGCCGAGGCCGGCTGGGGCCCCGCGAACACCTCGCCGATCAGCGACACCGACTGGGTCTGGACCCCCGCCCAGCCCGACGCCGCCTGGAGCGACGTCGACGCGGTCGGCTCCGACCAGTACCTCTCGACGGTCGCGGCGCCCGCCGAGGCGGGCGAGTTCGATCTCGCCTTCCGGTTCTCGGCGGACGGCGGCGTCACCTGGACGGTGTGCGACCGGGCCACCGGCACCCCGGGCGAGGACGGCTCGCAGAACGGCTACCAGCTCGACAACGCCGGCGCGCTGCACGTCACCCTGCGGAGCGCCTGCAACCCCAACCCGTGCGTCGACCCGCCGGACGGCGTGTGCGACGGCGACCTGCTGCTCACCTTCGAGGCGCCCGGCGCCTGCGCCCTGATCGGCGCGGCGCTCGACGCCGCGGACTGCGACTTCCCCGAGCGCACGATCGACTGCGCGCTCCTCGGCGGTAGCTGCGCCGCCGGCGCCTGCGTCGGGGCCGCACAGCCCCCGGCCGCGGGCGCGGTGATCTTCGACGAGATCATGCGCCGCCCGGCGGCGGTCGCCGACTTCTTCGGCGAGTGGGTCGAGGTCACCAACCTCAGCGACGCCCCGGTGAACCTCGACGGCTGCGCGATCCACGACGACGACAGCGATCTGCACTTCATCGACGCCGCGGACGGCGCGCTGCTCGTCGCGCCGGGCGAGCGCCTGGTGCTCGGCAAGGACGCCGACGTGGCGCTCAACGGCGGGGTCGTCCTCGACTACGCCTGGGGCACCGACGTCACCCTCGGCAACGGCGCCGACGAGCTGGTCCTCGACTGCGACGGCGTCGTCATCGACCGCGTCGCCTGGGGCACCGGGGTCGGCCTGCCCTTCCCCGCCTCGATCGGGGTCGCGATGCAGCTCACCCCGAGCTCCTTCGACGCCGCCGCCAACGATCTCGGCGCGCTGTGGTGCGACGCCACCAGCGCCTACGGCGCGGGCGACCTCGGGACCCCGGGAGACCCCAACGCCCCCTGCCCGGCGGTCGCCGGCGTGTGTCGCTTCCAGACCCCCGCCAGCGCGACCGTCCCCGAGGGCGACCTCTACACGGCCCGCGCGCGCCTGCGCTTCGTCGGCCTCACCGACCGCACCCACGGCAGCGACGCCATCGTCGGCGTCCGGGTCGACCTCGGCCTCGGCGCGCGCGGCGGCGTCCCCGACGACACCTGGAGCTTCACCCCGGCGACGGCCGACCCCGCCTGGGTGGACACCGCGGCGCTCGGCTGGGACGCCTGGACCGCGACCGTCCCCGCCCCCGGCGTCGGCCTCTGGGACGCGGCCTTCCGGGTGAGCGTCGACGGCGGCGCGAGCTGGCTCTTGTGCGACCGCGCGACCGGCACCGCGGGCGAGGACGGCTCCCAGGACGGCTACCAGCCGGCCCGCGCCGGGCAGCTCGAATCCACCCCGAGCCCGTGCACCGGCGCCGTCTGTGACGCGCCGCCCGCCCCGAGCTGCGCCGGGGACTTCGCCGAGACGCCGTCGGACAGCGGCTCCTGCGTGTCGGGCGCCTGCGCCTATCCGATCGCCGGGCGCGAGGATTGTGCACTGCGAGGAATAGATTGGACGTGCTTCGACGGCCAGTGCGTCGACACCTCCCCGCCGTAGCATCTCGCATTCGCACAACGCTCGCCCTACCCCGTTCCAGCCCCCTGATCGGCGCGACGCCGCGGCGCCGCGTCGTCCCCGTGAGGTACCCGATGACCGTCGTCGAGGCCCCCGTGCCGTCCCCTGCGCTCGTCCCAGCGCCGCCGAGCGCTCCCCAGTTCACCGTCCGCGCGATCGTCAGCGGGATGGTGCTCGGGGGCGTCTTGTCGCTCTGCAACATCTACGCGGGGTTGAAGATCGGCTGGGGCTTCAACATGTCGATCACGGCAGCGCTGCTGTCGTACGGCGTCTTCTCCGCGCTGCGAGCGGCGTTCGGGACGCGGTCCTGGAACCTGCTGGAGAACAACGTCAACCAGACGGCGGCCTCGGCGGGGGCGTCGATCTCGTCGGCGGGGCTGGTGGCGCCGATCCCTGCGCTGACGATGATCACCGGCCAGGAGCTCTCCTATCCGGTGCTCGCGCTGTGGGTGCTGTCGGTCGGGCTCGTGGGCGTGGTCGTGGCCGTCGGGCTGCGCAAGCAGATGGTCGAGGTCGACAACCTCCCCTTCCCCAACGGCGTGGCGACGGCGGAGACGCTCAAGGAGATGTACGCCCGCGGCAAGGAGGCCATCGCCCGGGTCCTGATGCTGCTGACGGGCGCGGTCGTGGCGGCGGCGCTGAAGGTCGCGGTCACCGTCGCGAGCGTCGCCAAGCTCGCCGTGCCGGGCTCCGTCGCGACGGCCGAGGGCGGCGCCATGGCGGCCAAGGGGGTCTCGAGCGTCAGCCTGAAGAACCTCACCTTCGCCTTCGACCCGAGCCTCTTGATGGTGGGCGTCGGCGCCATCATCGGGTTCCGCGCCGGGGTGTCGATGCTCCTCGGCGCCATCGTCGCGTGGGGGATCCTCGGCCCCGAGATCCTCGACGCCGGGCTCGCCGCGCCGGGGCTGACGGCGGACGGCGCCGTCAACGGTGACGGGATGTGGTTCGGGAGCATGATCAAGTGGCTGCTGTGGCCCGGGGTCGCCCTGATGATCACGGCGTCGCTGACGTCCTTCGCGTTCTCGTGGCGCTCGGTGGCGCGGGCGATCTTCGGGGCGACCCGGCGCGGGGGCGCGGCCGTCGAGGCCGCCGTGCGCAGCGACGAGCTCAGCCGCGGGACCTTCGCGAAGATCGCGCTGGCGGCGCTGCTCCTGTCGGTCGTGCTGCAGTCGGTGATCTTCGGGATCGGCTGGGGCATCGCGACCTTCGGCGTGCTGCTGACGGTGCTCCTCGCCATCGTCGCCGCGCGCGTGTCCGGCGAGACCGGCATCACGCCGGTGGGCCCGATGGGCAAGGTCACCCAGCTCACCTTCGGCGCCCTCGACCCCGGCAACGCCACGGCCAACCTGATGGCGGCCAACGTGACCGGCGGCGCGGCCAGCCAGTGCGCGGACCTCCTCCACGACATGAAGACCGGGGTCCTCGTCGGCGCCTCCCCCCGCCACCTCGCCTTCGCCCAGCTCTTCGGCGTCCTCGCCGGCGCCCTGGTGGGCTCGGCGGCGTACCTCATCCTCATCCCCGACCCGCAGAGCATGCTCCTGACCAACGAGTGGGCGGCCCCCGCGGTCGCCCAGTGGAAGGCGGTCGCCGAGCTCTTCAAGGACGGGATCGGCGCCATGCCGGCGGGCGCGGTGACCGCCATCGCCTGGGGCGCCGGCATCGGCTTCGTGCTGGCGATCCTCGAGAAGGTCCTGCCGCAGAGCGCGCGCAAGCTCGTCCCGAGCCCGACGGCGATGGGCATCGCCATCGTCATCCCCGCCTACTACGCCATCTCGATGTTCTTCGGCGGTCTCGCCGCGCTGATCCTCGGCCGGGCCGTCCCGAAGTGGACCACGCGCTTCCTGATCGTCCTCGCGGCCGGCTTCATCGCCGGCGAGAGCCTGACCGGCGTCGTCCTCGCGGTGCAGAAGATCGTGGCGGGCGGCTGACGCCCCGCGGTCCCGGCGTGGTGCCTCGATCCCGACGCCCCTGATCGCGCAGGGGCCGCCGGAGGTCACCCCGGCGGCCCCGCGCCGCCGTCGCGATCCGCGCCCGGCCGTCAGACTCCCACCGCAACGCAACGGAGCGATAGCGTTTACTTATCAGCGCTTTCCTCCGCACCCGCTGGCGTCGCCGGCCCCGCCGGTTACAAAGGCGCCTGTGCGTTCGCGGCAACGAATCTGCCGGCCGCCACCATACGTGTATGATGAGATTGTCCATTCGGTCCCTCCCGTGGGACCCATGACCCGCCGGGCCGCGGGTCTCTCGAGAGAACACCTCCCCATCGGATCAAGACCTCATGTGTCGCACCACCGCGCAGCGCCGCTCGTCGTCGCATGCGCACGAGATCTCGCCGATTCCCCCGATCGCCACTCCCCCTGGCGTCACGGCGTCGATCCCACGCGACCTGGGTGACGGGACCGATACGAGGTGAGGCCGATGGGCGGCGTCGGACGCTCCCCCGCGTCCGGCGTCACCGGGGCCGCTCGCACTCCCCCCGCGAGCGGCCCCGGTGCCTATCTCCGGGACGCGCGACCGGGCGCCGCGGCGCCGCTTTCTCGACGCCCTGCCACTTCAGGTCGGTTTCGCCGCCGCCCGGCCCGCTTCGCGTCTCGCGGGGCGCAGCGCCCGGGTATCGGGCGCGGGCCTGCGGCCTCCGCGGCCGACCGGCGGGGCCACGGTGTGTCCCTTGTGGCGCCAGCTCCGGCCTCCGGGTCCCGCCCTGCCGTCGCGGAGAGCCACGGACTCCGGTCCGCGCCCTGCCGTTTCAGACCAATGAACGCGTGCCGGCGTCGGAGATGCTGTTAAAGTGCCGCCCATGTACGCCCTGCCCCGCGCCCTCCCGCTCCTGCCCCCCCTCCTCCTCGCGCTCCTGACCGGCTGCGGCACCGCCCGCGCCGTCGGCGGCCCTGCGCCGCCCGAGGCCGCAACCATCGAGCTGATCGAGAGCGTCCCGGTCGAGACCACCCTCGACCACGCGGATGTCCGCGACGCCTTCGAGGTGTGGCCCCAGATGATTGGGCGCGCGACGAAGACCCTGGACATCGCCGAGTTCTACGTCATCAGCGAGCCCGGCAAGCGGATGGCGCCGGTGCTCGAGGCGATCGCCGCCGCCGGCGCGCGCGGGGTGAAGGTCCGGATCCTCGCGGACGCCAAGTTCGCCAAGCAGTACCACGACGATCTCGACCGCCTCGGGACCGTCGACAACGTCCGGGTGGTGCAGTGGGACGTCGGCCCCACCCTCGGCGGCGTGCTGCACGCCAAGTACTTCGTCGTCGACGGGGTCGAGGCGTACCTCGGCAGCCAGAACTTCGACTGGCGCTCCCTCGAGCACATCCAGGAGCTCGGCCTGCGGGTGCGCGTCCCCGAGGTCGTGGGCTTCCTGAGCGACGTCTTCGCGACCGACTGGGGCCTCGCGACGGGCGCGCCGACCGACGCGCGGGTGTCGCACGTCCCCGCCTCGGCGTTCCCGGTGCAGGCGACCTTCGGCGGCGAGCCCGCCAAGATCACCGCGGTCGGCAGCCCGGTGAACTGGCTCCCCGACGAGGCGCTGTGGGAGCTGCCGCGGCTCGTCGGCCTCATCGACGGCGCCAAGAAGCGCGTCAGCGTCCAGCTCCTGGCCTATGAGACCCGCCACCGGGGCGAGGAGCCCTTCGACACCCTCGACGACGCCCTGCGCCGCGCCGCGCTCCGCGGGGTGACCGTCCGCCTGATGGTGGCGAACTGGAACCTGCGCGGGGACCGCCTCCCGGCGCTCGAGAAGCTCGCGGCCGTCCCCGGGGTGGAGGTCCGCTTCGTCTCCATCCCCGAGGCGACGACCGGCTTCGTGTCCTTCGCGCGCGTCTGCCACTCGAAGCTCATGCTCGTCGACGACGACCAGGGCTGGGTCGGGACCAGCAACTGGGGGCGCGGCTACTTCTACGGGAGCCGCAACGTCGGCGTCATCGTCGCGAGCCGGGCGTTCAACGCCCAGCTCGCCCGCTTCTTCGGGACGACCTGGGACAGCCCCTACGCCGAGACCCTCGTCCCCGGGCGCCGCTACGAGGCGCCGCGCATCAGCGACTGAGCGCCCTCGGCGACGCCACGGACGCCTGGCCGGCGGCAAAGGGCTTGCGCTCGGGCGGCCCTTCGGTCACCTTCGGCGGCCCCCACCTGAAACGGCAGGTGGGGACACGGAGATCGTGGCTACCCCCGCAGGTCGACGAAGTCGCACCGCTGCGGGGCTCGGGGCGCAGCGCCCGGGGAGACCGCAGTGGCCCGACCGATACGACGCCGTTCAGCACCCCGAGAGGCCGCCTGGCCGCACGCGAAGCGGGCCATGCGGTAGCGAAACTCCATTGGAGTGAAAAGATGCGCGCGACCGCCCTCCACACCTCCCTCCTCGCCCTCGCCCTCGCCACCGCCCCGCTCGCGGCCTGCGGTGACAGCGGCGGCGCCACGGCCGACACGACCGAGGCCGCCGACACGGCCGAGGCCGCCGACACGGCCGAGGCCGCCGACACGAGCGTCGCCGACACGGCCGAGGCCGCCGACACGAGCGTCGCCGACACGACCGAGGTCGCCGACACGGCGGTCGCGGACACGGCCGACACCTTCGTCGCGGACACCGCCGAGGCCACGGACACGGCGGCGGCCGACACCTCGCTCCCCAGCGTCGACGACAACTGCGCCCAGGCGAGCCTCGAGGAGTGCTTCTCGAACCACGACTGCGCGGCGGCGAAGCGCTGCCAGGACATCTCGTCGAGCGGCTTCGAGATCCCGTGCTGTGTCTCCGCCCCGCGCGGGACCGCTGCCGTCGGCGCCACCTGCGTCGACGCCGAGGACTGCGCCTCCGGGCTCTGCGTCTCGCGCAACGACGGCCCCTACCTCTGCACCGACACCTGCGACGACGTCAACGACTGCCCGGCCAACATGCAGCAGTGTGACACCTTCTTCGTCGCCCCCGGCACGTGGTGCCTCCACACGCCGTAGCGGACCCCGCCATTATCGGAGAGCTCATGGAGATGATCAGCGGCTACCCGGTCCACCCGGCCTGCGCGATGCTGCCGATGATGCCCGACGCGGCCATCACCGAGCTCGCCGCGGACATCCGACGCCACGGACAGCAGCAGCCCATCTGGCTCCACGACGGTCAGATCCTCGACGGTCGCAATCGCCTGCGCGCGTGCGCGCTCGCCGGGGTCGACCCCGACGTCCGGGAGTGGGAGGGGGACGACCCGGTCCGCTGGGTGCTGTCGCTCAACTTCCACCGACGCCACCTCAGCGACACCCAGAAGGCGGTCGTCGGGGCCCGAGCGGAGCGCCTCATCGCCGAGCGCGAGGCGAGCGCGCGGGTGGCCGAGCGCGAGGCGTCGGACCCGGAGCCGACGCCGCCGCCGGAGGGCGAGGGAGTCGGCGAGGGAGACGCCCCCGCCACCGCGCCGCCGCTGCGGGCGGCGGACTTCAAGCGCGCCCGCCAGGCCGCCGCGGCGCTGGTCAACGTCTCGGAGAGGGCCATCGCCCGGGGGCGCCAGCTCCTCGACAAGGCGGTCCCCGGGCTGGTCGACGCGGTCGAGCGCGGCGACGTCGGGATGAGCGCCGCCGAGGCGATCGCCGGCCTCGAGCCCGAGCGTCAGAACGCGCTGGTGGCGGCGGGAGACGACGCGGTCATGGCCGAGGTGCGCCGCATCCAGGAAGACCGCCGCGCCGCGCGCCCCCCGAGCGTGGTCGCCGCGCTCGACCTGCTCGACGCGGCCTTCCCGAGCCTGAGCTTGGCGAAGGCGTCCGACGGCCGCTGGCGCTTCGAGGGCACCACCCCCGACCTCCCGGAGCCCTGCGTCGCCTACGGCCGAACCGCCAAGGAGGCCTTGGGCGAGGCCTGCCGCGAGCTCGACCGGCTCGACCCGAGCTGACGATCGCGCTGCAATGCAAAAAGGCCCGGGCACATGCGATATGCGCCCAGGCTCTTCCTGCTTCCGCAATGCAATAGACCTACGTCACGGCTGATAGCCGCAGCGGTTGTGGGTCGCGCTGCGCAGCTGGTCGCGGTAGTTGTCGAAGGTGAACGCCCCGAGGAGCTCCGGGAGCGCGCCCGGCTCGACGATGCGCGGGCACATCATCGCCGCGGCGTCGACCTTGTGGTTGTCGAAGGAGAACTCCTTGAGGACGCCGAGCGCCTGGCGGGTCAGGAAGTACGCGTCGGCGTTGATGGCGTCGCGCAGGGTCTGGAGCTGGGCGTCGGGGAAGGCCGCGTCGTCGATCCGCTTGAGCAGGCGTGAGTAGGCGTCCGGGGCGAGCGGCTGCGGGCCGAGGTCGGGCTCGGGGGCCGCGACGACGACGATGGTCGGCCGCACGAAGGCGCGCGGCCGCGGGCGCTTGCGGCCCGGGCGGTCGTCGCGACGCGTCTCGTGTAGGGCCCGCGCCATCGCGTCGTCGAGCTCGCCGTGCAGGTCGTCGAGGGTCTTCACCAGGTCGGCGGCGCGCTTGCTGAGCTGGCGCGCGTCATCCTGGTCGCGCCGGTTCATCGACCGCCCCTTGGTGACGCGCTCGAGCTTCTCGGTCACGTCGTCGAGGTCGCCGGTGGTCTGGTCGACGTCGCGCATGATCGCGCGCCACGGGCGCTCGGCCGGCGGGGGCGGCACCGGGTCGCCCTCGACGACGATGACGCCGATGGTCGAGGCGCCGGTCGGCCCGCCCGGGCGGTCGACGCTCCACCAGCGCGGGGCGTCGCGGCAGCTGCCGGCCTCGGCGTAGCGCACGCGCACCTCGTAGACGCCCGGGACGTCGGGCACGTCGAGGGCGAAGCGTGCCGCCTCCCAGCCCTGCGAGCGGGGGCCGCCATTCCAGATGCACGCCTGGGCCTGGGCGTCGCCGCCGAGGCCGATGATGATCTGGTTGCGGCTGTTGGGCGGGCAGTCGTGGCAGCGGTGCTTTATCTCGACGGTCCCGACGACGTTGCCGCCGTGCGCGACGATGAGGCTGTTGCCGCCACCGTTGAGGCGGAGGTTGCGGGTCATGAAGCGACCCGCCTCGAAGAACGGGTCGTGGACGGTGAGCGCGCCCGGCTGGGCGCTCGCGGCGAGCGGCGCGGCCAGCAGAGCGGCCAGGCTCGTGAACTGAATGAGACGCGCGATGCTGCGCATGGGTGACCTCCAGGGCGACGTTCGGGGGGCCGTCTCAGGACGGCCAGCGGCGGCGAGCATTCACCAACCGGACAGCATTCTCAAACCGCCAACTAAAGTTATCGCTCAAAGACCCGTTCTCTACCTTCGGACGGGCAACGCGCCGGACGCCCTACCTCGGGCGACCGAGCCACAGAAAGGATTTGGAGGCGTCATGAGACTCAGCATCCTCACTACGAACGCAACGGCGCTGGTCGCCGGGCTGCTCTTGGCCATCGGCGGCTGCGCGAACGCGCCGACGCCCGATGACGGCACCAGCACCCAGACCGATGACCTCGGCGTCAACACGACCGCGTTGGGCTCGGTGCTCGCGTCGTGCTCGACCGCTGGCTCGAGCGGCTACGACGCGGACACGAAGACACTGACCCTCGACCTGACCGCGGGCGTGAGCTCGGTCGTGGTCGCCGTGGTCGCCAAGCAGATCTCGGTCAACCACAACCCGTGCGTCGACTCGAACGACGTCGCGCTGACCACGACGACCGTCAAGAAGCTCGTCATCAACGGCACCTCTGGCGACGACGAGGTCATCCTCGACATCGCCCAGGGCAGCTTCGGCACCGTCTTCTCGGCGACGGGCGGCGTCACCATCGACATGGCCGGCGGCACCGCCGACGCCTTCAAAGTCCGCGGTTCGAACGTCGGCATCGACAAGTTCACCGCCGGCGAGTCAGGCGGCGTGGCCTTCTTCGAGCTCTCCGGGGACAAGACCGCGGACGTGATGGTCTCGAACGCCGAGGAGTTCGTCTTCGCCCTCGGCGACGGCAACGACGTGTTCAGCGGCGCGGGCGGCGCGATCAGCGCGAACCACCTGTCGTCGGGCGTCACCGCCCTCGACGCCTTCAGCGCTGACCTCTCGGTCAACGGTGGCGCGGGCAACGACACGATCACCGGCGGCGACGGCGACGACACCCTGTCGGGCGGCGACGGCGACGACACCTTCAAGAGCGCGGCCGTGGCCGACGGCGCCGACGTGATGAACGGCAACGCCGGCACCGACACGATGGACTACTCCGCGCGCACCGGCGACCTCACGGTCACCCTCGACGGGACCGCCAACGACGGCCTCGCGAGCGAGACCGACGACGTCAAGGCCGACGTCGAGAACGTGACCGGCGGCTCCGGCGACGACACCATCACCGGCAGCAACATCTCCAACAAGCTCCTCGGCGGCGACGGCGACGACACCCTCAACGGCGGCGCGGGCAACGCCGACTGCTCCCTCGACGCGGACGTCCTCGAGGGCGGCGCGGGCGACGACACCTTCACCCAGGGCAGCGCGGCGGACTGCGGCGACTCCATGGCGGGCGGCGCCGGCACCGACGTCGTGACCTACGCCTCGCGCACCAACGCCGTGACCCTCAGCATCGACAACAAGGCCTTCGACGGCGAGACCGACGAGCTCGACAACATCAAGTCCGACATCGAGAAGGTCATCGGCGGCGCCGGCAACGACACCATCACCGGCGGCTCGGGCGACGACGTCCTCGACGGCGGCCCCGGCGACGACATCCTCAACGGCGGCCCCGGCGACGACACCTTCCTCGAGGGCTCGGCCACGAGCGGCGCGGACATCTTCAACGGCGGCGCCGGCTTCGACACCGTCGACTACTCGAGCCGCACCAACGCGCTGACCGTCACGCTCTGCATCGCGACGGCGCTCACCGGTGACTCGGCGGACGGGGACTGCGCGACCAAGAACGACGGTGAGGCCAGCGAGACCGACCAGATCATCAACTGCGAGCACATCATCGGCGGCGCGGGCAACGACAACATCACCGGCGCGGCCAGCGACGACACCCTCGAAGGCAAGGACGGCGACGACACCATCGCGGGCGGCGCCGGCGCGGACAGCATCTTCGGCGACGACGGCGACGACACCCTCACGGGCGGCGCGGGCGACGACTACATCGACGGTGGCGCCGACACGGCGACCGCGCCGGCCGACAACGACACGGCGGACGGCGAGGCGGGCGACGGTGACATCTGCCTGACGGCGGTGTCCTCGAACTGCGAGCTCTGATCCCGACCGGGGTGTAGTACGGGACGAGGCGCCTGGCCCGTCCAGCCAGGAGCGATTGAAGGGGCGAGCGCGAGAGCGCTCGCCCCTTCTCCCGTTTCAGGCCGCTCGTTCGCAGAGGCGCGCGACCGAGGCGGCGCGGCACGGCCGGGAACGCGGCTCCCTGCCAGTGCGGTCGCGTCGCTCCGCGCTTGCGACGTCGGCACCTGGGCGCGCGGGACGCCCACCCTCCCAGTGAGATCGCGTCGTTCCGCGCTTGCGACGTCGGCACCTGGGCGCGCGGGACGCCCACACTCCCAGAGAGGCCGCGTCGTTCCGCGCTTGCGACGTCAGCGCCTGTGCCGGCGGGACCGCGAGCGGGGCCGGCGTCGGCAACACGGCGCGGCGCAGCAAAGAGAAGGGGCGGACGCTCGGCGCCCGCCCCTTCACCCTCAGGGCCCGTGCCGGGATAAGTTGATCGGATAGCAAGGAGGCGTCGTCAGGTGCGTGTTCCCGGAAGCGAAGGCAGACCGGGCGTCTTCCGAGCTTTCGGGGACGCGCAGATCGGCGGCGCAGCGCGAACAGGCCGAACAGCGCGAAGGCGAGGTAGGCCGGCGCGCCCCCGCCGCCCGCGGCACAGTCACCGGGAGTGCTCGGGGGGGTGGTCACCGGGGGCTTCCACTCCGGGACGTCCTCGTACAGGGCGCAGACCCCGTCCATGTCGTCGTTCTCGAGGGTCCGGGCCGCCGTCCGCGACGCGATGTCGTTGCCGTAGGTGGCGTACATCGTCGCGGCCTGGTCGAGGCTGTGGGCCATGCCGAAGAAGTGTCCGCACTCGTGGGTGATCGACGACTTGAGGTCGACGCCCGAGGTCGCGTCGTCCGCCGTGGTGAACTTGAACGAGTCGTTCACCGCGATGTCGGCGTCGATGATCTCGCCCGTCACCGGGTTGTTCGCGATGAACGTCAGCGCGATCTGGGTGCTCGTCGTCCCCGGCAGCGCGCGCCAGGCGTTGGCCGACTTGATGAAGACCACGATGTTGTCGGGCTCGTCGGTGAGCTTGGTCGGCGTCGTGATGCTCGTCGCCTCCGTCGTGCCGACCACGTCGACCTGCGGGATCTGGCAGCCCGGGACGTCCCACTGGGCGAACGCGTACTCGACGATCTCGTAGTAGTCGTTCCAGCTCACCTCCTCGGGCTCGGCGGTCGACACGCGGACGGTCGTCTCGGTGCGAAACCACCGCATCGGCGGCCCCTCACCCGAACACAGGTGGGTGCCGAGGTTGCAGGTGCCGAGGTCCGCACCACAAGGGTTGTCGGTGTCGCACGGGACGCTCGTCCGGTACCAGACGTAAGCCGAAGCGTCGGCACCAGCGGCCGCGACGATCGTGAGGGCGACCAGCGCCGCGGTGATGCGGGACATCACGAACATGGATCCTCCAGGGGGGACGGGCGCAGATGGGCTCACCTGCGCCCGGCATGCCACCCAGTCAACGCTCTCACGTCAAGCAAATAGGCCCCGCAGCCTTGATATTGCAGCGCAATATACGCCGGCCACGCCGCCCCTGTGCGGGTGGACCTGCGGGCGGTCCCGCCGCTCACACGCGCTCGGCCCCCGGCACGTTCGCCGGCGCCGTCTCACGCGCCGCCCGGCGCCGCTCGACGAGGTAGTACAGACACGGCACGACGATGAGCGTCACCAGCGTCGAGGCGAGCAGCCCGCCGAGCACGACCCGCGCCAGCGGGGCCTGGATCTCGCTGCCCTCCCCCAGCGCCAGGGCGATGGGGAGCATCGCCAGCACCGTCGTGAACGTCGTCATCAGGATCGGCCGCAGCCGCCGCCGCCCCCCCTCGACCACGGCGGTGACGAGGTCCATCCCGTGCTCACGCCGCAACAGGTTCGTGTAGTCGACGAGCACGATGGCGTTGTTCACCGCGATGCCGACGAGCACGATGGTCCCGAGAAACGAGTTCATGTTCAGCGTCGTCCCGGTCACGACCAGCGTGACGACGACCCCGATGAAGCCAAACGGGATGGCGGCCATCACCACCATCGGATCCTTGAGCGACTCGAACTGCACCGCCATCACGGCGTAGACCAGCAGGATGGCGAGCAGCACCCCGGTCGCCAGCCCGCCGAAGGTCTCGTCCTGCTGCTCGAGTTCGCCCGCGACCCCGACGCTGAAGCCGACCGGCTTCTCGATGCGCGCCAGCCGCTCGCTCAGGTCGGTCACCACCGCGCTCAGCGGCCGCTCCCCGAGCCCGCCGACCACGTAGAGGATGCGCTCCTGCCCCTCGCGCGCGATGCTCGTCGGGCCGCGCCGCGCGCCGACCTTCGCCACCGCCCCGAGCGGCACCGAGCCGCGCGGCGTCACCAGCGGCAGCGTCGCGAGCTGCTCGGTCGCGCGGCGATCGGCCTGGCGCAGCGCCACCCGCACGTCGAACTCGTCCCCGCGCTCGCGATAGCGGGTCGCGATCTTGCCCAGGACGTAGGTCTCGACCGCCGCCGCGATCTCCGCCCCGGACACGCCGAGGTCCGCCGCGCGGGCCGTGTCGATGGACACGGTGCGCTCCTCCATCCCCTCCTCGCGGGCGACGCGCACGTCGGCGACCCCCGGGGTCTCGCGCATCACCGCCGCGACCTCTTCGCCGAGGCGGGCGGCCGTCGCGAGGTCGTGACCCCGGATGGCGACCTCGAGGCGCTCCCCCGAGCTGCCGCGCATGATGCGCATCAGGATGTTCGAGGAGCCCGCACGCAGCCGGATGTTGGCGTCGGGGATACCGGCGACCACCTCGCGGATCGCGTCCATGATCTTGTGGATCCCGCGCTCGCGCCGCTCCATCTGGACGAGGTTCACCTCGACCTGCCCCTCGTTCTGCCCACCCGGGCGCCACCACGCCTCGGGGCCGGCGGAGCTCTCGACGCTCGCGAGCTCCTCGGGCCGGACGACCGTGCGGGTCCGCCGCTCGAGCTCCTTGACGACCTCCGCGGTGCGCTCGACCGGCGTGCCGATGGGCAGCTCGACGTCGACGTTGATCCGCCCCTCGTCGGTCTCGGGCATCAGCTCGAGGCCCACCGACGACGACAGCCGCACCGCGACCGCCATCAGCAGGACGGCGCTCGCCACGACGAACCACGGCGAGCGCAGCGCCGCCCGCAAGAACCGCCCATAGAGCCCCTCGGTCCGCGTGATGCCCCTCTCGATGCGGGCCGAGACGCGGCTGGTCAGCGGCGTCAGCGGGCGACGCTTGCCGGCCAGCAGGCGCGCCGCCAGGGTGGGCACCAGGGTCAGCGCCACGACCAGCGAGCAGCCCAGCGAGAAGGCGACGACCGCGGCCATCTCACCGAAGAAGACGCCCGCGAAGCCGCCGAGGAACATCACGGGCGCGAACACCGCGATGGTCGTGAGCGTACCGGCGATGACCGCCGGGCCGACCTCTCGCGTCCCCTCGAGGGCGGCCTGGACCGCGGGCAGGCCCTCCTCGCGTTTGCGATAGATGTTCTCGAGGATGACGATCGCGTTGTCGACCAGCATCCCGATGCCGAGCGCCAGGCCGCCGAACGAGATGACGTTGAGGGTGTAGCCGGCGAAGAACATCAGCGCGAAGGTCGCGACGATGGAGAGCGGGATGGCGACCGCGATGAGGAAGGTCGCGCGCAGGTCGCGCAGGAAGAAGAGCAGCACCAGCACCGCCAGGATGGCGCCGATGAGCGCCGCGGACTGCACGTTCGTCACCGAGCGCTGGATGTAGTCGCCGGCGTTGTTGAGGAGCACGACCTTCACCCGGCCGTCGTACTCGTCGTTGATGCGCTCGATCTCGGCGCGCACCCCCTCGACGACGGTGATGGTGTTGGCCCCCGGGCGCTTGGTCACGCGCATCGTGATGCCCGGGTCACCGTCGATCCACTGCTCGCTCTTGACCTCCTGGAAGCCGTCGACGACCTCACCGATGTCGCGCACGAAGATGGCGCGCCCGTCGCGCTCGGCGACCCGCACGTCGCCGATCGCCGCCGGCGTCGGCCACTCACCGACCGCGCGGATGAGCACCTGCTTGCCGGTCTCCCGCATGTCCCCCGCGGACACGTTGCGGTTGTCCGCCGCCAGCGCGCTGACGACCTCGGCCGCGGACACGTCGAGGGCGACGAGCCGCGCCGCGTCGAGCTCGACCCGGATCTCGCGCACCCGCCCGCCGCGCACCTGGACGGCGGCCACCCCGGTGACGCGCTCGAGCCGGCGCGTCAGCGTCTCGTCGGCGAGGTAGCGGAGCCGCCGCGGGTCGCTCGTCCCGCTGACGCCGAGGCTGGCGATCGGCACGCTGGCCAGGTCGAACTTGTAGACGACCGGGCGATCGGCGTCGTCCGGGAGGCGGTTGGCGAGCCGGTCGAGGTAGGAGCGGACGTCGTTGACCGCGCTCTCGAGATCCGTCCCCCAGTCGAACTGGAGCATGACCCGCGACAGCCCCTCGGCGGAGACGGCCTCGATGTCGACGACGTGATCGACCGTCGACACGGTCTGCTCGACCGGGCGGGTGATGAGCGTCTCGATCTCCTCCGGGCCGACCCCCTCGTAGCGGGTCACGATCGAGATGCGCGGGAAGTCGACCTCGGGCAGGAGATCCACCGCGAGCTGGTCGACCGCGACGACGCCGAGCACGAGCACCGCGGAGAAGATCACCGCGGTGCCGATCGGCCGCCCGACGGCGAGCTTGGTGAGGCTCACGGTGCCCCGGCGCCCGGCGCGCCGCCGCCGGTCGCGTCCGCCCCTCCGGGCGCCGCCGTCTCCTCGGCCGCGCCGGAGATGAGCAGCGCGCTGCCGTCGGCGAGGTCGTTGTGGCCGCTCACCAGGACCCGGGCGTCGGCGTCGAGCGCGCCGCTGACCGCCGCGCGCTCGCCCTCGCGGGCCACGACCTCGATCGGCACCCAGCGGGCCTTGTCCCCGTCGGCGACGAAGACGCCCACGCGGACCTCGCCGTCGCCCTCGAGCCGCGACAGGATGGCCGTCGCCGGGACGATGGTCGCCCGCGACAGCGCGCGCCGCACGATCTCGACCTCGGCGTACATGCCGGGGAGCCAGCTCGGCGGCGGATCGTCGACGATCCCCTCGACCACCACGACGCGCCGATCGCGCACCACCTCGCCCGCGGTCCCGGTCACCCGGGCGGGGTGCGCCGCGGCCCCGGTCGGAGGCGCCGTGACCGAGAGCGGACGATCGGCGACCAGGTCCGCGATCGCCGCCTCCGGGACCTCGAAGCGCACCCGGAGGGGCGCGTGGGCGACCACCCGCACGATCGTCGCGCCGACCGCGACGAAGCTCCCGGGATCGCGCTCTCGGGACGCGACCGTCCCGTCGAAGGGCGCCAGGATGCGGGCCTCCGCGATGCGCTGGTCGAGGGTCGCGCCGCCGGCCTCGGCCTCGGCCTCCTGCGCCCGCGCCATCGCCACCGCCGCGCGCTTGGCGGCGACGTCGGCGGCCCGGGCGTCGAGCTCCTGCGCGCTCGCGATGCCGCGGGTCTCGAGGGAGCGCACTCGCGTGAGCTCGCGCTCGGCCGCCTTCAGCTCGACCTGGGCGCGCTGCCGCGCCGCCGCCGCCGCCTGCTGCTGGGCCTGCGCCTCGGCGCGCTGCCGGGTGAGGTCGCTGGTGTCGATCGCCGCGAGGAGCTGCCCCGCGCTGACGGCGTCTCCGAGGCGCACGTGGACCGCGGTCAGCCGCCCGGAGACGAGCGAGCTGACGTCGACCGCGTCGGCGTCGAGCTCCCCGGGCCAGCTGGCGTGCGCCTTGAACGCCCCCACCTCGACCGCGGCCAGGGTCACCGGCGCCGGCTTCGGCCCCCCACCCCCCCGACCCTTGCCGGCGGCGACGTCGCCACCGTCCCCCGCGAGGAGGAACCAGGCGGCGACCGCGGCGGCCACCACGACGAGCACGCCCCACCGCGCCCACGCCCAGCCCCGCGCGCCCGCGCGCTCAGCCGTCGCGATGGCGCCGGGCAGCTCATGGATCACTTCGGTTCGACGCTGGGGCTCGGATACCACCCCGTTCAAGTACGAATCGCCGCGCCCGTGGTCAACAACGCAGCAGTCAGCAGCTCCGAATCCACACGGCGACCGCGGCCCCGCGGGAAAGGCTCGCCCCTCGCCCCGGGGATCGCCTACCGTGTCGGCCCCGCTGTCCCACCCCGCCGGAGCGACCGTGACACGACGCCTCACCCCCGCCATCCTGGCCCTCGCCGGCGCCCTGCTGACCCTTTCCGCGGGCTGTGGGAGCGATCCCGTGAGCGCCGCCGACGCCCACGCGGCCGAGGCCGGCGACGACACCGAGGGGAGCGACGCCGACGCGATCCCCGACGGCGACGCCGTCGCGCTCGACGCGAGCACGCCAGCGCTGCCGAGCACCCTCGGGCCGACGATCACCGCGCCGGCCGCCGATCCCCTCGCCGGGATCGGCGGCGAGAGCTGCCCCGTCTACCAAGACACCCGCTGCGAGGCGGGGGAGCTGCAGCGATGCGACGTCTTCGACTCCATCGCGCACATCTGGACCACGGCGCAGGATCCGCTGCTCCGCCGCGCCCTCCTCTATGACCGCTACTACGATCGCTACACCTCGGCGGACGGCCAGACGGTCGAGCGGCGCTTCGACCAGGCGATGCCCGCCGACACCCCCGAGTCGGTGTGGGGCGCCCCCGAGCACTTCGCGGGCTGGGACGGCGCCGGCGACGCGGCCATCTGGACCGGGGTGGCGCTCGTCTCCGACGCCTACCGCTACGCCGTGACCGGCACGGGAGCCGACTACCGGCGGATGGAGGACCGGACCCGCACGCTGCTGACGATGTTCGACGTCACCGGCGTCCCGGGCTACCTCGCCCGCTATCACTTCCTGCGCGTCGCGCCCGGGAGCCCCGTGACCGACCAGCACGTCGTGCGCGCCGCGGCGGCCGAGAGCGTCGGCCGCCGCGACCACGCCATCAAGGACCCGAGCGCCGTCCCCGACCTGCCCGCCGCCTACCTGAGCGGCTACCCCGACGGCGCCGGGGGGACGGTCACCGGGACCCCGATGTGGAACGGACACCCGTCCATCGACCAGTACTCCGGGCCGACGGTCGCGTTCCCGATCGTCTGGGATCTGCTGCGCGACGAGGACCTCAAGGCGCGCGTGGCCCGCCACCTGACGTGCTACCTCAACCGCCTCGAGCGCGTCGAGATCGTTCACCTCCAGTCGAACCCGACCCTGCTCGAGATCGTGACCAGCTACTTCGCCGGCGGCGCCCTCGACCTCGACCCCGACGACATCGATCTCACCCAGACCGACACCGTCGTCATGTTCCTCCTGCGCGGGATCAACGAGAGCAACCTCGCGACCTACGACGCCACCTGCCCCGACGGCCCGCCGACCACCGCCGCCCGGATCTACGACGCCGCGGATGAGGACTTCCTGGCCCAGCTCTTCGCGCTGGTGGGCGAGCTGACCGAGGACGACTCCAAGCCCGAGTCGCCGACCGAGATCGCCCACGCCTACGCCCCGTCCCTGCGCGGCGGCGACGCCGGGCACCTGCTCCAGATCGCCGCCGCGGCCTGGCGCATGACCGGCGACGACCGCTACCGCGCCTTCATCGAGGACGATCTCATCGGCACCATCGCGGCCGACCGCGTCGCGCTGACCGCCCAGGCGTTCCGCCTGCCGGACTGGTGCATCTCGTTTTATGGCGACCACATCACCTATCCGGCCATCTGGCAGCTCCTGACCGCCCTCGGCAAATCTCCGCTGCGACGCACCATGCTTCGCGTGATGAATGAGGAGATGTGGGATAAAGCGCTCGTGACGCACCGCAGCGCGAAGTTCGCCGTGATGTACGCGAGCCTGGGGGAGGACGCGCTGCTGCCGGCCCACGCGCAGATCGCGGCGGACGTGCCCGCCATCCTGGCCGGGGTCGGTGGTCCGGTGGGCTCTCTCGAGGCGCCGCGTCGGACCTACGACCTGCCGCGCGCCGAGGTCGTCGCCGCGCTGTCCGAGGCGGGGCTCGCGACCCGCTGCCCGACCGAGGGCGAGCGGGCCCGCTGCGAGGACGGCCAGACCATCCTCGGGATCCCGGTCGCCGGCGAGGACATCAGCCACCCCTGCGACGGCCGCCCGGCGGAGTGCGTGATGGCCGACGGGGAGTGTACCGACGCCCTGGCCGCGCAGGGCCTCCCGCCGCAGCTGCGCCAGTACGCCGACTTCATGTGGCAGCGAGACCCGTTCAGCATGGGCGACCCCAACGCGGTCGACGGGACGCGCCAATCCCCGGGGCGCGACCTGTCCGAGCCGTACTGGATGGCCCGCTACTACGGGCTCGTCCGCGGCGGCGAGGGGCGGGTCCTGGCCTGGCGCGACACCGGCGGCAGCTGCGAGGAGTGAGGCCCCGGGCGCCTCGCATCGGTGGATTGAGAAAAAACTATCACGCCCCTATTGCGGGACTGCGACAATTCGGATAGTCGTTAGCGCAGATGCTTACAACGACCTCCGAACTTGCGATCCGCGCGCTCCTGGTTTTGGGCCTCGAGCAGGAGGGGGAGCCCGTGACGCCGCGAGTGCTCGCGGAGCGGCTCGAGTGCTCGCGCAGCTATCTCGGCAAGACCCTCGGGCTGCTCACCAAGGCCGGCCTGCTGCGAAGCGTGCGCGGCGCGCGCGGCGGGGTCGTCCTCGACCGGTCGCCCGAAGACGTCACGCTGCTGCAGATCGTCGAGGCGTGCCAGGGGCTCCTTACGGCGGCCTACTGCAGCGAGTTCAGGGGGGCGGAGAGCGTGTGCAGCTACCACGTGGCGATGAAGGAGCTGCACGACGCGACCCAGCGCACGCTCTCGGGGTGGACCCTCGCCGGGCTGCTGCGTCGCCCGGCCCGTCCTCCAGAGGGCGGCCAGGGCTGCAAGATGCAGTTCGTGGACTGCGAGCGGCACTGGCCCAAAAAGGAGCGGACGACGTGATCCGCCACGCCGCAGCGGCGAGCGCCGCACCCACCGCCAAGGCCCAACGTCCGTAGGGAATCGTCGCCGGACCCGATGGGATCTGGGAGCTGTTCATGATCAGAAAACAGACAAAGACCATCTTAAATATTTCAATCATCCTGATTGTTACCTACTACCCCCTCGCGGCGGCGGCGGCGGAGCCCGAGCCGACGCCAGCGCCGGCGGCGGCGCCCGATCCGGCCCCGG
>PHBI01000003.1:0-115892 GCA_002841945.1 Deltaproteobacteria bacterium HGW-Deltaproteobacteria-14
TCGGAGACGTCCATGCACCCCGCGCCGACCCGCGAGCCGTCGAGCTCGCGCGCGCATCACCGGCCGGCGTCGCCGCGTGACGGGCGGTCGCGGCTCGCGACGAGCGACATGCGGCCGCGCCCCCCTGCGTCCGAGGCGCGAGGCCGCGCCAGCGATCCGGACGCGCCGCTGTCCGACGGGTTCATGGTGAACCGTCCGGAGGCCGAGCGGCTGTGCCTCATCGAGACGGTCATCGCGACCGCCATGAGCGACGGGCACGTCGCGGCCATCGAGGAGCGGCGCATCGATCAGCTGGTCCGGATCCTGCGGCTCGACTCGCGATCGCGCCAGCAGGTCTACGCCACGCTGCGCGCCGGCGTCATGCCGCCGCTGCCGACCGCGGACGAGCTCCCCGACTACGACATCCGGGTGCACGTCTTCGAGCAGGCCGCCGTCATGGCCCTCGCCGACGGCGTCGTCCACCCCGACGAGCAGCGGCACCTGCGGGAGCTCGCCATGGTGCTCGAGCTCGACATCGAGGACGCCAAGCACGCGCTGCGCCGAGCGAACTTCGCCGCGGGCGGGTGAGCGCTCACCGCCGACGCGGGCGGCTCATCAGAGGTCGCCGGAGAACGTGTCGCAGTCGGCCATCCGACCGCTCGCGAAGCCGCGCCTGAACCACTTCACGCGCTGCGCGGAGCTGCCGTGGGTGAAGGACTCGGGCCGAACCCGCCCCCCGGCTTGCTTCTGGAGCGTGTCGTCGCCGATGGACGAGGCTGCGGTGAGCCCCTCCTCGATGTCTCCGCGCTCGAGGATGTCGCGCTGCGCGGTCGAGTGGGCCCAGACGCCGGCGTAGCAGTCGGCCTGGAGCTCCTGGCGGACCGAGAGCGCGTTGGCGTTGGCCGGGTCTCGCTGGCGGGCGGCGTAGACGCGGTTCGCGACGCCGGTGATGTTTTGGATGTGGTGGCCGATCTCGTGCGCGAGGACGTAGGCCTGGGCGAAGTCGCCCGGGGAGCCCAGGCGGTCCTTCAGGACGCGGTAGAAGCCGAGATCGATGTAGGCGAGCTGGTCGGCCGGGCAGTAGAACGGGCCGCTAGCCGCGCTCGAGAGGCCGCACGCGGACTGGACCTCGTCGCTGAACAGCACCAGCTTGGCCGGGGTCCAGGTGCCGCCCGAGCGCGGGAGCTCCTTGGCCCAGAAGGCCTGGATGTCGTCGATCACGAACGACACGAAGGCGACGAGCTCCTTGTCCTGGTCAGCGACGACCGCGCCACCCGGCGTCGCGCCGGACACCGCCGCCGTGCCGCCGGCTCCCGGGACGCCGCCGCCGCCGAGGATGTCGGTCCCGAAGAAGAGCGTCAGCAGGATCGCGACGATGCCGCCGCCACCCGCGGCGACCTGGGTCGTGCGACGGCGCGCGCCGCGCCGATCGATGACGTTCTCGCTCTTGTGACCGCGCTGCCACTTCATCGCTCGACCTCCGAAACCGCGGGTCTGCTGTTTCAGGCGGGACGTTAACCCTCTCGGGCCCGCGCGCCAACGCGGTCGTGCCCGTCGGGTAACCGGCGGCGCCACCACCTGGCCCGCTTCGCGTTCGGCCAGGCGGACCTTTCGGGGTGCGAAACGGCGTCGCAACGGTCGGACCCCCGCGGTCTCCGCGGCTCTCTCCGGCCGACTTCGTCGTCGTATCGATCGGTCCCCTGCGGCCTCCGCGGGTCCCGCCCCGCCGTTGGGGAGGTGGACCTGCGGGGCCGGCCACGACCTCCGCGGCCAGACCTGCCGTTTGAGCTCAGGCGCGCAGGTCCTCGGGCAGCAGCGCGTGCCAGTTCACCTGGGCGCGGAGCATCGAGAGGATCGAGTAGAAGCCCCACTGCAGGCGGTTGAGGAAGGTGTAGTCGGGCGGCACCTGCGGGATGTTCGGCATACGCGGGATCTTCTTGCCGAAGATGGTCTCGCGCGCGCCGTCGAGGACCCGGTCGATCGACTCGCGGGTGAACGCCGAGGTGAAGTCGAACGGCGCGTCGGTCAGCGCCGGGCGCATGATGTAGAGGGAGAACTCGCGGTACAGGCGAAACATCTGCGGATCCCCGCGGTCGAGGCGCAGCGCGTGGGAGAGGGCGTCGTCGAAGCGGGCCCAGTCGCGCGGGTCGTCGGTCCGGGTGGCCACGATGGCGCTGCGCAGATAGCGCGCCATGTCGTCGCGCATCCAGCGCGGGATCTCCTTCACGCAGCCGTAGTCGAGCAGGCACACCGTGCCGTCGTCGGGGAAGAGGTAGTTGCCCGGGTGGGGGTCGGCGTTGAACAGCCCGAAGCCGTAGAGGCTCGTCAGGACCGAGCGCGTCAGCAGCGCCCCATAGCGATCGCGGGACGCCTGGTCGGCGGAGTCGCAGACCTGCTGCAGGCTCCGGCCGACGATCAGGTCCGACGTCAGGACCCGCCGCGCGCTGTGCGAGGCGTGGACCGCCGGGACGACCAGGTCGGGGTCGTCGGCGAGGAGGGCGCGGAAGCGCGTCTGGGTCGCGGCCTCGCGCTCGTAGTCGAGCTCCTCGAGGAGGCGCTCGCGGATCTCGGTCATCACCTCGCGCATGTAGCCGCGGGTGCCGCGCCCAGCGCCCAGGATGCTCATGAACGGGGTCATGAGCGTGCGGAACATCTCGGCGTTCTTGAGGTCGGAGCGCATCGCGGCGTCGACGCCGGGGTATTGGATCTTAACGGCGACGGCGCGGCCGTCGTGGAGCGTGGCGCGGTGCACCTGGCCGATCGACGCCGCCGCGAAGGGCTCCTCCTCGATGGTGGCGAAGGCTCGGTCGACGGGGCCGAGGTCGGCCTCGAGGACGGGACGCACCGCGCTCCAGCGCAGCGCCGGGGCGTGCTGCTGGAGCCGGGTGAGGACGTCCTGATAGACCTCGGCGAGCTCGGCCGGGATGGCGCCGTCCATGTACGACACCATCTGCCCGAGCTTCAGCGCGACCCCTTTCATGTCTCCGAGGGTCCGGAACGCCTTGTCGGCCAGATCCCCGTGCTTCTTCAGCGCGCGTGCGGCGACCTCGCCGCGCTCCTCGCGCGGGGCCTCGACGGTCTCGCGGAAGCGCTTGATGGCGACCGGGACCGCGCGCCGGCCGAGGCCGGCGAGGCGCGTCAGCCGCCCGAGGCGTGAGCTGGAGACCCGGTTGTCACCCATGGCCGCGAGCATGAGGGGCCGCGGCGTGCAACGTCAACCACCGAGCCCCGGCGCGGGCTCGCGGCCCGGGCGCAGCGGGCTCAGTGACCGCGGATGATGCGGCGCCCCACCGGGACCGCGGCGTCCGGGTCGGTCTTGGTGAGGACGCGGTGGACGACCAGCGCCAGCGCCAGGCGCTCGGCCCCCACGGCGGCGAGCTCGCCCGCGCTGAGGGGGCCGAGCGGCCCCATGTCGCAGCGCTCGATGAAGGCGGCGCCCTGGGCCTCGGGGGGGAGCTCGGCGGCGTCCGCGAGGATGCGCGGCCCCTCGGGGCACACCTCGCGCAGCAGCGCCGCCGACTCGGCGAGGGCCTTCAACGTCAGCAGCTGCGCCCGGTCCGGCGGACCCGCGGCGAGGTCGCGGAGGCCCGTCGCCAGGGGTTCGTCGAAGCGGCACACCTCGCCGATCATGGCGTATGGGAGGCTGCGGTCGGAGATGAAGCTGCGGAGCGCCGCGCCGTCGCAGCGCGAGGTCGACGGCAGCAGCAGCGCCAACACCACCGCCGCGAGGACGACCGCGACGACCGCGAGCGAGATCAGGGCCCGCCGGCGACGGCTCGCCTTCAGATCGGGGAACGCGTCATCAAAGGGGTGTTGCTCCATGGTGCAGGCACGATAGCACCCGCCGCGGCGGTCAGGTAGCGTGGCCCAGCCGGGCCCGGTCGAGGGGCGCTGTCGCTGCGCCGCACCTGGGTCGTTGGTCACTCGGTAGAGGTAAGTTCTTGATTTTATGGTGCGTCGCAAGAGGATCGGGCTGGGCGGCCCCTGCGCTCGTCGCTTGGATCGTGGGGTGTGGCGCGGGGGACCGGCCCGCGTGGAACGACGTCCCCGCGGACGGCGGGGCGGACGTCGCGTCCGAGGTAGCGGAGGCGCCCCTCGCGCTGGTGGCGGTGACGTTCAACACCGGCACCTCGGGGGAGGTCATCGCGGGACGCGCCATCCCGGAGGGTGGCTACGGCCCAGCGCAGGCCGCGATCAGCGACGCTTGGTACGGCAACGGCCTCGCCTGGCCGCCGCTGGTGGACGACACCGCGGCGTTCTTGGCGGAGGTCGACCCCGACCTCGTGGTCTTTCAGGAGATATTCTGGAGCGGCGCGTGCCCTGAGATCCCCGACGACAACCGCACCGGCTTCGTCTGCGAGGGGTGGTCGCCGGGGGACCCGACGGTGGCGCAGACCTTGGTCGGCGCGGGCTTTCAGGTCGCCTGCCACGTCGGCAAGCCCGACAAGTGCGCCGCGGTGAACCGCCGCCTCGGGGTATTCCGCGGCTGCGACGCGGACCTCTGCCTCGAGGGGCTCTTCGGCACCACGGTCAGCGGCTGCGGTCGCGGGGCGCGGGTCGCGCGGGTCGTCATCGAGCTCGCCGCGGGTGGAGCGCTGACGCTCGTGAACGTCCACGGCAGCTCGGGGTTCGACCCGCCGGACAAGGCGTGCCGCGTCCGCCAGGTCGACCAGGTCTTCGTCGACCTCGGGGACGGGGCGCCCGCCGCCAGCGGGCACCGCAACCTCGTGATGGGGGACCTCAACACGGACCCCGGCCGCCTCGCCGACTTCGATCCCAGCGCCGCCCGCTGGCTCGACTTCGTCGGTGAGGACCGCGGGTTTCACTGGGTGAGCCCGATCGGGAGCGAGGTCCCACCGACCTACGCCGGTGTCGCCAACATCGATCATGTCGTCAGCGACACCCTGCGCGGGGACTGTTGGGCGCCGACCGTCACCGCCGGGCACGGCGCCTTCACCGACATCGCCTTCTTCGATCACCTGCCGCTGGTCTGCACGCTGAGCGAGTAGCGCGCGCGGTCAGCGGTCGCAGGGCGTCGCGGAGGAGCTCGGGGCCCGCGTCGCGGGGGTATTCGGCGAGCGCGGTGGTGGAGCCCCGGAGCGCTGGGCGACGTCGCCGAGGGCTTGTTTCCACGTCGCCGGTCCCGAGGCCGAGCTGCGCTGACCAAGGTGCGGCGCGGGCGCGCGCTCAGAGCTCGTGATTTATTGCCGAAGCTGGACCCGGTTCCCATCGTATCGGTCGAGGACCTGCCGTTGCTTGGCTCAGCGCATCCAGATGTGCCCGGCGGTCGTGTAGAGGGTCGATCCGGAGGCGAAGCCGGCGCCGACGCTCCAGGGCGCGTCCTGCGTGGCCGCGTAGTCGCACGCGAGCGTGGCGTAGGCGCTCGCGCCGAACCCGGCGGCGTCGTTGAGCGTGTAGACGGTCGTCTCGTTGTTCAGCGCGAGGCCGAAACGCACGCGGGCGTCGTAGCAGGACATGTCGTCGTCGATGTTGACGCCGGTGCGGACGTAGCCGGGCGAGGGGGTCGACGACTGGGAGAGCGTCCGGCCCTGCAGCGTCAGCCACTCGTAGCGCGCGGCGTCGGTCTCGGCGAAGTAGAGGCCCCCGGTGCCGTTCGAGTCGCTGCCGATCGGCGTCGTCGTGAAGAGGTTCAGCGCCGTCCGCGGGCCGCCGACGGCGTACCCCTTGCAGCCGTAGACCAGCGTCGTCGGGTGGCGCAGGCAGCCGCGGATCTCGCCGCCGGGCACCGCGGCGTAGGCCGGGTACTTGGCGTCGCCGAGGGTCGTCGGATCGAGCGACGTCGCGTTGAGCACCGCCGCGTTGGTCCAGTAGGGCGAGTTGAAGGTGAGCTGGCTGCCCGAGGCCGCGAAGCGCATCACGAGGGTCCAGCCGGCGTCGCCGGGGGTCATGTCGCAGTAGGCCGAGAAGGTGTCGAGGCCGTCGCCGTCGGGATCGAGGGTGTAGACGCCGCTCGCGGTGACCCCCGACTGGCTCAGGGCGAGGCAGCTCGTCCCGAACTCGGCCGTCTCGCAGTCGTCGCCGGTGAACCCCGGCTCGCAGCTGCAGCTGTAGCTGTCGACGCCGTCGCTGCAGGTCCCGCCGTGTTGGCACGGGTTCGGCGAGCAGTCGTCGATGTCGGTCTCGCAGACGGCGCCGGTGTATCCGGCCGCGCAGGTGCAGGTGCCGGGCGCGGTGCAGGTGCCGCCGTGCTGGCACGGGCTGGCGCACACCGGCGTCGGCGCGAGCCCTGGCGCGAAGGCGTAGGCGAAGGCTGTGTCGCCGCCCTGGGTCCCCGTGTAGACGGTGCGCACGGGGCCGGTCCCGTCGAAGGTCAGGGCCTCGTCGACGCAGGCGCCGAGCGGCACGTCCCAGGAGACGAAGGGGTAGACCGCGCCCGCCTCGACGACGCCCCCGACGAGGCCATCGAGGGCGTCGCTCGGGTCGTCCGCCGTGCCCCGGGTGCGCAGCGCGCAGTCGCCGATGGCGCCGGTCACGCCGAGGGCCACGTTCCAGTAGACCTTGTGGGCGATCTGCCCGGCGCTCGTGAGCAGCTCGTCGCCGCGGTAAACGGCGACCTGGAATAGATAGGTGCCGGCTCCGGCGGCGCCTGGGCCGGTGATGGCCGGGCAGCCCACGAGGGAGCCGGCGTCGCATTGATTGCCGGGCGCCGCGGCCGCCGGGTTGACGTAGAAGTCCGCGACGAAGCCGCTCGCGGGCGAGGTGCAGTCGAAGGCCAGCGGATCGAGGTAGAGGGTGGTGGCGTCGGTGTCCGTGGTCCCGGCCGTGCAGGCGAAGCCGAGGACCATCGTGCGGCCGCGGCCGGCGCCCGCGGTGAAGAGGAGGTCGATGTCCTCGCCGCTGTCGCAGGTGCCGCTGTCGTCGGCGTCATCGCAGCAGTCGAACTTCGCCGCGCAGAAGACGTCGTTGAAGTTCACCGCGATGTCGAAGAACCCCTGCTGCGCCGGGCGCATCAGCGCCACGTCGAACCGCACGGCCACGTCCGCGTCCTCGCGGCAGACGATCGTGCGGGTCAGGGGCGTGGCCACGGTCGTCGGGTTCTGAAACGGCGTCGGGGTCCCGGTGACGCTCCCCACGCCGTCCAAGGCGCCGGAGGCGAAGGCGCCGGCGCTGGTCACGGGCGCGCTGTAGACGCCCACCACCCACACCCGGACGGTGTTCGGGTTCGCGCTCGCGTCGCAGGTGCCGACGTAGCTCGCCGAGCCGGCCCCGTCTCCGTAGCGCGACGATGACACGCGGCGCTGCCACACGGTCTCGGGGGGCGCCGCGCCGTTGACGACCTCGAGGTCCCACACGACGTCGCCGACGCCCGCGAGGTTCAGCGCGCTCACCTCGATGGCCAGGCCGCGCTCGGAGGGGGGCTCCGGGGCGTCGGCGCAGGAGGTGGCCAGGAGCAGCCCGCAGAGGGAGACGAGAGCCCGGAGCGTCGACTTCAACGGCGAAGCCTCGTGGTGAGCGCGTGCGGCGCGCGGTGGGGGAACAACGGTGACCGAAGGGAGAAGGGGCGAGCGCCCGCGTCCACTATGGGGCGGTCGGCCGGGGGCGGTCAATCAGCATCTGCGCCGGGCAGGGGGCTCCGATCCGCGCCGCTCGCCGCTCGCCGACGTCGGGACCTCCCTGGCCGATCCGCTCAGCGCCCGTGGCTCTCTGCCGAAGCGGGACCCGGTTCCCATCGTAGCGGTCGAGGACGTGCGTCCTCCGCGGCCGGGGGTCGGCGCGACTGCGTCGCCCCTACCCCCAACAGCTGCGGACTCCGGTCCTCGACCTGCCGTTGCTTGGCTCAGACGGCGGCGCGGCGCCGGCGCAGGAGCAGGAGCAGGGCGGCCCCGAGGGCGAGGAGCCCGGTCGCGTCCGCGCCGCCCGCGCAGCCGCTCGACTTCTTCCCGCTGGTGCCGTCGACCGGGATCGGCTCGCTCACGCAGCCGTCGTCCGGTGTGCCGTCGCAGTTCTGGTCGACGCCGTCGCCGCAGACGTCCTCGGCGCCGGGGAACGTCCCGGCCGCGGTGTCGTCGCAGTCGAGGTCGACGCAGACCCCGTCGCCGTCAGCGTCCTCGCACGGGACGCCGCACACCCCACCGCTGCTGTCGCTGGCGACCACGCACTCGAGCCCGTCGGCGCAGTCGCGCGGCGTCGCGTCGGCGGCACACGCCTCGCCGTCGCCGAGGCCCGCTGCGGGCGCGCACGCTGTCCCGTCCGCGGTCGTCACGCAGGCCGTCCCGGTCGGGCAGCCGCCGCCGGCGAGGTCGCAGCCGGCCCCGATGACCATCTCCGGCGTACACATGAGCGACTCGGGCGCGCAGGACTCGGCCGGGCACCCCTCGGTGATCCCCCCGTCGGCGCCGGTACACGCGGCTGCCGCACAGTCGCCGAGCGCCTCGTAGGCCGCCTGGGCGTCCGCGGTCGCCGCGTCGAAGCAGTCGCGGCGGCAGCTCGGGGCGTCGTCGTCGCAGGCGTCGCGGCAGGGGGCGATCGACGCGCAGTCGGCGTCACCGAAGACGGCCGGGAAGCACACGTCGATGTCGCCCTGGCACTTCTCGTGGGCGCACGCCTGGTACGCCTCGTCGGTCGCCTCGTCGCGGCACTGCTGGCGCAGACACCGCGTCAGCGCCGACACCTGTCCCTGCGCGTCGAGGGTGCCTTGCTCCTGGCACGCCGTCTGGCAGTCGCTGGTCTGGCACAGCGACATGCAGTCGTAGACGTGGGCGCAGTCCTGATCGCCGGTCGTCGTCGGCCCGGAGCCGGTGCAGACGTTGTAGGCGATGCTGCACTGCGCACGAACGCAGCTGCGATGCTGCTGAGAGCCAGGCGTGCCGGCGTCGGCGCACTTTTCTGCAGCGCACTCGAGAAGCGGCGCCACGCGCTCCTGCGCGTCCGGCGTGCCGGCGTTGATGCAGGCCTCTCGGCACGCGTCGCTGTCGCAGGCGTTGGCGCAGTTGTAGGTGTCGCGGCAGTCGGCGACGTGGCACACCGTGTCGTCGCAGCTGCCGTCCTCGAGGCAGGCCTCGCCGCAGAGGCACATCGCGGGGACGTTCTGGCATGTGGGGTCGCCCCCCTCGAGCGTGGTGCGGACCCAGTCGGCGTAGACGTCGACGCGGGTGCTGATGGTGGCGGTCTGGCACGGGTCGCAGTTCGGGTTGAACGGCGAGCAGCCGTAGCCGGCCGAGGTGATGCCGATGACGTGGGGCACGCCGTCGACGTCGGCGAAGCCGGGCCCGCCGCTGTCGCCGAAGCAGGTGCCGGAGTCGACGAAGTTGCTGACGTAGTCGAGGGGCTCGAGGTGGTCGAGGTTGACGGTGGTCGAGCGCTTCAGCCCGGAGCCCGAAGACTGGATCCCCTCGGTGGCGCCGAAGCCGACCGTGAACACCTGCACCTGCGTCTCAGCGTCGCTCGCGGCCTGGACCATCGCGACGATCGACTCGGCCTGAAAGGCGTTGGGCTCGACCCCGGTGATGGGCTCGGTGAGGTGGACCAGCGCGATGTCGTTGGAGTTCGTGTTGGGGTTGTAGTTGGGGTGCGGCACGAAGGCGTCGACGGCGTAGAGCGTGCCGTCGGCCGGCCCGCCCCCCTGCGCGCTGCGGGCGTCGTTGCCGATGAGAAAGCGGGTGTTCGACGGCTTGATCCCCTGCTGCTCGATCTCCGGCCCGGTGACGCAGTGCCCCGCGGTCAACACCCAGCTCGGCGCGATCAGCGTGCCGCTGCAGAAGGAGCCGGCGTAGTGGCCGTTGAACTCGAAGGTCAGCGCGCCGACCCCGGGCCAGCCGGTCTCCGCGACGCCGTTGACGATGGGCCTGGTGACCACGCTGAGCTCGTCCGCGGCGGTGGGCGTGGAGGCGTCGGACTGGCAGCCGCCGACCGCCGGCAGCGCCACGAGGGCGGCGAGCAGCGTGGGGGCGAGCGATAGGCGAGGGCGCATTGGGGGCTCCTGGGGGCCGCGAGGCGGGCAGCAGAAGAACGCCGCGGCGGCGCGAGAGTCAACAGCGAGGACGGCCACAGGGGCGCGCGGGCGCCTCCCGTGTGGCTCTGCGGCGCCCGCAACGGCGCCCACGCGCGATCGTCCGTCGGGACGCGACCTCGCGCTGCGACGTTGAGGCGCACCGCGGTCGCCTTTCGGGGCGGCACCCGGTGTGCTATCGCGCAGGTATCCAGAACCAGCGGAGGACCAACCGATGCGTTCGAACGCGCTCTCGAGACTCGACCGAACCCACCCCTCGCTCCCGGCCCTGGCGGCGCTGCTGCTCTTCACCGCCCTCGCCGGCTGCCCCGGCGCGCAGCTCGTCAGCCCGCCCGACCCGACCCCCGCGGCCGACGCCGCGCCGCCCCCGCCGGTGCAGGCGGTCGGCCACCCGTCGAGCGAGCTGATCCCGCGCGCGACCTTCTTCGGCAACCCCGAGCGGGCCAACGTGCAGATCAGCCCCGACGGCAAGTACCTGTCGTGGCTCGCGCCGCGCGAGGGCGTGCTGAACGTCTGGATCGCCCCGGTCGACGAGCTCGACGAGGCGCGCGCCGTCACGACCGACACGGCGCGCCCGGTCCACCAGTACTTCTGGGCCTTCGACAAGAAGCACCTGCTGTACCTCCAGGACCAGGCGGGCGACGAGGACTTCCACGTCTACGCCGTCGACGTCACCACCGCGGGCGCGCCGGCGGTCGACCTGACCCCGCTCGACAAGGTGCGCGCGTTCGTCATGGGGGTCAGCCACAAGCAGCCGAAGACCATCCTGGTCGGGCTCAACGACCGCGATCCGCAGTACCACGACGTCTACTCGGTCGACCTGGCCAGCGGCGCGCGCACCCAGGTGCTCGAGAACACCGAGTACGCCGGCTTCCTCGTCGATGACGACTACAACGTGCGCTTCGGAGTGGCCATGCTCCCCGACGGCAGCTCCGTCGTCACCGAGCTCCGCCCCAAGCGCAACAAGGCCGCCTACACCATCGAGATCCCGGCGGGTGACACGATGACCACCAACGTCGAGGGCTTCGACCGGAGCGGCCGCAACCTGTACCTCGTCGACAGCCGCGGGCGCGACACCGGGGCGCTGTTCAGCGTCAACCTCGCGACCGGCAAGGCGAAGCTCCTCGCCGAGGACGCCCGCGCCGACGTCGGGAGCGTCATGACCCACCCGACGAAGAACACGGTCCAGGCGGTGTCCTTCGACTACGACAAGGTGTCGTGGAAGGTGCTCGACCGCACGATCCAGAAGGACTTCGACGCCCTCGCCGAGGTCGCGCCCGGCGACTTCTCGGTCGCGTCGCGCACCCTCGACGACAAGACCTGGGTCGTGGCCTTCCGCAGCGACGTCCAGCCCGCCTCCTACTACCTCTGGAACCGCCGCGCCAAGCGCGCGACGTTCCTGTTCTCCTCGCGGCCGGCCCTCGACGGGCTGCCGCTCGCGCGGATGCACCCGAAGCTCATCCCGACCCGCGACGGGCTGACGCTGGTGAGCTACCTGACCCTGCCCCCGGCCAGCGACCCCGACGGGGACGGCGTCGCGGACAGCGCCGGGCCGCTGGTGCTGCTCGTCCACGGCGGCCCCTGGGCGCGCGACGACTGGGGCTACAGCGGCCTCGTGCAGATGCTGGCCAACCGCGGCTACGCCGTGCTGCAGGTGAACTTCCGCGGCTCGACCGGCTTCGGCAAGGCGTACGTCAACGCCGGCGACAAGGAGTGGGGCAAGAAGATGCACGAGGACCTGCTCGACGCCGTCGCCTGGGCGGTCGAGGCCAAGGTCGCGCCGGCCGACCGGATCGGCATCATGGGCGGGAGCTACGGCGGCTACGCGACGCTGGCGGGCCTCACGCTGACCCCGAAGGTCTTCGCGTGCGGCGTGGACATCGTCGGGCCGTCGAACCTGCTGACCCTCATCAAGTCGATCCCGCCCTACTGGGCGCCGATGATCGCCATCTTCAAGACGCGCATGGGCGACTGGACGACCCCCGAGGGCGAGGCGGCGCTGCAGGCCGTGTCGCCCATCACCCACGTCGGCGCCATCGAGCGCCCGCTGCTCATCGGCCAGGGCAAGAACGACCCGCGCGTGAACCAGGCGGAGTCCGACCAGATCGTCAACGCCATGAAGGAGCGCGGGATCCCGGTGACGTACGTGCTGTTCCCCGACGAGGGGCACGGCTTCCACCGCCCGGAGAACAGCCTGGCCTTCTTCGCGGTCACCGAGGCCTTCCTCTCGGCCCACCTCGGCGGGCTCTACCAACCGCTGGGCGCCGACGCCTTCGCCGGCTCGACGATGCAGGTCCGTGCCGGGCGCGAGGGGATCCCCGGGATGCCCACCCCCTGAGCGGCCGTCGCGCGTCGCGATTGCTGCGATGCAGCGAGAAGCTAATCGTTATTCCATTCAAGAATGATGGAGTAATTGTCGCCCCATGAGATCGCGGTTGCGGGAGGACACGTCCAGGCCCCGGTCGGGGCGTCCTCGGCCTGGGCACACGGCACCGGCGCGTCGGGGCTGGCGACCGGCGCGACGGCGACGGTGACCGGGGCGTCGGCGCCGACCCACAGCTCGACCGGGGCGTCGTAGGACCACGTGAAGGTCGCGCGGTAGCGGCGGGCGTCGAGGTCGAGCTCGGCGTCGACGAAGGGGCCCGGCACGCGGCGCGGGTAGGGGTGCGCGAGGAGGTCGACGATCGGCAGGAACGCGCCGTCGGCGTCGCGCAGGCCGAAGTCCGAGTCCTTGTCGTCGGAGTACCAGGCGAAGCCCCAGCCGCGGGCGGCGAAGCGAGTGACGAGGGCGCCGAGGTAGAGGTCCATGGTGCCGATCGCGGTCGGGCCGCCCATCTCGCCGACCCAGGTGGGGACCCCGGGGGCGCCGCCGCCGAGCAGCGCCGCCGACTCGGCCATGGCGCCGAGGGCGTGGTCGATGTCGTCGGCGTAGGCGAGCTGGTACTCGCCGCCGTCGTGGACCCCGGGGTGGTAGTAGTGGGGCGCGAAGGCGATGTCGGGGCCGGGTGTGGGGGTGAACTCGGCGACGAGCCCGAGGGACTGGTAGGGCGGGGCGCCGAAGAAGACGACGCGGTCCGGGGCGACGGCGCGCAGGGCGGCGGCGAGCTGCTCCTGGCGGGGCTGCCAGACGTCCGGCACGAAGTCGGTGAGGTCGGCGGTGCCCTGGTGGGGCTCGTTGAGCAGATCGAAGCCGACGACCGCCGGGTGGTCGCCGTAGCGCGCGGCGACGGCGACCCAGGCGTCGACGAGGTAGGAGAAGACCGCGTCGTCGCCGTAGAGGTTGTCGAAGCAGGCGGCGACCTGCGGGGACAAGTAGTTGAGAAACCACGGGGACTTGGGCTCATAGGCGTCGTACTGGGCCTGGTCGCAGGCCCAGGCCGGGGCGCCGTTGTCGCCGAAGCCCTCGCCGAAGATGTCCTGGTGCATGTCGAGGACGACGAGGAGGCCCGCGGCGTGGGCCCAGTCGAGGCGGTCGCCGAGGGCGTCGAGCCAGGCGCCGTCGAGCTCGCCCTCGGTGGGCATGATGGCGGCCCAGTGGACGAGCAGGCGGACGCTGTTCAGGCCGGTGGCGGCGAGGCTGGCGAAGTCCTCGGGGCCCTGCCAGGGCAGGCGGTCGGGGGTGTACTTGGTGGACTGGGCGACGTTGGCGCCGTGGAGCAGCACGGTGCGGCCGGCGGCGTCCTGGATCCACGGGCCGGCGGTGTGGAAGCCGGGGCCGGGCGGGGTGAGGGGCGCCGGCGGCGGGGTGGTGTCGGGGACCTCGGTGTCGGCCACGTCGCCCGCGGTGTCGGCGCCGTCGAGAGGGTCGGCGCTGCCGGCGTCCGGGTCACCGCAGCCCGCGGCGACGGCGGTGGCGAGCAGCAGGCGGCAGGTCGAGCGAATGGTGGGGAGCATCCGGTCCTCGGGGGGGGGCGCGGCGACCGGCGCGGATGCTAGCACAGGCCGGTCCCGTGGCGCGTCGCCAACCCGGGCGTCGATGCGGGCGGGACGCCCACCGTCCGTCGCCGCTACCCCCGACTCCGGCGCGCGAAGGCCGATGGCGGGCGGGGCGGCCACCGTCCATCGGCGCGGCCCCAGCGGTCCGGCTGTCGCGCCCGCGGCGTGCTCGGGGTATCGTCTCCCTCGCGCCGCGCGACGACGGCGGCAGGAGGACCCGATGAGCGAGGGACGCGTGGAGCTGCGCCGCGAGGGGCACGTGGCGGTGCTGATCATCGACCGGCCGGAGCGGCGCAACGCGCTGAACGAGGCGCTGTGGCACGCGCTCGACGCGGCGCTCGCCGCGATCGAGGCCGCCCCGCCGCGCGCGGTGGTGCTGACCGGCGCCGGCGACCGGGCGTTCTGCGCCGGCATGGACGTCAACCCGGACAACCCCCAGGTCGCCAGGCTCATCGGGGCGGTCCAGCGCGGTGACGTCGGTCCAGCCGCGGCGCTGCTCGTGGGGCTCCGGCGGATCGTCGACCGGCTCGCCGACCTGCCCGTCCCCACCATCGCCGCGATCAACGGCCTGGCCTATGGTGGCGGCGCCGAGATCGCCGCCCGCTGTGACCTCCGGGTGGTCGACCCCGCGGCGACGATCTGCTTCTCCGAGGTCCGCCTCGGCCTGATGCCCGATCTCGGCGGCGGGGTCGCGCTGACCCGGCTCCTGGGCCCGGGGCGGGCGGCCGACCTGATCCTCACCTCGCGCCGGATCGCCCCCGACGAGGCCCTCGCGCTCGGCCTCGTCAACCGCGTCAGCGCCCCCGGGGCCGCGCTGGCCGAGGCGATCGCGCTCGGGGCGGAGATCAGCGCCAACGGACCGCGGGCCGTGCGCTCCGCCCTCCAGATCATCCGCCGCACCCCATCGCTGAGCGACGAAGAGGCCCTGGCCGAGGAGCTGCGCAGCGCCGCGGCGCTCATCGCGTCGGGGGAGTGCGCCGTCGGAATCCCCGCCTTCATGGCGCGCCGCACGCCCGACTTCCCCGAGGCCTGACGCCCTCCGCGAGGAGGCTACACAACCCGGGTCGACCCCAGTAAGGTGCCCTCCTGCGCCGCGCCGGCGACACCGGGTGAAGGTTGGTTTTTCGTGAAGATCGTGACCTGGAACGTCAACTCGCTCAACGCCCGCGCGGACTACGTGGGCCGCTTCCTCGACGCCGAGGCCCCGGACGTGCTGGCGATCCAGGAGCTCAAGATGGAGGCCGCGCAGGTCCCGCGCGAGCTCTTCGAGTCCCGGGGCTATCACCTCGCGATGCACGCGCAGCCGCGCTGGAACGGCGTCCTCATCGCGTCGAAGGCGCCGATCAGCGACGTCATGGCCGGGCTCCCCGCCGCCGAGGAGGACGAGGCGCGGATCATCGCCGCGACGACCTTCGGCGTCCGCTTCGTCGACCTCTACTGTCCTCAGGGCCAGGCGGCGGACTCCCCCAAGTTCGCCTACAAGCTGCGCTTCTACGACGGACTCATCGCGTGGCTGCGCGGCGTCGTCACCCCCGACGCCCCGTGGGTCGTGCTCGGCGACCTCAACATCGCCCCGTGCCCCGAGGACATCTGGGATCCGGCCGCCTTCGCCGGGGTCCCGAGCTTTCACCCCGAGGAGCACGCCCGCTGGGCCGAGCTCGTCTCCTTCGGCCTGCGCGACGTCGTCGTCGAGCACACCACGCCGCCGTTCTTCACCTTCTGGGACTACCGCGGCGGCGCGTTCCACAGGCATCACGGCATGCGCATCGACCATGTGTTGACGACCGCGCCGGTCGCCGCGCGCGTGACCGACGTCGCCGTCCCGCGCGACTGGCGCAAGAAGGTCGAGGGCCTCACCCCCTCCGATCACGCGCCCTTGGTCGTGATCCTCGCGGAATAATCGGGGCGCCGCGCGGTTTTCGGTGAATTTCGAGGCGTCGCCTGCGTCTCGGGCACCTGGTTCGGACTTCATCCGCTCGGCTCACCGAGAGGCGCGTGCGCAGGAACGCCGCCATCTTCGCGACTCTGGTCGGCCTCCTCACCCCCGCCGCGGCCCACGCCGTGACCTGGACGGAGGTCGAGGCCGTCGTGCGCCCAGCCCTCGCCAAGGTCCTCACGCCCGACGAGATCGACCGCCTCCTCGCCCGCGACAACGTCCGGCGCGCGCTGTTCGAGACCCTCGACGGCTGGGACGGGCGCCACGACCGCCTCGTCGTGGGCCTCGGCGCGGGCGGTGACCTCGAGCTGCGCGCGGTCCTCGGCGCCGCCCGCACCAGCTGCACGACGACCCTCAGCCGCAGCGAGAGCGGCGCGAGCGAGCCCCTCTGCACCGAGACCGTCGACGAGGTGGCGCGCGGCGTCGACCTCGGTCGCGACCTCTGGCTCCCCGCCCCGCGCCCGCGCCCGCGCCCGCGCCCGCCGCGCCCGCCGAGCCCCCCGCCCTTCGACCCCATGGGCGACGCGCCGCCGTCCGACACCGTGGTGCGTCGGATCGACATCCCCCCCTTCGAGGACCCGCACGGCCCCGAGGTCACCGAGGCGCTCCGCGACTGGAGCGACTTCCAGGGCGGCCTCGGGGGACGACACTGGCAGGACCCCTTCCTGCCGAAGGACCTCACCGAGTCCGGCACCGCGCTGATCGAGCCGCCGAAGTTCAACCCGCTCATCGAGGAGGGGATGACCGCCAACCTGCGCAACCCCTTCGACGAGTCGCGGATGGGCGCGCTCCTCGACATCCCGGCGCCCACCATCCTCAGCCTGTCGCGCGACGTGAGCGAGGCCCCCCTCATCGAGACCCTCGACGACGCCTGCGTCGCCGACTGGAAGGCCGAGGTGCGCACCACCCCGCCGGACCTGCGGTGCTTCCGCGCCTTCACCCAGAACGCCCGCCTCGACAAGGGCCTCTTCTACAACGTGAAGAAGGCGCTGAGCGTCTTCGGCTTCAACTTCTCCAACCCCGTCCTCGACATGCTCGTCGCCATCGAGATGCGCGACGCCGCCTCCCACCGCGCCTACAACGTGGTGTGGGCCGCGGTCTGGATCGACTTCGTCACCGCCGACCCCGACGCCCGCCTCGCCGCCTCCCTCGGCAGCCTCACCGAGGAGGAGCGGCGCTTCCTGCGGCGGCGGCTGTGGCGCTGGTGGATCGAGCGCGACTTGCGCCCCTATCGCGCCCTCATCACGTCGATTTACGAGCAGCACTTCGTCGCGCTGTACCCCGAGGCCAAGGACAACGCCGGCCTCCCCAAGCGCGCCTTCTTCAACAACACCTGGCTGTGGGTCTCGAACTGGCTCTCCGAGGTCGGTCGCCTGCCCGACGAGACCGTCACCGCCGCCTACGGGCGCCTCGGGACCCGCGAGCGCCGCGTCATCGACGCCTTCGTCGCGGACTCCATGGTCGCTCAGCGCTTCCCCGGCCCCTGCGCCCTGCTGAGCCGGTAGCGCCTGCGCTGCGCGCTACCACCACGTCGTGGCCCGTTTGTCAGCCGCTCGGGGCGGCGGCATGATGTCCGGGACTCCAGCCGGGACCCGTCGTCATGAGCACCGCTGCCTGGATCCTCGTCGTCATCGGAGGCCTCCTCCTCCTGGTGACGATCTACGACCTCGTCCAGACCAAGCACGCCATCCTGCGCAACTTCCCGATCATCGGGCACTTTCGCTATCTCTTCGAGGCGGTCGGTCCCGAGCTCCGCCAGTACATCGTCACCAACAACGACGAGGAGCGGCCGTTCTCGCGGGACCAGCGTCGCTGGGTCTACGCGTCGAGCAAGGGCCAGAACAACTACTTCGGCTTCGGCACCGACAACGACCTCGAGAGCGCGTCCAACTACCTCATCATCAAGCACTCCGCCTTCCCGCGGCCCGACCTCCCCCACGACCCCGGCTACCGCCTGCCCTGCGCCAAGGTCCTCGGCGGCCCACGCGGGCGCCGCCACGCCTTTCGCCCCGAGTCGGTCATCAACACCTCGGCCATGAGCTTCGGCTCGCTGTCGAGTGCCGCCGTCGAGGCGATAAACCGCGGCTGCGCCCAGGCTGGTGCGATGCAAAACACGGGCGAGGGCGGCATCTCGCCGTACCATGACAACGGCGGAGACCTGATCTATCAGCTTGGGACCGGCTACTTCGGATCCCGCAACAAAGATGGCAGCTTCGATCTCGCTGCGTTGCAGGACAAGGTCGCGCGCTACCGGGTCAAGGCCATCGAGGTGAAGCTGAGCCAGGGCGCCAAGCCCGGCAAGGGCGGCATCCTGCCCGGCGCCAAGGTCACGCCGGAGATCGCCGCCATCCGCGGCGTCCCGGTCGGTCAGGACGTCATCAGCCCGGCGGGGCACTCGGCCTTCCGCTCGGTCGACGAGCTGCTCGACTTTGTCGAGCGCATCGCCGACGCCACCGGGCTGCCGGTCGGCGTCAAGTCGGCGGTCGGCCAGGACGCGCTGTGGAGCGAGCTGGCCGAGCTGATGGCGACGACCGGCCGCGGGGTCGACTTCGTCCAGATCGACGGCGGCGAGGGCGGCACCGGCGCCGCGCCGCTGGTCTTCGCCGACCACGTCTCGCTGCCGTTCAAGATAGGTTTCGCCAGGGTCCGCGCCATCTTCGAGCGCGCGGGCGTCGCCGACCGGGTCGTCTGGATCGGCTCGGGGCGTATCGGCTTTCCGGCGGACGCGCTGTTCGCCTTTGGGCTCGGCTGCGACATGGTCGCGGCGGCGCGCGAGGTCATGCTGTCGGTCGGGTGCATCCAGGCCCAGCGCTGCCACACGGGGCACTGCCCCACCGGCGTCGCGACCCACAACCGCTGGCTCGTGCGCGGGCTCGATCCGACGAGCAAGGCGGCGCGGGTGGCCGGGTACCTCATGACCTTCCGGCACGAGCTGCTGGCGCTGACCCACGCGTGCGGCTACCACCACCCGTGCGAGGTGAGCCTCGACGACTTCGAGATCGTCGATGGCTGCTACGGGACGCGCTCGCCGTGGGGCATCTTCGGCTTCGAGCCGGGCTGGGGTCGCCCGCCCGCCGCCGTCCGCGAGGAGGCGGCGGCGCTGATGCGCGGCGTGGGGTGACCCCTCACCGGGCGTTCATGGTCTCCCAGGCCGTCTCCCACTCGATGAGCCGCGCCCGCGCGTAGGCCAAGAGCCGCGCCGTGGCGTCCCCCGCGCCCTCGCGCGACGCCTTGTCGAGCTGGCGCTCGAGCTCCTGGAGGCGGTCGCACAGCTCGCCCATCCGCACCAGCTGCTCGGGGCCGTGCGCCGCCCCGGTGACCTCGCGCGCCCACTGCAGGATGCACTCGGCGACCTCGGCCTGCAGCGCCCGCGCCCGCGCCTCGAGCGTGGCCCCGCGCCGCCCCGCGCGCAGCCGCTCACGCTGCTCGCGCCAGCCCGCGAGCCGCGCGACCGTCCGCTCGAGCGCCGCGTCGGCGTCCGGCTCGTCGAGCAGCTCGGTCGCGTTCAGCGCCGCCAGCTCGACCCGGACGTACTCCATCGCCGTGATGAGGCGCTTGACGAGCCGTGCGCGCACCGTGACCGCCGGGTAGCCGTCGACCTGCGCCTCCCACTCGTGGGCGAGCCCGTCGCCGAGCTCCGCCAGCGCCCGCATCCGCTCCCGCGGCGGCAGGGCGAGCCGCATCGGCCCTATGCCCTCGGCCTCCTCGGCCCACAGCGACAGCTGGTCGGTCAGCACCTCGATGCGCTCCATGAGCGGCTCCTCGAGGTGCAGGGTCAGCTGCAGGACCAACCGCTCCACGATGCCGGTCAGGTAGCGCTGCATGTCCTCGAGCAGGTGGGCGTCGCGGGTGACCCGGGCCCGCCCCGCGAAGTGACGCGCGTAGCGCCCGAGCAGGAAGCTCGCGCGCAGCCCGAGCGCCTCGATCTCGGCCGCCTCAGCGGCGTTGGCGCCCTCGACGAGCCCCGCCGCCAGCCGCTCCGCCGCCGCCGCCTCGCCGCGCAGGAGCGCGTCCGTGAGGCTGTCGATCTCGGCCGCCTCGACCGCGCCGGGAGCGTCCATGAGCGCCGTCCAGGCGTCGCGGTAGCTGTCGAGCTGCTGGACCAGCCGCGCCGCGACCACCTTCCCCGAGGTGTCCTCGAGGCGGCGCGCCTGGCGCAGGAGCGCCCGGGTCCGCCCGATCAGCCGCCGCAGCGCCAGCGCGTCCTTGCCCTCCTCGACCGCGCGCGCCTGCCAGGCGTCATACTCGGCCTGCAGTGCGGCCGCTCGCTCCTCCGCGCGGGCCCGCGTCAGCTTCGCCATGCGCTACCTCCCGTCGTGCGCCGCAGTGGAGCTTACCCGATTCTCCGCCGATGGCGACCCGCCGCCTCCGCGACGGCGCGACCCGGCACTCGGCCCGATCCCCGGTCTCTCACCTTCAGTTGATGGTCACCGCCGACTCGGCGATCGGCGAGCGCTCGGCCCCGTCGTTGGCGCGCACGCGGCAGGTCCACGTCTGGCCCGAGGACGTCAGGGTCGAGGACACGTGCGGCGTGTCGCCGAGCGCCTTCTGGAAGACCCCGTCGCGGAACCACGAGAAGCTGTAGCGGACCGGGTCGAGGTCGTAGCTCTCGGCCACGATGGTGCATGCGAGGTCGACGTTGGTGCTGGGGTTGGCCGGGTCCACCGCGATCTGCGGCATCGTCGGCGGCACGTTGACCGGGCCGACGACGGTCGTGTTCGGGTTCTTGTCGAAGGCGATGACCTGGGGCGCCGCGAAGACCGCGCAGGTCCCGCCGCAGCCGTCATCGCCACAGCGCTTGCCGGCGCAGTTGGGGATGCAGTCGTCGGCGCAGACGCCGTAGGTGCAGGCGAACCCCTCGGGACAGTCGCCACAGGTCCCGCCGCAGCCGTTGTCGCCGCACTGCTTGTCGTCGCACTGGGGCACGCAGTCGACCGTGCACTGGCCGGCGACGCACAGCTGCCCCTCGGCGCACGCGCCGCAGCTCCCGCCGCAGCCGTCGCTGCCGCAGAACCGCCCCGCGCAGCTGGCCGTACACCCCGCGACGCACGCGCCGTCGACGCAGCTCGTCCCCGGCGCGCACGGCGACGTGGTGATGTTGCGGATGAACGCGAGCTTGCGGCAGTTCCCGCCGAAGCAGATGTCGCCCGGGTTGGTGACCGCGGTGCAGCCGTAGATGAACTGCCCGCACTCCTCGGGCACCCAGGCGGTGAGCAGGTCGGGGTGGTGGTCACCGTCGATGTCGTAGCTCGTCCCGTTGCCGAGCCCGGGGCGGTCGTTGCCCTCGGCGGCGTTCCAGGACGGCGCCAGATCGATGATCTCATAGGCCTGCACCCACGACGTCGTCGACCCGGCGGTGCCCCGGTTGAGCAGCATCCAGGCCGCGCCGGGCTGGCCGTCCTCGTCGAGCCCGCCGACGATGTCCTGGTCGCCGTCGCCGTCGAAGTCGTCGACCGTCGTCAGGTTGGACGGGTTCGGGATGGTCGGCCCCAGCGGCAGCATCGTCGCGAAGTTGCCGCCGCCGAGGTTGCGCAGAAACCAGAAGTCCGTGGGCTGCGAGCCGGTCGAGTCCTGGCTCTGTCCGAGGATGTCGACCCGGCCGTCGCCGTCGATGTCTTTGCTGGTCGGGGTGAGCCCCCACTGCCAGTGCCCGAGGAAGGACGTGCCGTAGAGCGGCCCGTAGTCGAAGGCTGGCGTCAGCTGGGTGAAATGGCCGGCGCCGTCGTTGAGCCAGACGAAGCCCTTCTTGCCCTTCGAGAAGTGGTGCAGGCCCACGAAGTCGAGGTGACCGTTGCCGTCGACGTCGACCACCGGGCCGACCTTGTCCCCCGGCTCGAGCGTGAACAGCGGGGTCAGCTTGATGGCGGCCGACCCCACGCAGGCGCTGACCGCCAGGTAGGTCGTGGACGGCGGCAGGCAGTAGGTGTCGTTGGCGACGTTGACCGAGCGCGTGTCGACGCACTGCTCGAGCTGGAACTCGGTGCAGTCGCCGTCCTTGGTGCACTTCTTGCGGCACACGCCGTCGGCGCAGACGTGGCCGTCGGGGCACTCGGAGTTGACCGTGCAGCGCGCGCGCCCCTCGGTGACGGTCTCGCGCACGACCAGGTCGAGCCAGCGGTCGCCGTCGAAGTCACCCACCGCGAAGACGCTGAAGTTGTTCTCGGTCGGGAAGTCGAGGGTGACCGGCTCCTGGAAGGTCCCGTCGCCGGCCGAGGGGTAGACGGCGACCGATCCGTTGGGCGCGTCACGCGCGAAGAACGACTCCCCCCAGCGCGACCCCGACTCGTCGGTCTGGCCGTCGCAGTCGTTGTCGGTGGCGTCGGCGCAGACCTCGATGTTGCCCTCGTCGGTGATGCCGTCGCAGTCGTTGTCGATCAGGTCGTGGCACACCTCGGGGTGAGCCGGCAGGGCGGTGACCGGGCAGACGAGGCCGGTCTGTGCCGCGTTGCAAACGTACTTGTCGACGACCTTGCAGGCGCCGAGCCCGACCGAGCACAGGGCGCCCTTGGACGGGAAGTCCTCGTCGGTCAGCCCGTCGCAGTCGTCGTCGAGGCCGTTGCAGCGCTCGCCGCCGCCGGAGCCGGCCTGGGCGTCACAGGTGATCGACTTGCCGTCCACCGCGCAGACGTTGACCCCGGTGGCGACGCAGTCACCGATTCCGACGTCGCAGGGGGCGCCGAGGCCGACGAAGTCCTCGTCGTAGAGGCCGTCGCAGTCGTCGTCCTTGGCGTTGCACTGCTCCGGGGCGCCCACGAAGATGGTGGGGTCGTGGTCGTTGCAGTCGCCTCCGGCCTGGCAGCCGAGGCCGTGGAGGTCGTTGTCGGCGTCCTGGCACTCGGCGGGGTCGACCCGGCCGCTGACGGGCACGTCGAAGCTCGGGCCGTTGACGGCGTTGGTGACGACGTGCAGGACGTCCGCGTGGCCGCCCTCCGACAGGGCGAAGAAGCTGACCTTCAGGGTCGCGTGCTCGCCCGCCGGGATCTCGAGGCTGCGGCGGTTCACCGAGAAGATCCCGTCGTCCTCGTCGAACGCCGCGTCAAGCACCAGGATCGGCTCGCTGCCAGCGTTCTCGAGGTCGAGGTCGGCGACCCCGCTGTCGTTGAGGATCAGCGGCTCGAACGCGATCGCCAACGGGTCGAGCACCAGCGGCGAGGTCGACGGCGCGACGTCCGGCCCGGTGTCGGCGACGGTGGTGTCGGCGGTGTCTTGCACCGTCCCGGTGGTCCCATCCCCGCAGGCGACCAGCGCGACGGCGAACACGAACAGAGCCCTGCGCGTCAAGCGTACCCCCAAGCCATGGCCGCTAGTATACGGCAAGCGGCCGCTCGACTCGACATTGATGGGCTAATCCATCTCATCGGCGTCGCGGCGCAGCAAAAAACCGGCGGCGGCGAGGAAGTCGAGGGCGTCGTCGACGCCGTCGCCCAGCTCGGCGCGCAGCTCGGCGACGGTGTGCGAGCCGTCGAGCCGGGCGAGGACCTGGCGCTGCAGCGGATCGAGGAGGGTGTGGCGGTGGGCGAGGGAGGTCGCGGTTCGCCCCTCGGTCGCCTGCAGCCGCTGCACCGGGCCGGTCCGCGGGCGCTCGCCGACCTCGAGGGTGATCGGCGGCGGGCGGCGCCAGAGCTGGACGACCTCCATGAAGTAGAGCCTGGCGAGCTCCTGCACCATGCTGACGACCATCTCCGCGCGGCCCTCCTCGGTGGCGCCGAGCCCGCCGTCGGCGCCGGTCAGCAGGAGCTCCGGCAGCACGATCCCGAACAGGGTGTCGAAGTCGAGGGCGAGCGGCTGGCGGCGGAAGAGGTGGGAGAGCGCCAGGCGCAGCGGCGTCCCCTGGATCGACACGCCGCCGACCGGGGTGATGAGCGCGACGGACGGGTGGTCGCGCAGCTCCTCGGCCCAGACGTCGGTGGCGGTGCGCCCCTCGACGTGGAGCTCGGCGAGGCGCTCGACCCCCGCGACGCGGTCGAGGGTGTGCTCGGCGCGGCACAGGAGCGAGGTGCGAAAGCGGGTGTTGCCGAAGAAGTCCATGTACTGTTGCTGGCGCACCGGATCGGCGACCTTGCGCAGCATGGTCGCGACCTCGTCGTCGAAGTTCGCGATCCGCAGGCGCCCCTGGCGCGCGCTCGTGAGGTACTGCAGGCCGCTGTCGGCGGCGAGCCCCGCGAACTCCTGAAACCAGAAGGCGTGGTGGTGGTCCGCGAGGTAGTCGTGCGCGATGATGGCGTCCGACGACTCGGCGATGCGCTCGTGCAGCTGCACCATCAGGTTGCCCTTCACCTCCTCGGCCTCGCGGGCGACCCGGGCGCAGTACCAGCGGGCGACCGAGCGGGCCTGGGCGACGCGCTCGCCGACGTCCGCGACCGGGGCGGTGTGGAAGGCCATCAGGTGGCGCACCGCCTCGTAGTCGTACCAGCCCGGGTACGAATTGTAGCTCACCATGGCGACGCCGTGGGGGGCGAGGGCGCGACCGATGAGCGCGAGGGTGGCGGCGCGCGCGGCCTCGGGGATCCACGACAGCAGCCCGTGGGCGATGATGTAGTCGAAGGTGCCGAGGGTGTCGCCGAGGTCGCCCAGGTCGGCGCGGACCAGCGCGAGGTTGGCGAGGCCGAGCTGGCCGACGCGGCGCACCCCGTCGCGGATCTGGGTCTCGGACAGGTCGACCCCGACGAAGCTGCTCTCGGGGTAGGCCCACGCGAGCGGCAGGAGGTTGCCGCCGTCGCCGCAGCCGAGCTCGAGCACCCGGCAGGCGTCGGCCGGCGCCGGGTCGAGGCCGTGCAGGTGGGCGAGCACTCCGAGGTGATCGGGGTGGGTGAACCAGTAGGCGTATCCCGGATAGGGGAGGTCGTCGTAGCTGGGCTCGGCGATGGGCTGTGAGTCGCTCATGGGCAGGAGCCTACAACGCGCGGCCCGGGTTGACAGCGCCGACGCTCCCCGTCGATCGTCGTTCGGACCACCTGGAGAGACTCCGCCATGGACTTCGACGACATCCCACGGGACCTCGGCGGGGTGACCCACGCCGCCGGCTGGACCTCCGCCTACAAGGGCCTCCGCATCTACTACACGGCGATCATCATCCAGATCGTGCTGATGGTGGTGTCCATCCTGCTCATGCTGGCCCTGCGCTCGTCGCCGAGCCGGTCCTTCGCCGAGATGTACGTCGTCGCGACCTCCCTCGGCGGCCTGGCCGTGAGCATCACCGCGCTCGTCGGGCTCGCGCGCTACGTGCGCGTGCCGGCGATCAGCGGCGGGCAGGGGCTCGCGGTGGCGGCGCTGGTGCTCGCCGGGATCAACCTCCTCATCAGCCTGGTCCAGAACGTCCAGCTGCTCACGAACATGCGCCGCGCGCTGCGTCAGATGGCCAAGGGGCAGGCGCTGAGCCTCGTCGCCCTGGTCGCCGGGATCGCGATGCTCATCACCTTCGTCGTCTCCATGCGAAAGGTCGCCGCGTTCATCGGGCGCCCGGAGATCGAGGCGCGCGCCGGCAACGTCCTGACGCTCATCGTCATCATCCTCGTCGCCGGCGTCCTGATGGTCCTGGTGGCCATCGGCGGCCGCGGCGGGATGGGGGCCGCCGGGTTCGCGCTGGTCCTGTCCTTCGTGGTGCTCGGCCTCGCCATCTGGATGCTGGTGGCCTACCTCAGCCTCATCAACGCCCTGTCGAGCGCGATCCAGGCCGACGTCGGCATCGAGAAGGCCTTCGACTGATCCAAGCAGCGGCAGGTCGAGGACCGGAGTCCGCAGCTGGTGGGCGTCGGCGCGCCGCAGTCGCGCCTACCCCTGGCCGCGGAGGACGCAGGTCCTCGACCGATACGATGGGAACTGGGTCCGGCCTCGAGGGGCACGAGCTCGGAGCCGCCGCGGCGGGGGCGCCTATAGCGCCAGGACGAGCGCCGCGCCGACCGCGGTGAGCGCGACGGCCACCCCCACGAACGCGCGCGTCCGGCGCGCCCGCTGGATCGCGGCGACGCCGAGGACGTCGCCGTCGAGGTCGAGGTCGAGCTCTACCGCGGGGGCGTCTTCGGGCGCCCGCGGCTCAGGCTCGCGGCGGCTCGCGGCGGAGTGGCCGCCATGGCCGCGCTCGGGTTCGCCGTGGAAGACGTCGTCGAAGAAGGGATCGCCGTCGAAGTGCGCGTCCCGCGGCGGGAACGGCTCGGGCTCCGGCGCGAGCGACGGGTCGAGCCCCCGGGAGGCGACCAGATCGAGGTCCGGCTCGTTGCGATGCACAATGGCCGGTGCGTCATTGATTGCGGCTTGTTTTTCATACTCGTCGTGCGACGCACGAGTCGGCCGCCCGACCCGCTGGGAGCGCCGCGTGCGGGTCGTCTGGCCGACGGCCCGCAGGGAGGCTCCGGGGGAGATGGTCGAGCGCCCGAGGCCCGCGACGCGCTCGATCCCGAGGCGGGTGCGCGCGTCCTGCGGATCGTCGGCGTCGACGGCGCTCAGGATCGGCCTTCCGGTGGCGGACCCAGCGTCGAGCGCGACGCCGCATCCCGCGCAGAAGCGCGCCTCGGCGTCGCTGATCTCCCGGCCGCAGGACGGGCACCGGCTCTCGTGGGCGTAGGCGATCACGGGCTCTCCTCGGGAGCGCGCGCGGGCGGTCGGCGCGCGTCCCCTCGTCCGACCTTCGGCTGATGACAGCGATGCTTGAGCGCTTCTTGCGCGCAGCCCGACCCCGCCGCCACTCCCACAGCTGCGTTCGTGGCGGCTCGTAACGGTCACGCGCGCTGACGTTCGCACAGCGAGAGGGGATGTTGCAAAGCACACTCGGCACCCTTGGACGCGACATGACGCAGCGGAATCTCCTGGCCGTCCCGACACTGTTTCTGCTCTCGACGTGCGCACCAGCGGTCGCCCCGCCGGTCGGGTCTCAGGTCGAGATCGCCGTCGCGGCGTTGAACCTGCCGGGCGTCACCAACGCGCGCTACAACCTGCGCGTCGAGAACGCCTCGCAAGAGGTCGTCGTGGACGTCGACCTGACCGCGGACGCTTACGGCGACGGGGCCGGCGCCGTCGCGTACGTCGCTCCCTGCGACGCCGACGACAACGACAACACCGTCTTCATCACCCTCCTCGCCCTCTACGAGGGCGCCGGGATCCCCATCGCCGGCGACACCTATCGCAACCCGGGCGAGCTCAGCCGGACGGTGACCTGCGCGCCCAACGCGGACGTTCGGGTCGACTTCGATCTCACCATCGCGCGCGACGCCACCCAGGGCTTCTTCGACGTCGCGATCGAGTTCGACCAGGTCTTCTGCTCCGCGAAGCTCGACTGCGAGTCGAGCCCCGGCCAGCCCCTGAGGCTGCTCGACCACGCGGGCACGCGTGACACGACCGTGGTGGTCGGCTTCAGCTGCACCGGGGACATCAGCGGCGCTGACACCACCGTGCAATACCTCGACGACGTCGTCGTCAGCTGCAGCGGCGGCGCGGTCGCCGTCGATCCCACCAGCGGCCCTGGCAACGTCGACCTGGGGGACGCGGCCCAGGCCAGCGTGACCGGCGCCAACCCGCTGTTCGCCGCGGCGGTCTACCGCGGCACCGAGCGGCTTGGCTTCGACAAGCAGTACTGGAACGTCGCCCTCGGCCTCGACGGGCTCGCCAACTGCACGCTGACCACCCGCGGCACCGCCTCGAGCGGCGAGTTCAGCGACGGTCGCACGCCCCCCGACGCCGTCTGGCCGTTCATCTTCTGGAACGTGATCCTCACCGATGGTTCCGGCGGGCTCGCGTGCACGACCCACCCGGTTGACGACACCACCTGCCCCGCGACCGGCGTCTGCACCGACTACACCCCCAACGATGACCCGCGCCAGTTCGCCCACAGCTTCGACGGCGCCGGCGCCGCGTCGCTCGCGCCCCTCGGCAGCGCGACGAATCCCGGGGCCAGCTGCCTCGCCGTCCTCGACTCCGGGGACGGCGTCGACGACGGCGCCTACTGGATCGACCCGGACGGCGCGGGCGTCGGCATCGACCCCTTCCAGGTCTACTGCGATCAGACCACCGATCACGGGGGCTGGGCCTACGTCGCCGCCATGGGCGAGAGCGCGGTGCCGGCGGCGGCCGACGTCATGACCGACGACCGGAACGCCGCGCTGCTGCTCTCGGGCGCGCCCCTCACGGGGAGCGATTACGCCACCCTCGGCCTCGCACGGTTCGAAGGGTGGGGCGAGAACTGGACCCTGCGCGCGACCGTCGCCGCCGGCACAAGCGAGCTGCAGCTGAGCTACTGGCGCCCGGCGCTCGCGAGCGGCCCGGTCACGACCACCGCCGACGCCGGCGAGGACTGGGCGATCACCTCGCCGCACACCGATCTCCTTCACCTGACCAAGACGAACACCCTCGGCGCCGCGAACACGTCGTGGCTGTCCGTCCCCGGCTGCTCGGCCTGCGGTGGGATGTGGGTCTTCGCCTACCGCGTCACCCCGATCGACGGCGGCGCGCAGTGCCTCACCTCGGCCGGCGACACCAGCATCGCGCACTTTCCCCCGGGGGCCTGGCAGAGCGTGCAGCCGGGGACCGACACCTGCGCCTTCGGGATGCAGGACGGCGTCGTCCACAGCTGGAGCAAGCGCGGCGGCTGGTGGATCAAGGACGTCAACGTCGCTGGAGCGCCCTGACCGAGGCCGGCGCGGCGGGTGGAGGGGGGCGGAGCCGCCGGATCGGTAGACATGTCCGACGGAAGTCCTGAGAGCTTCGCCAGCTCTAGATGAGCTGAGGGGGGCGCCGCCCGCGCCCCCAGCACCGCGCGCCGCATCGCCCTCGCCGCCGCGAGGTCCCTATCGGGCTCGTGGCGGCGAGGACTACCGCGCCCAGACCCCCGCCGGCGACCAGCAGGCCGCCGGGCCGCCGAGGGGGCTGCGCGCGACCGGGAGGAACGTGGTGTCGCGGCCGTCGATGCGGAGTCGCACCCGCGCGGCGCGCGCCTCGACCCCCTGCTGCCAGAACGGCGCCTCGGCGCTCGGGGGGCGGCTCACCAGCTCCGCGGGCGCCAGGTCGTCGAGGCGCGCGGTGATCTCGTGCCCGCACGCGAAGACGTCGACGCGGACGCGCCCACGGCGGGGCTTGCGGGCGACCGCCAGCTCGCCGAGCGCGATCGGTGAGCCGGCGATCTCGCTTCCGGCGAACAGGGCGTCGAGCCGCCGCCCCATGCGCCGCCGCTCGCCTACGAAGTCGGCGATCTCCGGGTCGCCGTCGGGGTCCGGCTGCCACAGCACGAACCCCGCCGGCCCCTCACCGCGTGGCGAGCGCCCGAAGCCGGTCACGACGAGGACGAGGTTCGGCAAGAGGAAGCTCTCGTGGGTGCGCCCCGCGAGCACGACCCCGTCCTCGAAGGTCAGCCACTGTGAGAGCTCGGTCGGCCCCTCAGTGGTAGCGCTTGCTGCCATCGGCGTTCACCCGTTGGTAGAAGATCGTGTTGCCGTTGTCGAGGTAGGCTGGCCACGCGACCAGGAATGGGCCGGTCGGCGCCGCGGCGAGGCTCGCGAGGTCGGAGCTCGAGGCCTGGTCGGCGTGCTCGAGGATGACCTCGGTCGCCACGCCCGCTGAGGTGATGTGCCACAGCGTGGCCGGGAGCGACGACTCGCCCTGCCCGTAGCCCGCGTACGCGATCGCCACCGTCCCATCGAGCAGCGCGGCGGCCGTGAAGCGGTAGGGCAGGTCGCGCCCGTCCGCTGGGATCACCGTCATCGGGGCGCCCTCGGCGGCCCCGTCCGCGGTGAAGGCCTGCCCGTCGAGCGCCCAGGACTCGGTGGCGTAGTAGGTATAGAAGGTCATGAACGCCCCGCCCGGGAAGCCGACCAGCGCATAGCCCCCGATGTCCGTGGGGCCATCGGCCGCGACGCCGGACAGCGCCGCGCCGCCTGTTCCGTTTGCCGCGTAGCGCCGCATCATGATCGTCCGGTCGTACACCTCGGGGTCCTCGCGGATCCAGCTCACCACGAAGGTCCCGTCGTCGGACCCGGCCAGCTGCGCCTCGCTCAGGTAGCTGTCGCTGGCCGCCGTGACGGCGTCGAAGCGCGGCGCGTCGCTGCCGTCGAACGCTCGCACGCGGAGCAGATTGCCGAAGACGTTGGGCTGCTGGCCGATCCACGCCGCCACGAAGCCACCGGCGTCGAGCGGCGCCAGGGCGATGCCGCCAGAGAGGTAGCTGAAGTCCATGCCACCGAGTCGCCAGGCGTCGCCCTTGGGGGTCCCGGCCGCGTCGAGGCGCCGCGCCCAGACGGCCCCCCCGCCAACCGAGGAGTCCTGCTCGAACCAGGCCACCAGCACGTCGCCGGTGCTGAGCGTCACCATGCTGGGGGCGTCGCGCTGGACCGTGGCGTTGTCGTCGACGAGGAAGGTCCCGACCTCGTCGCCCGCCGGATCGAAGAAGCCGCAGGAGACACCGCTCGTCCCGAGCGCGCCGAAGGTCAGCGCGTAGCCGTCGACCCAGCACAGACCAAAGCCGCCGCTCGCGAACGCCGTAGCGGCCGCGCCGTACCGGTACTGCCCGGGCGGCGTCACCTGGGTCTCGGTGATCTCGCAGGCCACGCAGCCGTCGCCGAAGAGCTCGTCGTCGCCGTCGTCGCAGGGCTCGCCGGCGTCGAGGAGGAGGTCGTCACAGTCGGCGTCCACGCCGCAGATCGGGGCCGCCCCGGGGCTGCGGTTGTCGTCGAGGTCGTCGCAGTCCCCGCCGGCGAGAGCCGTGTAGAAGCCCGAGCCGACGCAGGTGCACTGGCTGTCCTCGGTCACCCCGTAGTCGTCGAGGTCCCCGTCGTAGAAGAACGGCGTGCACGAGACCAGGTCGAAGCCCTCGTCGGTGGTGCCCTCGCAGTCGTTGTCGACGCCGTCGCCGCAGGCCTCGGCGCTGGCGTTGCCCGCGGTGCTGCAGGCGAGGGAGGTCTTGTTCGCCGCGCACACCACGCTGCCACCAGCGCAGGCGCCGGTCCCGCAGCCGTTGCCGAGCACCTTGCCCGCGTCCGGTGCGTAGCCGCCGCCGCCGAAGGTGACGGTCCCCCCCGCCGCGAACGTCTCGTCGGTCGCGCCGTCGCAGTCGTTGTCGACGCTGTCGCAGACCTCCGCGGTGGCGCTGCCCTTGGTGCTGCAGGTCAGCGTGCTGGCGTCCTTGCACACCACGACGCCACCGGAGCAGGCGCCGACACCGCACGGAGCGCCCTTGACCTTGCCGGTCGTGCCGTCGTCGCCGGTGTAGGTCACCGTCCCGCCGGCGGTGAACGGCTCGTCGGTCAGCCCGTTGCAGTCGTTGTCGAGCTCGTCGCAGCCGACCTCGGTCGCCTCGTAGCCCGGGACCAGGCTGTAGTCGCAGTGGTGGACGCGCTTGTCCCCCTCGAGGGTGCAGGTCGCGCTGACGACCGCGCCAACCGCGCCGCAGGCGCCGTCGCGCAGGCAGACGAAGCCGGCGAGGACGACCGGGTCCGTCTCCGGCTCGTCGTCCTTGGCGTCGAGCTGGTCGACGATGCAGTCCTGATCGGCGTCGTTGAGCACGCTCTCGATCGCGTCGCTCTTGCCGTCGCCGTCGGTGTCCCGGGGGCTGTTGGCGTTGACGACCTCGTCGTAGTCGCTGATGCCGTCGCCGTCGGTGTCCGCGTTCATCGGATCGGTCCCGAGGGCCCCCTCGATGGCGTTGGTGAGCCCGTCGCCGTCCTCGTCGCCGTTGGGGTCGAGGCACAGACCGGCGATGCAGTAGCCGCTCGCGCAGGAGCCGTCGCTCGAGCACGAGGAGCCGATGGGGAGCTTCGCGTCATCGGGGCAGGCGGCGAGCAGCAACAGCGCGCTCGCGGCCAACAGGAAAGGTGTGCGGGGCAAGGGCATGGTAGCCTCCGGTGTGGCGTCGCGCCGTCGGCCGCAGGGGGGCCGGGGCGCGCGCGTTCTCTTCCGGCGCGATTCTCGTCGCGCGGACGCGTCGGGTCAAAGGCTCGTGTCATCGCGCGGCCCGATGAGCCGCTCGCCACGCTCCGAGGCGACGCGAAATGCCGAGATTCAAAGCGGATCCTGGCCGTCCGCCGGGACCGAACGGCCGAGGCGCGCGGACGGCGCCGGACTCCGCGTCGCGCGCGTCGGCGAGGGAAGGCGTCGCGAAGTCAGCCGGGGACGCCGCCACGGCGTCACCCTACGCGTCGCGCAGGCGGCCGAGGGCGACCCGCCGCCGAGGCTCCACGCGCCCGCCGGGACCTCGAGGTGGGCCGCGATCTCGCCGCTCGACCCGCCGTCGAAGTCGCCGAGGCCGAACGCCGCGGCCCGGCGGCCGCGCGGGCGAGTGTCAACCTCATTGACGCTGGCGTCAGACGCCGAGCACGTCGTCGAGGAAGGTCCGCAGCTGATAGGTCTGGTCGGCCCCGAGCCCCTGGCCGATGAACGCCGCGCCGGCGATGAAGGCGTGCAGGAACAGCGCGATGGGGACCGCCCACAGCGCGAAGGCGCTCTCGTTGGCCATGAGCTGGGACAGGCCCCACATGAGCCCGCCGATGGCGCTGAAAGCGACCGCGAGGTGGAGCGCGGTGAAGAGCGTCCAGACGTGGGGGTGTGGGCCGATGCGGCCGCGGACCTTGGTTCCACCCGCGTCGTCGGCCTCGAGGCGCAGGTCGAGGTGGGGCGACCAGGTGGTGCGGCGGTCCTCGGGGAGGCTGAGCTGGATGTGCTCGCCGACCCGCGCGCCGACGACCGTCGCGTCGGGGCGGGAGAGGGCCTCGCCGAAGGCGGCGCCGACGTCCTCGGGGGGGCGCGGGACGCTGATCTCGAAGCGCGGCCGCAGCCGCGGGCCGGAGACGTCGACCCGCGGACGCGACAGCCAGCTGTCGGTCGCCTGGCGGAACCCGTAGTCCACCGGGAGGCGCGGGCACCCGCGGCCGGCCTCGAGCGCGGCGTGCCAGCGCGGCTGCATCAGGATCCGCTCGACCCGCAGGATGAAGCGGTGCTCCGCCTCCCCGACCTCGCTGGGCTCGACGCGATCGAGCGCGCACTCGAAGACCTGCACGGCCTCGGCGACGACGTCCGGCGGCGCCTCGCCGCCGACCGCCGCGCGCGCCGACGGCGCCAGCGTGAAGACGCTCTGCGCCATCTTCTCGGCGGTCGGGACGACCCGCGACAGGACCTTGCAGTTGGCGAGGTAGGCGGCCTCGTCCGGGATGAAGTTGATCGCGATGGTCCCGCTCCGGATCAGGTTCGCGGCGGTCTTCGAGGCGCGCTTGGTGACCAGCACCATGGCGTGACCGTCGCCGCTGACGTGGGGGAAGCAGAGGCTGTAGGGCGCCAGGTTGGTGGCGCCGTCCGGCCCGCGCGTGCTGGCGAGCACGATCGGCATCGGGAAGAAGGCCGAGGACTGGAAGAAGCGCTCGCGGAGGGGCACGTCGACGAACGGCCCGCCGCCGGAGGCGGGAGAGAGTGGCTGGGACATGGCGCCAGTCTAGTCGTCGTCACAGCGCTGCGCCAGCCCACCTCGGCCGCCGCCGGTCGTGTCAACCATGTTGACATACGGTGAACGCCCGCCGAAGCCACGAGGGCTCGGGCGGGCGCCGCCGGAGTTCAAGACGGAGCCCTCCTCAGTTCGAGGCTGAGATCGGCAGCTCGCTGTCGGGCGCCGGGCAGGTCGCGCCGGTCTCGATGTCGAACGGGTGGGGCTGGTCGCTGGTGTCGCCCGTCCCGTCGTCGGCGGGCAGCGGGTTGGAGCTCTCGCCGCTGGAGCCGCCCGACTCTTCCCAGCTGCTGTCGTCGCCGTACCAGGCGCACAGGCCGGCCTCGAGGGTGCGGTCGAGGTCGGGCCGCGCGCCGCTGGTCAGCGTGAGCGCGCCGGACTCGACCACCAAGCCGGCCTCCCGGACCGAGACCCACGGCGCGTCGCCGGTGAAGGCGGCGCTCATGTCGTCGTGGGCGAGGAAGCTCTCGGCCATGTCGGGCCACAGGTCGGCGGCTGCCGCCATGCGCCACACGGTCGCCAGGGTGGTGGCGTGGGAGAGCGCGATGTCGACGCGGTCGTCGCTCGGCGTGAGCAGGATGTCGAGGGGGCGCTGCCCGTCGTCGAGCTCGACCCCGACGACACGCGTGCCGTCGAGGCGGAGCGCCAGCGGCCCGGCGATGAGCCCCTGGATCGCGAGCTCCTGCTGGTCGTCGGCCAGGTCGACGAGGCCCGCGAGGCGGGTGACCGACACCTCGAAGGCCCCGGTGACCGGCGGCGCCTCCTCCTCGCTCGGCTCCACGTAGCACTCCTCCTCGCCCCCATCGACGATCACGCACACGGTCGATTCGGACGCGCCCACGCCCGCGAGCAGGTGCTTGGGGCCGGCGATGACGAGGTCGCGCAGGTCGACGTCGAGCTGCCCGGTCGTGGCCGCCCGGTCGACGTCGAGGCTGACCGAGCCGGCCCCCGCGGAGAGCGCGAACGGGACCTCGTCATCGCTCGCCTGGCCGTGGATCTCCACCGCCCCGGGGACCTCGACCGCGAAGCGCAGGCGCGTCTCCGTGAGCCGGCGGGCGGCGATCCGGACGCTCCCGGAGCCGCTCAGGGTGGGCGGGACGTAGCCGTCCTCGCCGTCGTTGGTCGCGTCGTCGATCTCGACCAGCGCGTCGAGGGCCGGGCCGACCCGGACGGTCAGGGCGGCCATCGTGTGGTGGAGCTCCGCGACCAGGGTCTCGCGCTTGGCGGCGCCGACCAGGACCGCGACGTCGAGGTCCCCCTCGGCGTAGCTGGTGACCGCGAGCCGGATCTGGACCGCGTCGAGCACCTCGACGCAGGTCTGATAGAGGTCCTCGTCCTCCCAGCCGGCGTCGCAGAAGCGGCCCGAGGTCAGCCGGTAGACGACCTGGGTGCCGCTCTGGGACTCGATCGCCGCGTCGGCGAAGACGCGCTCGTCGAGGAAGACGACGGCGTCGTCGAGGGCGGCCTCGAAGTCGGCGTCGGCGTCCTGCGGGAAGAAGATGAAGTTCGGCCCGCCGGCCCCGGCGTCCGGGCTGGGCTCGGCCGCGGCGTCCGCGGGGAGCAGGATGCCCTCGATGTCGGTGAGGGTCGCGGACTGGTCGAGCCACCGCTGGGCGTCCCACAGCGCCTCGGCGATGAGGCGGGTGTTGACCTTGGCGGCGCTGTTGATGGCGGCGGGGGTGATGGCCAGCGGCCGCCCGGTGACGCTGGGGTCGTCGTCGCCGCAGGCGCCGAGGAGCGCCGCGCAGGTCAGCCCGGCGAGGGTGAGGAGGTGAAGCTTCATGGAGGTGCTCCGAGGTGGGAGCGGCGCGCGCGCTGCGTGCGCCGGGGAGGGGGGCGTCCGGTGCGGGCTCGCCCCTACCGAGGGGCGCGCGTCGGGCGCGTTCACCGAGATGACCCGCGGGGCGGACCCCGTGGACACGAAATCGTACCCGAGGCTGATCATTGCGCCCGCCAGGCGCCCCAGTACACGTCGAGGCACGCGCCGGCCGGGGCCTCGCTGCGGGCCACGACGCCGATCCGCTCCGACGGGACCACCATCAGCTGGCTCGGGCGGCCCGGGCGGCACAGCCCGACCGCGAGGTTGTAGCCGTCGCGCAGCGCGATGGGGTTGAGGACGTGGGCGCCGACCCGATCGCGGAGGCGGTCCGCGCCGTCCACCCACAAGACGTAGTGATCCGCGGCGACACCGCGCGCCGCGCCGTAGAGGTCGTCGCCGGTGAGGGGACCCGCCTGCCCGTCGTCCTCGAGGACGACCAGCAGCGCGACGGCGACGCGCGCGCTCGCGGAGGCGCCGTCACCGGCCGCCGGGAAGGCCTCCAGCGAGGCCGCGGGCGGGGCGCCGTGCACCTGCGCCTCGAAGGCCGCGAAGTCGGCGCTCGCGAAGCTGATCGGCTGCACCGCGAAGGCGTCGGGCGCGCCCGAGAGCGGGGCCCAGACGAGGGCCGGAGCGAGCTCGCCGCCCCACTCGGGGCCGTCGACGGCGTGGATGGCGCCGCGCAGCACGAAGGTGGGCAGGCCGCGCCAGTCACCGTCGGTGAGGGCGTCACCGCAGCCGGTGGCGAAGGGGAGGAGGATGAGGGCCAGGGCCGCGGCGACGCCGGAGCGGTTCATCGGAAGCTCACCCCCAGCCCGAGGCGGGCCCAGCCGACGAGCGGCGTTCGGGCCTCGCTGTGGTCCAGATCCGTCCTGACCTCGAGGGCGAGGACGCGGGCGCCGCCCTCGAGCGCGAGGAGCCAGGGCCCGCCGACGCCGAGCTCGGCGCGGCCGAGGGCCTCGAAGGCCGGCGCGACCCGAGTGCGCGGCCCCTCGCCGGTCGCGAGCGCGTAGTCTTCGACGAGGGTGACGACCCCGGCGCGGACGCCGAGCGAGAGCGAGACCGGGCCGAGGTCGAAGACCTTGCGGGCGCCGCCGAGCGCGGTGATCTCGTGCAGGGTGGCGGCCGCGGCCCCGTCGCTGCTGGCGGCGCGCGCGTAGGCGAGGACGAGGTCGACGGTGATGGGCTCGAGCTCGAGCGCGCCCACGAGCGCGACGTGCGCCTCGGGGTCGAAGCCCGCGAGCGGAGCCGCGGCGGCGCCCCCGAGCAGGGTGACGCTGCCGGCGAGACCGCCGGAGCCGCCCTTGCGGACCAGCCGCGCGTACTCGAAGGAGGTCAGGGTCTTGGCGTCGAGGCTCACGTCGCGCCCGGCGGGGACGTCGACGTAGCCCTCGAGGAACCGCTCCGGGCGGCGCCAGCGGACGAAGTAGCGCGCCGGCGGGAGGCTGACCCGGGCGCCCGCCGCCGCGTTGGCGACCTCGGCGGTCAGCGGCGCGTCGGCGTCGGCGCCGCGGTGGAAGAAGAAGCGGCCCTCGCCGGGCAGGCGCACGCGCCCGGCGACGCGGGAGGGGGAGAGCGAGGTCAGCACGACGTCGGCGCGCCCCTTGAGATCGTAGCGGAAGGTCGGGTGCTGCGCGCCGGCGGCGGTGGTCGCGGTGCTCGAGACGGTGCGATCGCGGGCGTAGCCGTAGGCCTCGTCGAGGGTGACGCGGGCGTCGCCGTTGGCGTCCGCGCCGCCGAGCAGGCCGCCGACGAGGTGGTGGGTGAAGAAGGAGCCGCCGATGGCATCGGACTCCTGGGCGTCCTCGCCGAGGGTCGAGGCCGACAGGATGGCGAACCCCTCGGCGACCGGCTCGGTCGGCGTGGGCAGGGCGAAGGCCCCGGTGGCGGTGAGCCCCTTGACGCGGGTCGCGGCGCCGGAGCGGCAGGCGTCGACCACCAGCAGCCGCAGCTCGGCGGAGGAGCCGGAGACCGCGTTGCGGAGCTCGTCCCAGGGGAGGCTCGTGCCGCTGAGGTGCAGCGAGCGCGCGTCGGCGTGCCCCGAGTAGTAGACGACCAGCAGGCTCGTGCGGCCCGGCTCGCGCTCGGCTCGGAGGCGGGCGTTGAGGCGCGCGAGGGCGTCGCGCATGCGGGTGGCGTCGACGTCGACCAGGGTCACGACGTTGTCGGGCAGGAACCCGCCGAGGGCGACGAGGGTGTCGCTGATCCGGCGGGCGTCGCGCCCGGCGTGGGCCAGGGGCGCCTCGTCGGGGCCCCCCTCGTGCGCCGCCACGACCAGGGCGTAGCGCACCTCGTCCGCGGCCGCAGGGCGGGCGGTCACGGCGGGCGCGGCGAGGGCGACGAGGGCGACGAGGGCGCCGAGGCGGGTCATGACAGCTCCCCGGGGTGTGGGGCGCGAGGATTGTGATTCATCGCACGTCGAGAATCCAGGTGCGGACGACGCACCCCGCGGCGTCCTCGGCGCCGCCGAAGACCGCGACCGAGATGGGCTCGGCGAGATCGCAGACGGCGACGCGCAGCGCGGTCTCGCTGCCGGTGTTCGCGGTGAGCCCGAACGGGAGCCAGCCGTCGGCGGGGATCGCCCCCTCCCAGACCGCGACCCAGGCGCCGCCGTCGAGCCCCTCGACGCGCGCCCGGCGGTCGGTGGCCCCGCGGACGCGCAGCCGAATGCGGTCGCCGTCGTGGAGCGTGCCGAGGGCGTCGAGGGTCGTGTCCGCCGCCACCGTGCGGTCATCGCGGACGACCGTGGCCTCGACGGCGACCGCGCCCTTGGTCCGCGTCGTCTCGCCGCCCGGGAGGGCGACCATCAGGGCCAGCGCGGCGACGGCGACCGCGCCCGCGAGGGGGGCGAGCCAGCGCCGCCAGGGGAGGGCGGGGCGGCGGGTCGCGGGGGCGCGCAGCGCATCGGGGAGCGGCTCGAGGGCGGCGGCGGCGACGCTGGCGCGCTCGTCGGCGACGCGGGCGGCGCAGCTCGGGCAGCCCACGAGGTGGGCCTCGACCCGGGCGACCTCGTGGGGCGGCACCTCGTCGAGGGCCGCGAGGCTCACGTGCCAGGCCGAGAGGCAGCCGTCGCGGCGTTCACGGGCGAAGGGATCGTTCATGGGGTCCTCCGGGCGAGGCGCTTGTGGGCGGCGGCGCGGAACTCCTCGAGGCGGCGGCTCACGGTCCGCCGGTGGACGTCGAGGAGCTCCGAGATCTCCTGCTGATCCATCCCGTCGACGTAGTAGTAGACGGCGATCGTCGCGAGCTGCGGGTCGACCTCGGCGAGCACCCGGCGGACGTCGAGGCGCGCGTCGTGGGTCGGGCTCGTTGCGTCGCAATGAGGCTCAGCCGCGAGGATTGCTATTCGTCTTTTGGAATCACGTAGTGCGTTCAGGGAGCGGTTGGTTGCAATGCGATAGAGCCACGCCGCGGGGTCATCGGGAAGCTCCCCGCGGCGCCGGCGCTCGAAGTAGCTGACGAATACCTCCTGGGCGAGGTCCTCGGCGTGCGCGCCGTCGCCGACGAGGCGCGCGCAGCGGCGGCGCACGAGGGTCACGTAGCGCCGGTAGAGGGCGCTGACGTCGTGGTCGTGTTCGGCGGCTTGGTTCATCGCAGCGGGGGCGTCCGTCGGTCGTGCTTTCATGGAGAAGACCCCCGAGCGGGCCTGCGCGGACAGAAAAAAGATCTGCGGCCAGATGAGCGTGGATAGGACGTGGACGGTGGGCGTCTGCTAAACTCGCGCCGGCTTCGCCGCTCGCCCCGTCACCTCGAGCCGGCGACGCCCGCGCCCGTACCCGGGGCAATCGCCACGGGCCGCGGCGAACCGCCATCGAGTGAGGAGAATACGATGAAGCGTGCCATGTCCGTGCTCACCGCCGTGTCGACGGCCGCCCTTTTGGTGCTGCTCGCGGGTTCCGCGAGCGCGAAGACCTGCGAAGACATCACCATGCCGAACTCCGTCACGGTGGACGGCGTCAAGCTCGTGCTCAACGGCATGGGCGTGCGCGAGGCGACGGTCTTCAATGTCAACGTCTACGTCGCCGGCCTCTACGTCGAGGCGAAGTCCTCGAGCGCCGGGCCGATCCTCGACGCCGAGGGCCCGCGCCAGCTGGTCCTGCGCTTCGTCCGCGACGTCGACAAGGCCGACATCGTCGAGGCCTTCACCGAGGGCTTCGGCCACAGCGGCGTCGCCGGCCTCGGGCCGCGCATCAAGCAGCTCGTCGCGATGGTCCCCGACGCCAAGGACGGCGCCACCTGGACCTTCACCTACACCAAGGACAAGGGCGTCGAGGTGAAGATCGGCTCGTCCGTCAAGGGCGCGGTCGAAGGCGCCGACTTCTTCAAGGCGTTCCTCAACATCTGGCTCGGCTCCAAGCCCCCGAACAAGGGTCTCAAGCGCGGCCTGCTCGGCGGCGAGTGCGGCTGACGATGGCGCGGCCTCCCGGCCGGCGCGCGAGACGCTCGCGCGCCGGCCGGGGACGCCCGAGGTAGCGACGCCTGACGGCATCATCGCGCTGGACCGCCACCGCGTCCGGCGCTACGCATGGACTCCCCCCGCTCCTGGGCAGGAGTCGCCATGATGTCAGCTCGTCCCCCCCTCTCGGACCTCGTCGCCCCCGACGGACTCGGGGCCCTGCCGGCCGGTCGCCTCGAGCGCCTCACCGGCAAGCCGCCCGGGGCTTGGGACATCGAAGACCTGGTCGCCGTCTTCCTGAGCACCGAGGCGCGGCTCGTGAGCCTGATGCACGTCGGCGACGACGGCTGGCTCAAGACCCTCGACTTCGTGCCGCGCGACCTCGACCACCTGCGGGCCGTCCTCGCCGCCGGCGAGCGCGCCGACGGCTCCTCGCTGTTTCGCGCCATGGGCATCCGCAGCGAGGCGAGCGACATCCTGCTGCGCCCGCGCGTCGACACCGCCTTCCTCGACCCCTTCGCCCGGGTCCCGACCCTGGTGCTGCTGTGCGATCACGCCGGCCGCGACGGGCGCCCGCTGCCCGAGTCGCCCACGACGCTGGTGCGCGCGGCCTACGAGCGCGTCCGCGCCGAGACCGGCGTAGACCTGCACGCCCTCGGCGAGGTCGAGTACTTCCTCGGCCGCCGCTCGCACGAGGCCGACATCTACGGCGCCGACGACCGCGGCTACCACGCCGCCTCGCCGTTCGTCTTCGGGGAGGCGCTGCGTCGCGAGGCGCTGCTGATCTTGGCCGAGATCGGCGTGCCGGTGAAGTACGGCCACAGCGAGGTGGGCTACGTGGAGGCCGTCCCGCAGGACGGCGCGCCCGGGATGATCTGGGAGCAGCACGAGATCGAGCTCGCCCTCAGCCCGCTCCCCGCCGCCGCCGACGCGGTGCTGCTGACCCAGTGGGTGCTCCGCAACCTCGCCCACGCCGGCGACCTCCTGTGCAGCTTCGCCCCCATCCTGATGGCCGGCCACGCCGGCAGCGGCCTGCACGTCCACCTCGCCCCGGTCCGCGACGGCGAGCAGCGCGGGGGCCGCGGGGCCTCTGGGCGCCTGCACGACGAGGCCGAGTGGCTCATCGCCGGCCTGGTGCAGCTCGGCGGCGCGCTGATGGCCTTCGGAAACCGCAGCGAGGGCTCGTTTGTCCGCCTCACCCAGGGGAAGGAGGCCCCCAACGCCATCTGCTGGGGCGAGTTCGATCGCAAGGCCCTCGTGCGCCTGCCCATCACCGTGACGACGGCCGGCGGGGAGGTCGCCGCGGCGCCGACGGTCGAGTTCCGCCTCGCCGACGGCTCGGCCCACCCCCACCTGCTGCTCGCGGGCCTGGCCCAGGCCATGCTGCACGGGCGCGCCTGCGCCGATCGCCACGCGCTGTTCGAGCTCACCCGCTCGGGCCGCGGCGCCGCGGCCGGCGCCGCCCAGGTCCCGCGGAGCTTCGCCGCCATCGCCGACGAGCTGCGGCGCCACCGCGGCGCCCTCGAGGCCGGCGGCGTCTTCCCGCCCCACGTCCTCGACGCCGTCCTCGGCGCGCTGGCGGCGGCCGGCCCCGCGTGACCTCGCCGCCCGCCGCGCCCCGGTGACGGTGGTTCAGTTCGTGAACGGGTTGACCTTGAGGTCGCCCACCTTGCGGGGGTGCCACGGCCGCGCGGCGCTGCGGGGCACCCGCTGCGCGAGGGTGAAGGGGTTCGCCTTCAGATCGCTCACGCGCTCGGGCGCGAACGGGCGCCCCTCGACCGCCCGGGCGCGTCGGCCCGGCCGGCGCGGTGTCGCCCCGGGGCGATCGCTCCAGGCGTACCCCGCCCAGTCGCCCAGGAGCGGCGAAGACCCCAGGGGGACCACCGTCGCGGCGCCCGGCCGCGCCAACGTCCCCTCGTCCAGCACGCGAACCGGCGTCGCGCCTACCGCGTCGGGCGCGGCGTCCGGTGCGGTCACGAGGGCGATCAACGCCACCAGCGCGCCGATCACCAGCGCGACCGCGAACGGGAGCCACAGAGGGAGCCCGCGGGGGGCCGCCGCCGGGCTGACGGCGGCCCGCGGCGGGGGCGCCGTCGGCGCGGGCGTCCGGCGGCGCGCGGGCAGCGGGATCGCGTCACCGAACGGGCGCCAGCCGAGCGCGCTGCGGGTCTCCAAGAGGTCGGGTGCGGTGTCCATCGCGTCTCCTTCACCCGATCATTCGCGGTGGCGAGCGCGATCCTGACATCGAGGGGCGCGCTCTCCGGACGCCCGGAGCGAGAAACAACCTGGCTCCTCTGGTATCTTAGGGGGGATGAGCCCGACCCGCCCGCCGCTCCCCGACGCCCGCGACGCCGTCACCCCGGCGGACCTCGTGCGCGCGCTCACCGGCGAGCCCGGCGCCCTCGACCGCCTCGTGCGATCCCTCGAGCCCGTCGTGCGCGGCCACGTCGCCAGCGTCGTCGCGCGCCAGCCGGGGCGCGCCGGCCGCCCGATCGACGACGTCGTCGACGACCTCACCCAGGAGGCGTTCCTCTACCTCCTCGAGCGCGACGGCCGGGTCCTGCGCCAGTGGGATCCGGGGCGCGGCCGCACCATCGCGAGCTTCGTGGGGCTCGCCGCGCGACGCTTCGTGCTCTCGCGGCTGCGGACCTTGCGCCATCACCCCTGGGCCGAGCGGCCGGCGTCCGACCGCACCCTCGAGGCGCTCGCGGCGCCCGGCGAGGAGGACCCGGAGCGGCAGGCGGTCGCGCGCGAGGCCCTGGCGCGGGTCGACCGCAAGGCCGCGGCGCGCCTCAGCCCCCGTGGGCAGCGCCTCTACCGCCGGCTCCTGGTGGACGAGGCCGAGGTGGACGAGGTCTGCGAGAGCGAGGTGATGTCTCCCGACGCGGTCTACGCCTGGCGCAGTCGCCTGCGGCGCCTCCTGCGCGCGACCCCCACCTGGCAGGGGTGAACGCTGCCCGCCGCTCTCAGCGGAAGGCCGGCCCGTGGATCCAGCCCACCAGCGCGTAGCGCACGCCGCGCGTCACGGGGCACACGCGGTGGACGTGGAACGCGCCGAACGCGATCAGCGCCCCGCGCCCTCGCGCCGCCGCCCGCTGCGCCGTGAGGACGGCCGGGTCGTAGCCGAGCTGGTAGGCCGCGAGCTCGAGATCGCCGCCGTCGTAGGCGCTCGGGTCGCTGAGCTGCACGCTGAAGCTGAGCTTGCGGGTCCCGTACGGCGGCGCGTCGACGCCGCAGTCGAAGTGCCACTCGAACCCGTCCCCGGGGGCGTAGCGCATGATCTGCGGCGGATCCTCGGCGCCGAGGCCGGTCAGGGCGTAGCCGAAGGAGCCCGTCCCGACCCGCATCACCGCGTCGACCACCCCGGCGAGCAGCTCCGACGGGACGTCCCGGGTCAGCTCGCAGCTCCGCCGCGGGCCGCGCTCCGCGGGTCGCCCCGCGGGCGTCGCGGTCCTCCCGGGCTCCCAGCGCGCACCCTGCACCGCCGCGATCGCGGCGGCGCAGGTCGCCTCATCGAGCAGCGGGAAGCAGGCGACGGCGGTGGCCGGGGTCGCGTTCATCGCCACCCAGCGTAGCGCGTGCGGCGCGGGTCCGCGAACCGGGAGCTCAATCAGTCCAGGCCGTAGCGCTTGAGCTTGTTGTAGAGGGTCCGCAGGGCGATCCCCAGCTTCTCCGCCGCCAGCCGTCGGTTCCCGCCGACCTCGTCGAGGGCGCGCGCGATCGCGTCTCGCTCCATGTCCTCGAGGGTGCCGGTGTCGCCGCCGACGACCGCGTCCGCGTCCGAGCGCGCGACCGTCTCGAACAGCGTCATCTCCGAGGCTCGGATGATCCCGTCGCTGCCGGCGAGGATCGCCGCCCGCTCGAGGGCGTTGCGGAGCTCTCGGGCGTTGCCCGGCCAGGCCCCGTTCATGATCGCCGCCTTGGCGTCCTCCGCCAGGCTCAGCTCGCGCCGACCCAGATCGGCGGCCACCCGCGCCAGCAACGCCCCGGCGAGCGGCAGCAGATCCTCGCGCCGCTCGCGCAGCGGCGGCAGGCGGACCGGGAAGACCGCGAGCCGGTGAAAGAGGTCCTCCCGGAAGCGCCCGTCTGCCACCATCTCGGCGAGGTCGCGGTTGGTCGCAGCGACCCAGCGGACGTCGCAGGAGATGGTCTGTGAGCCGCCCAGCCGCTCGAAGCGCCGCTCCTCGATCACCCGCAGCAGCTTCGCCTGCAGGTCCGGCTTCAGCTCGCCGACCTCGTCGAGGAAGAAGGTCCCGCCGTCGGCCAGCTCGATGCGCCCGCGCCGCCGCGCCACCGCCCCGGTGAACGCCCCCTTCTCGTGCCCGAAGAGCTCGCTCTCGAGCAGCGACTCCGACAGCGCCGCGCAGTTGATCGCCACGAACGGCCCGGCCGCGCGCCGGCTCCACACGTGCAGCGCCTGGGCCGCGACCTCCTTGCCGGTCCCGCTCTCCCCGAGGAGCAGCACCGTCGCGTGGGTCGGGGCCACCTTGCGGAGCGCCTCCACCACGGCGCGCATCGTCGGGTCGCCCCAGGTCAGCTCCGGCGCGCTGCCGCCGCTCGCGCCGGCCCCGCCGCTGCGCAACGTGCCCCCGGCGCGGTTCGCCCGCTCCTCCGCCGCCAGCAGGCGCTTGCGCTCGACCGCTCGGGCCACCATCACCCGCAGCTCGTCGAGCCCCCGGATGGGCTTCTGGATGTAGTCGAAGGCGCCGAGCTTCAGCGCCCGCACCGCGGTGTCCACCGTGCCGTGGGCGGTCAGGATCACGACCTGCAGGTCCGCCTGGAGCTCGCGCGCGAGCTCCAGCACCTGCATCCCGTCGAGCCCCGGCATCTTGAGGTCCGTCAGCAGCACGTCCCACGCCTCGTCCCGCAGCCGCGCCGCCGCCAGGTCCCCGCGCGCCACGCCGACGACGTCGTGCCCCGCCAGCTCGAGCGCCTCGGTGAGGAACTCGAGCACGTTGGGCTCGTCCTCGGCGATGAGGATCCGCGCCATACCTAGGCCTCCCGCGGGGGCGGCACCAGGATGCGCAGGACCGCTCCGCCCCCGTCGGCGTTGGTCGCGCTGATCTGGCCCCCGTGGGCCTCGACCACCTGCCGCGCCACCGCCAGGCCGAGCCCCGTGCCGCGCAGGCGCGTCGTCACGAACGGCTCGAACAGGTTGGGCAACGCCTCCGTCGGGACGCCGGGGCCGCGATCGCGGACCTCGATGAGGAGCGACCCGTCCTCGGTGGCGATGCGCGCGGCCACCGAGCCGCGCTCGGGGGAGGCCTGCACCGCGTTCTGCAGCACGTTCGCCAGCGCTCGCTCCATCCGCGCCGCGTCGAGCGACCAGCTCGCCGGGGCCTCGCTCGTGTCGATTGTCAATCCAGTTGACAAAAGCGCCTCGGCCGCCTGCCCCATGACCACCGCCGGCGCGACCGGGCTCCGCTCGACCACGCCGGAGCGCACGAAGGTCAGGAGGCTCTCGGTGAGCCCCTCGAGGCGCACCGCCTCCTCGAGCACGCGGCTCGCCTTGTCCCGGTCCTTGGGGCGCTCGGCGAAGCGCTCGACGAGCAGCTGCAGGTTGCCCTTGATGGCGGCGAGCGGGTTGCGCATCTCGTGGGCGAGCACCGCCGACATCTGCCCGAGGCGCTCGAGCTCGCGCTTCTCGGCGAGGCGCCGCTCGGCGATCCGCGCCCGCCGCGCCAGCCGAGTCAGGACGAGCACCGCGATGACCAGCAGCGCCGCCCCCGCCACCCCGGCCCACAGCGTGCGGTCCGCCTCGGCCGCCAGCACCGCCGTGACCGTCGGCTGCAGCTCGAGCACCACGAACCCGCCGGGGCTCCCGTCGTCCGCCGGCGGTCCGGGCCCCGCCCCGGGGGGACGTCCCCCGCCCGCCAGGTCCCCCGGAGGCATGGGCAGCTCCTCAGGGGGGCCGAGCGGTCGTGGGACGCGGGGGCGGCCCGGCGGCCCCTTCGGCGGGTCGCCGAACGGGATCACGACGCGCACGCGCCCGCCGACGCGAGTCCAGCGACCGAACGGGCGGACGTCACCGACGGGCGGGGTGGCAGGGGCGCCCTCGGAGGTGCCCGCGTGCGCGAGCGCCTCGCCCTCGGGGCCAAGCACCGCGAGGTAGCGGAGCCCCGCCGGGCGAAAATCGTGGGCGACGGTCGCCAGGTCATCGTCGGTCGGCGCCTCGCCGTGGGCGCGGGCGCCGTACATGCGGATCCGCACGGCGTCGAAGATGGTGGCGACCTGCCCGCGCAGGACGAGCTCGGAGGCCTTCTCGACCCCAGCGTGACTCGTCAGCGTGGCCACGAGCAGCAGCCCGGCGGCGGTGAGCCCGGTGAAGGCGAGCAGACCGCGCGACCACCGCCCCGACATGGCGTCCTCGATCTTCAATCGGCGCCGTCCTCCATGCTCCGCACCTCCCCCACCGGGCTCGCGGCGAGCCCAATCATCAGGGCGCGCGCGACATCATCCCCCGTCAGCGTGGTGAAGTCGATCCCGTCGGTCGCGCGGGCGGGGCGTGGCGTCGCACCCCGGGGGCGGCAGCTCGCGGTGGCGGCCTCAGATCTCGTGATCTCTCCCGAGGCCGGACCCAGCTCCCATCGCATCGGTCGAGGACCTGCGACCCCCACCAGCTGCGGACGCCGGTCCTCGACCCGCCGCTGCTTGGCTCAGCGCAGGCCCGGAGTTCGGGGCGCGCCGCGTGATCCACGACCGCTCCGAGGCTCCGGCAGGACGTCAACATGGTTGATGGTCGTCAGTCGCGCCGGTCCCGTCGCCCCGGGCCGCACCAGCCACGCCCGCGCCCGGGACCGTGATCGTGGCGGGGATCGTGGTCGTGGCGCTGGTGGCGGTCGCGGTCGCCACCGTGGTCGCCGCGCCCGTGGCCCTCGTGCCCGTGACCCTCGTGCCCGTGGTGGCCGTGCTCCTCGCGCCCATCGCGCCCATCGCGCCCATCGCGCCCATCGCGCTCGTGGCGGCCGCGGCCCTCGTGCCGCTCGTGGCCGTGGGGACCGTGCCCCTCGTGCATCTCGTGGCCGTGGTGGCCGCGCTCCTCGTGCCCCTCATGGTCGCGCGGACCGTGGTGGTGTCGGTGGCGTCCCTCGCCCCTACCGCCCGCCTGCGGCCGGGCGTCCGCGACGGTCGTGGCCTCGCTGACCGCCCCCGCGCGCACGTAGCGCACGGTGACCTCGGCGCCGGCCCGCCCCGCGAGCGCCGCCATGAGGTCGGCCAGCTGCGCCACCGGGCGATCCTCGACGCCGATCACCGTGTCGCCCGCCATCAGGCCGCCGCGCTCCGCGGCGCCGCCCGGCGCGACCCAGGTCACGAGGAGCCCGCTCTCCTGCCCGGCCTCGGCCTCGACCGACGCGGGCAGGCGCACCGACTGCACGCCGACCCCGAGGAAGCCGCGGGTGATCGGCCCACCGGCCGCCAGCAGCGTCGCCACCCGCTCCACGGTCGTGGTCGGGAGCACCGCGCCCTCGCGCAGGATCCCCCGCGTGTTCACGCCGATGACGCGCCCCGCCAGGTCGACCAGCGGCCCGCCGGAGAACCCGGGGGGGAGCTGCCCGTCCACGTCGACCCAGGCGTCGATGGCCCCGCCGCGCGGGGTGACCCAGGCGCCGCCGAGCCCCGCGACCATCCCGAAGGCCGCGCGGACGCCGTAGATGTTGCGGCCGACCGGCGCCACCAGGTGGCCCACCCTGAGGCCGGCCGCGCCGATGGGCGAGATCGCGCTCGGCGGGCAGTCCTCGACCCGCAACAGCGCGAGCTCGGTGCTGTCGTCGTAGCCGACGAGCTCGGCCGCGCGCACCTCGCCGTCGTGGAAGAGCGCGCGCACTCCCCCGCGGTGGCGCTGCAGGAGCCGCGTCGTCGTGACGATCAGCCCGTCGTCGGCGGACCACACGAGGCCGCTCGCGGTGCGGTGGCCCGCCTGGACCGCGACCACCGCCGGCGCGACGCGGGCGACCGCGTCGGCGATGGCGTCGGCGATCGCCGGCAGCGCGGGGAGGGCGGGGGTCGGGGTCGGTGTGTTGTCGTGGTCGGTGCTCATGGTGGGAAGTCTACCCGCACGCCGCCAGCGCGCCATCGCTCCGATGGCCAGGCCGCCCCTGCCCGATCGGACAGGGGCGCTGGGCGCGCTCGCCTCGGGTGCGTAGTCTGAGCGCCATGGACTTTCAGCTCGATCGGCCCCGCGTCGCCCTCGTCGGTCCCGACTCGCTCGCCCGCGCGGGGCTGCGCGCCGCGCTGACCTCGCACCACGTCGAGGTCGCGAGCGAGTCGGTTCACCTCGAGGACGAGCCGGACGTGCGGGTCGACGCCATCGTCTGGGACGACGGGCCGAGCGGCGGCGAGCCCCCGCCGCGGGTCCCCGGGGCGCCGCTGCTGGCGTTGGTCGCCGACGAGGAGCGCGCGCGCGTCGCGTTGGCGAGCGGGGCTCGGGGCGTGCTCCTGCGGGACGGCGACGGGCGCCGTATGGCGGCCGCGCTGGCGGCCATCGACGCCGGCCTGATCGTGGTGGACGAGCCCTTCATCGAGGGGCTCGTCGACACCCCGCCCGACGATCCGGTGACCGACGACTGGATCGACCCCCTCACCGCGCGCGAGCTCGAGGTCCTCGAGCTGATGGCGGAGGGCCTGTCGAACAAGGAGATCGGCGCGCAGCTCGCGATCTCGCCCCACACCGCCAAGTTCCACGTCAACACGATCCTCGGCAAGCTCGACGCCCAGACCCGCACCGAGGCGGTCGTGCGCGCCGCGCGGACCGGCCTGCTGTCGCTGTGAGCGGCCGCGTGGACCTCAGCGCCGCTCGCGCAAGGCGCGCCGTGGCCCCAAGCGCGGGACCCGGACGCCGGCGCGCTTGAGCAGCGCCACCACGCGCAGGCGATGGGGCCGGTAGGGCTCGAGGAGCTCGAGCATCCGCGCGTCGTCCGCGCGGGCCTCCCCGGCCAGCGCGAACGCGACCATGCTCGGCAGCCAGTAGTCGCCGGTGGGCACCGCGTCGGGGTCACCGAACCCGCTCCCGAGCACCCACGCCGCCGTCCACGGGCCGACCCCCGGCAGCGCCTCGAGCACCGTCGACACCTCGTCGCAGGGCCGACCGACCAGGGCCTCGAGCCGGTGCGCCCGCTCCGCGGCTCCCCGCAAGGTGTGCGCCTGCTTGCGCAGGATCCCGAGGTCCGTGAAGGCGGTCGGGGCCAAGCGCCGGATCGCCTCGGGGGCCGGATAGACCCACAGCGCCGGCGCGTCGGGTGCGTCGGCCCCCGCCGGCCCGGGCGCCCGCTCGCCGAACCGCTCGGCCAACCGCCGACACGCCGCCACCGCCTCCTTCCCGGTCACGAGCTGATGCAGGATCGTCGGGGCCAGGCGCTCGAAGACCGTCAGCGTCGACGGCAGGTGGATCCCCGGGTAGCGGGCCACCAGCCGCCGCACGATCGGCGCGACGGGCACGAAGAGGTCCGGGCGATCGAGCAGCCCCAACAGCGCCACATGGTGCGTCGCAACCCACGACGCGCCTTTTCCCCACGCATCGACCGTGATCTCTGTGTCGCGTTGCACCATGCGGAGGGTGGCCGGCCCCTCGGGGGTCCGGGTCGCGCGCCACACCTCGCGCCGCGCGGAGTCGATGTGCAGGGTCGGGTCGCCGGCTCCCCATCGCAGCGTCGCCTGGCTGGCCGCGAGATCGTAGCGCTCGGGCGCGAGCACCTCCACCCGGACGCGGGCCGCTCCCTCCGCCGTCGTGTCCGCTGGCGCCATGCTCTCCGGTACCGCGTCGCTCTCTCCTTGCCAAGCGCGCCGCGGCTGGCTAAACGGCCGCGCATGACGAAGCGCATCTGCATCATCTCCACGGGCGGCACGATCGAGAAGACCTACGACGAGCTCGACGGGATCCTGTCGAACGGCGTCAGCGTCCTCGACGTCATGCTGGCCGGCCTGATGCACGACGGGCTCGAGCTCGCGCGCGTCCCGCTGATGAACAAGGACAGCCGGGACATGAGCGACGCCGATCACAGCCTGATCGCGCGCACCGCCGGCACGATGGCCGAGAGCTTCGACGGCGTCATCGTCGTACACGGCACCGACACGCTGACCCAGACCGGCGACCGCATGGTCGCCCTGCTCGGCGATCCGCGCGTCCCCATCGTCCTGACCGGCGCGATGCGCCCCTACGAGCTGCGCCGCACCGACGCCGTCCAGAACCTCACCGAGGCCCTGCTCGCCGTGCAGTTCCTCGACCCGGGGGTGTACGTGGTGATGCACTCGAGCGCGCTCCGCTTCCCGGGGATCATCAAGGACTACGAGCGGGGGACCTTCGTCCGCGCGCCGGGTGGGTGATCGGCGGGCGAGCGCGGGCGAGATCCAAACCCGATGTGATGCGTCACTGGGGGTTCGGCGCCTCGTCCGCGGAGACGACCGCGCCGCCGAAGACCCAGGAGAGTCCCATGCGCGATCCCCTCACCGCCCTGCTCCGAGCGGCGCTCCTCGTGTTCGCCGTCGCGCTCGCCGCGCCCGCGCTCGCCCAACCCCCCGATGACGACCGCGTCGAGGTCGATCCCTGGCCCCAACAGGAGTGCCTCGCCGGGGCCGGCCAGACCGCCTGCGGCTACGGGTGCGTGGCCGCGTACGGGGACGTGAAGTGCGCGTCCGTCCCGTGGGGCGCCTGCAAGGCGGCCTACGGCACCATCGTGTGCGGCCCCGACGGGGCGGACGAGGCGCCGGGACGGCGCTGGCGGCGCTATCCCCAGGCGACCTGCCTGGCCGCCAACGGCCGCATCGCCTGCGGCTGGGGATGCACCTCGGGTCCGGACGGCCCGGCGTGCAGCCAAGCCATCGGCGGCGTCTGCGCGAGCGCCTACGGGCGCGTCGTCTGCAGCGAGGGCGGGGTCGGCCGGGACGGCGCCGCCCCGGAGTGCAAAGCGGCCTACGGCAAGATCGCGTGCGGCTTCGGCTGCGTGGCGGCCCACGGTGACGTGCGCTGCGCGACCCACGCCGACGGGCGCTGCGCCGCGAGCTACGGCAAGATCGTCTGCGGTGACGGGACCGGCGGCCGCCACGCCCCCCGCCAGGAGTGCAAGTCGGCCTACGGCAAGACCGCGTGCGGCTACGGCTGCGTCGCGGCCTACGGCGACGTGCGCTGCGCCTCGCGCCCGAGCGGGCGCTGCGTCTCCGCCCACGGCGCCATCACGTGCAGTGACTGACCCCGGCGGGGTGGCCTCGGCGCTCCGCGCTTACGCGCCCGTTGCGCGCGCGCCGCGACACCTGTGGTAGGCTCCCGCGCGACGTCGAGGACACGCCGAGGGCGCCGATGAAGGTCATGATCGAGCCGTGGACCCCGTTCCACGAGAGCCTCTGCTGGATGCTCGCCGACGCCTACTACACGCGTCGCGGGCTCGACGCCTGGCGCGACGGCGAGGTGCCGCACGACGCGACCACCAACTTCGGCATGGCGACGCAGCACGCGCGCTTGCTCGTCGAGCACCTCGTCGCCCACGCCCCGGCGCGGGGCGAGCTGTGGATCCTCGAGGTCGGCTCCGGCTCCGGCGCCTTCGCCGCCAACCTGCTGCGCGCCCTCGCCAGCGAGGTCGGCGAAGCGGGGCGGGACATCCTGGCGCGCCTCCGCTACGTGATGAGCGACTACGCGCGCAAGAGCGTCGAGGAGGCCGCGGCGACCAACGCCCTGCGCGGCCACGTCGCCGCCGGTCGCGTGATCCCGGCGCTCCTCGACCTGCGCCTCGGGGGGCCGCCGCGCGGGCTCGACGGCGCGCCGATCGCGGCGCGCTTCGACGCGGTCTACGCCAACTACGTCTGCTGCGTGATCCCGCAGCGCAGCATCCAGCGCCGCGGCGACACCTGGCACGAGCAGCTCGTCCAGATCGTCGCCGACCTCGCCCCGGACCACCCGGCCGCAGAGGACCCCATCGCGGCCATCTTCGCCGACCCCACCCGCGCGCACCTGCTCCAGAGCCTCGAACTCCAGCTCGCCTGGCGCGAGCGCGACCTCGCGGAGCTCGTCGGCGGCGCGGTCCATCAGCGCATCGTCGAGCACCTCCTCGTCGACCTCGAGGAGGCGACCCTCGGGTATCCCCTCGGCTTCGTCGACTTCCTCCTCGGGCTCGCGGAGCGCTTGCGGCCACACGCCATCGTCTCGGTGATGGACTACGGCAAGGTCGAGAAGGCGGAGCTCGCCGGGCTGGTGGATCGCAGGCCCGAGATCTACGGCAACTCGATCGCCCACGAGACCCCGTTCTGCGCCTTCGACGCCTTCGGAGACGTGGCCGGCTGGGGCGTCCTGCGGACCCACGACCGGCTGCGCTCGGTGCAGACCGCCGTCCTCGCCCCCGGTGGCGGGGTCGTCGAGCGGCTGCGCGAGGGGTTCGAACGCCACCACGTCGCGACCCACCTCGGCGACGACCTCATCGACTTCTACGAGGCTGGCTGCCGCTCGGCCACGGACGGCGACCACGAGCGCGCCGTGCGCAACTTCCGGCGCTGCGTCGAGCTCGACCCGCACAGCGCCGAGTACCGCTTCCGGCTCGCGGAGGCGGCCATCGACGGCGGTCACTACAAGCTCGCGGTCGCCGCCGCGGGGGTCGGCATGGCCCTCGATGACGGCGAGGACCACGACTTCGAGTTCGTCCTCGGGCGCGCCTTCTGCCTCGACGACGACTTCAGCGAGGCCATCGCCTGGTACGAGCGCTCGCTGCAGCGCGACGAACACTGGGTGACGCTCACCAACCTCGCCACCCTCTACGAGCACGACGGGCGCTTCGATGACGCCCGCCGCGGCTACCTCCGCGCGCTCGAGCTCAAGCCCGACTACGAGAAGGCCCGGCGTCGCCTGGCGAACCTCGGCAGTCGCATCCATTGAGCGGTTGCGATGTCGCCGCGCGGTGAGCGTTCACGAGGACCGGATCCTGAAGATGCGGTCGCGTTTGCCGCGTCGCAGCACGCCCGCCTCCGGGACGCGATCAGCGAGCTGTCGTGGCTGTTGTCGCGGGGCTACGCGGAGCCATCGGCGCGGAAGATCGTGGGCGATCGCCACCAGCTCACCCAGCGCCAGCGGCTCGCCGTCGGGCAGTGCGCCTGCGCCGACGACCGCCTCGCGGCCCGCCGCGCGCGCCAGCTCGGCCTCGACGAGCTGGTCGGGCGCGCCGTGCGGGTCGATGGCTTCAACTGCGTCATCACCCTCGAGGCGGCGCTCTCGGGGGCGGCGCTCCTGGTCGGCCGCGACGGCGTGTGGCGTGACCTGTCGCGGGTGCGGGGGAGCTATCACCCTGTCGCGGTGACCGAGCGCGTCGCCGCGCTCGTCGGGAGCACGCTGGCTGCGGCCGGCGCAGGGCCGGTCGAGTGGTGTCTGGATCGGCCGGTGTCGAACAGCGGTCGGCTCAAGCTGCTGCTCCTGACGGCCGCCGGTGCCGCCGGTTGGCCCTGGACGGTCGCGCTCACCGACGGGACGGACCGCGTCGTCGCGGCGGCGCCGGACGTCGTGGCCTCATCGGACAGCTGGATCCTGGACCGCGACGTCCCGTGGATCGATCTCCCGGCGATGGTGCTGCAGCAGCAAGAGGTTCAGCCGTGGCTCGTCAGGCTCACCGGCGGCGAATGATATTGCGGCACATCAAAATGGTCCGCGAGCGCGCCACACCGCCGCGGTGGCACTCGACCGCCGGGTAAGGGGTAAGGGTCCGCACAGAGATTAGGGCCCGTGCCGAAATAGCTTGTCGTCTTGCCGGCGGATCCGCCGCCATCTGCGCGGTCCCGAAAGCTCGGAAGACGCCCGCGGGCTGAGGTCCTACCGATCGCAGCGCGGTGTCATTTCGCCCCGCGCTCCTCGCCGTGTCGCCGCAGGTGGTCGCAAGCGCGCGCGAAGAGGCGCGAGAAGATCGGCTTCAGCAGCGGCTCGAGGGGGCGCAGCGCGAGCCGGGGCTGGTAGGCGATCGTCCACTGGACGCGGGTCCCGCCGTCCCGCGGGGCCGGGCTGAGGCGGTAGTCCTCCACCATTCGGGCCAGGATCGGGCGCGTGATCCTGGTGATCGAGAACGCGAAGCGTTTGCCGGGATCCCAGACGAGAATACGCTCGTGCACACCGAGGCCTCGCAGGCGCACCTCGCGGACGCTCCCCGCCCCGTGCGGCGCGGAGGTCAGCCACCGGGCGCCGCGGTAGTCCGGAAACCAGCGGGCGAAGTGGTCCGGATCGGAGATCCAGGTGAAGACGTCGTCTGGCGAAGACTGGACGTGGAAATCATAGGTGAAGTGGCGTTTGGACGCGTCGGCGAAGCCGACATCTGCGGGCGCTACGGGGAACCACATGGCGGACAGCCTCCGGTCGCTGGGATGATGTCAAGCCGCTCGGTGTGACGCAACACCACGTGGGTGGCCCCCCCCTCCGCAGCGAGGCGAGCGTTTTCTGGCGGAGTGGGACGAGACGGCGGATAACCGGTGGGTCGGTTACATCGGAGAATGCACAACATGGGCTCTCCGTAGCGTGACGTGTGCGGTCGCGGTGCGACAAACGAAGCCGAAGCGCGGCGTCGATGATGGGTAAGGTGGTGGTCGCCCTTCAGGGTTTGAAGAAACCGACCGATGACCACCGTGTCATTGCTGAGCGGTGAACAGGGGGAGCGGAATGACCGTCGTGGGAAGTCTGGACTCGGGTCGATGGGCGCCACCGGACGCCATCGCCTTCGTCGCCGGTGATTCAGCCGGGAGCGGAGGGATCGCGCGCTTGTTACGGCGCGCCGTCGGCGAGGTCGCGCAGGTCGCGACGGTCGACCAGCTCGGTGACGTCTCCGGCTTCGCGCTGGTCGCGGTCGACTACGACGCGCTGACCAACGAGGAGCAAGCCGACATGGTGGCGAACTTCGCGCTGCGCTCGCATCGCCCCACGCTGCTGCTCCTCTCCGAGCGCAACGTGCAGGAGGACCTGGCGCTGCTCTTTGGCTCGCGAATCCTCACCAACATGCTCGTGGTCGACGCGTCCGGACCCGACGCGTCGGATCTGCTCGTGACCGTGCAGAAGATCCGCCACGGCGAGATCTTCGGTCTCGAGAAGTACTTCGTGTGGGGCGTCGAACCACGTACTTTGGCGATCACCTCCTCCAACGAGAAGGGGCAGACGATCGACATGATCAGCGAGTACGTCCGCAAGATCGGGGTCACATCCCGCCTGCGGGCGCTGATTCGAACCGTCGCCGACGAGTTCCTGTCCAACGCCCTCTACAACGCCCCGGTCGGCACCGACGGGGTGCCGCTCTACACCAACACCCCGCGCACCGAGCCCGTGTCGCTCGCGTCCCACGAGCACATCGTGGTCCGCTTCTGCTGCGATGGGCGACGCTTCGGGCTGTCGACGACCGACCCCTTCGGGTCCCTGTCACCGAGCATCCTCCAGGACTATCTCGCGCGCGCCTTCCGGGCGGGTGATGATCAGGTCAGCGAGACCCCGGGCGGCGCCGGGCTCGGTTTCTTCCAGATCCTCGGTTCGCTGTCGCACTTCGTGGTCAACATCGACCCCGGGCGGCGCACCGAGATGATCGGGCTCGTGGACGTGAGCGGGAGCTTCCGCACCTTCGCGTCTGGCGGGAAGTCCTTCAATATCTTCGTCACGGAGCAGACCCGATGAGCATGCGCTGGGCCGTAGAGAGCCAGAGCAGCGGGCACGTCGTTCGCATCTCGGGGAGCATCACAGAGGAGGCGGATCTGCACGCCCTGGTCGCCCTCGGCGACGGGGGGACGTTGCGCCTGGACCTCGCTGGGGTGGATGAGATCAACTCGTGCGGCGTCCGGGAGTGGATTCGCTTCGTGCGGCGCGTGTCGGAGACGGCGCGAGGTCTCGAGCTGGTCCGGTGCTCCCCGGCGATCGTCAGACAGCTGAACATGGTGTCGAACTTCCGCGGCGCCGGACAGGTGACCTCGGTGATGCTCCCCTACTACTGTGCCTCGTGTGGCACTGAGCAGGAGCAGCTGCTGGAGGTCCCAGAGGGGGGCAGCCCGCCGCAGATCCCGACGTCGATCACCTGTCGACACTGCGGCGGCGCGGCCGAGTTCGACGACCTACCGGACAGCTACATGGGCTTCGTCGGGTTGATGCACGCCGAAGGCCCGCCATGACACTGCCGCCGCTCGTCTGCACCCTCGTCGACGCGTCCGTCGACGCGGCGGCCGTCGTCGACCGCAAGCTCGAGCTGCTGTACTTCAATCAGCAGTACTTGCGGCTCGCGGGGTTGCGGCGACGGGAGCTCGTCGGGAGGCGCGTCCGCGGGATGTGCCACGAGCACTTCGGGCTCGAGACCTGCACCGAGGCGTGCGTGGCGTCACGCTCCTTCGAGCTCGGGCGGACCGTGCGGGTCGACGAGGTGAGCTCGGGGCGGCTCGGGCTGCGGCTCATCGTGGTGGCGATCCCGCTCGTCGACAGCTCCGGCGAGGTGTACGCCGTGATCGAGCAGTATCGCGACGTGACCGCCGAGGGGCGGCTGCAGGACAACTACCGGGCGCTGCTCGAGCGCGAGCGCGCTCAGAAGCACCTCCTCGCCCAGGAGGTCGCGCGCCAGACCGCCGAGCTCGAGCGCGTCAACGAGTCGTTGCTGGCCGCGCTCACCGAGGTCTCGCGGGTGGCGCGGACCGACGGCCTCACCGGGCTCGCCAACCGCCGCGCGTTCGATGAGCAGCTCCGCGACCTGCTCGCCCGCGCCGAGCGCCGCCGCACGCCGCTGTCGCTCATCCTCTTCGATCTCGACCACTTCAAGCGCGTCAACGATCAGTTCGGTCACCCGGCCGGCGATCAGCTCTTGCAGGAGTTCGCGCGCGCCCTGACGGCGTCGGTGCGCGAGGCTCACCTCGTGTCCCGGGTCGGCGGAGAGGAGTTTGCTGTGCTCCTGCCCGGCGCGAGCTGGGAGGACGGGCAGCGCGTCGCGACCCGCGTGCAGGAGCGCGCCCGTCAGGTCGGGCTCGGGACGACGGCGAGCGCCGGAGTCGCGGGCTTTCCGTCCGACGCCGACGACGCCATGGAGCTGCTGCGGGCGGCGGATTGGGCGCTCTACGCCGCAAAGCGCGCTGGACGAAACTGTGTCGTGTGCGCTCGCTCGCTGCGCGACGGTGCTCCGCGTCCCCGGGACGGTGGGACGGACGATGAGCTGTTGGCCCTGAGGACCCCGGAAAATGTGGACTGACGCTGCGATACGGCCGCGAGGTCGCCTGGTGCCCAAGATCGGCGAGTACGAGCTGGCCGAGGAGCTCGGGCGTGGCGCGATGAGCGTCGTCTACCGCGCGACCCGTGGGGACGAGGAGTTCGCCGTCAAGTTGATGTCGGGGCAGGCGGACGCTATCGAGGCGCGGCTCCTCTTCCGCCGCGAGGCGGCGGCGATCGCTCGGCTGGACCACCCCGGGCTGGTCCGCGTCGTCGAGGCGGGCGAGGCCGCGGGGCGGCCCTACCTCGTGATGGAGCTCGTCAGCGGCGAGCCGCTCGATCGGCGCGTCGGCGAGCGCCCGCTGTCCGACGACGAGGCCATCGGGCTGGCCAAGGAGCTCGCCGAGGCCCTCACCGAGGTGCACCGCTACGGGCTCGTTCACCGCGACATCAAGCCGGCCAACATCGTCGTCCACCCCGAGCGCGGGGCCCGGCTCATCGACTTCGGGCTGGTCAGTGGCCAGGCCGATCCCGACACCATCGTCGGGACGCTGTGTTACGCGGCGCCCGAGCAGCTCGGGGTCGTGAACCGGCCCGTGGGGCCACCGGCCGACCTCTACTCGCTCGGCGCGACCCTGTGGGAGTGCCTCGTCGGCGCGCCCCCGATGTCCGGGCTCACCGAGACAGAGCTCCTCCACGCCCTCGCGACGGAGCCCGCACCGGACCTCCGCGACGTCCGACCCGGCACCCGACCGGCGCTGGCGGCAGTCGTGCGCAAGCTCCTCGAGAAGGACCCCGACGATCGCTATCAGAGCGCTCGCGGGCTGGCCGCGGACATCGCCGCGCTGCCGCGCCTCGACGAGGCGCTGCGCGCCGGGCGCAAGATCGTGCTCGGCGCCGGCGACGCCACCGTGACGGCGGCCGGGGAGCTCCCCCTCGTCGGTCGCAAGCAGGAGCTGGCCGCCCTCGAGCGCGCCCTCGACCGGTCACGTCGGGGCGAGCTGACCGTCATCACGATCGAAGGCGAGGGCGGGAGCGGCAAGACGCGCCTCGCGCGGGAGATCGCGACGCGGGCGACCGCGGACGGCGCGATCGTCGTCACCGGCAAGTGTCAGGAGCTCGAGACGGCGCCGTTTGGCCCGCTGCGTGAGGCGGCCGACCGCTACGTGGCCCGGTCGCTGCGCCTCGCGGAGGCCGAGCGCGACGCCGCGCTCGCCGAGATCCGGCGCGCCGCCGGCGAGTGGGCCCCGCTGGTGCGGCGCCTGTCCTCGGGGCTCGCGCAGGTCCTCGGTGAGACCGGTGAGATGCGCCCCCTCGAGCCCGACGCCGAGCAGCAGCGCTACTACGGCGCCCTGGCGACGTTCTTCCGGGAGCTCGGGACCCGTGAGCGCCCGTTGGTCCTGCTCGTCGACGACGTGCAGTGGCTCGACGAGGGCAGCCTGCGCGTCCTCGAGCGCGTCGGCGCCGCCGGAAAAGAGGCGCCGATGCTGGTCCTCGCGACATCTCGCGACGGGTCCGCCAACCAGGTCGCGCTCGACCGCTTCGTCGCCCGCATGGGGGACGCGCTGTCGTCGCGCGTCGCGCTGAAGCCGCTGAGCGCGATGGCCACCGGCGAGCTCATCACCGCGACCCTGGGCGGGCGGCCCCTCGACACGGCCACCGTCCAGAAGCTCGCCGCCCTCACCCAGGGCAACCCGTTCGCGATCGGTCAGTACCTCCGAACGCTGCTCGACGAGGGCGTCGTGCGCCCGTACGGCGGCACCTGGCGCGCCGACCCGGCGGCCTTCGACGCCGTGAAGCTGCCCCGGGACGTCGTCGAGCTGGTGGTCAACCGCCTGTACGCGGTCGGCGCCGAGGCGTCCCGCGCCGCGGGCGTCGCCGCGGTGCTGGGCGGCGTGTTCCGCCTCGAGCTCCTCAGGACGGTCGCCGCGCTGAGCCCTGCGGCCATCGCCCGCATCGTCGAGGAGCTCTCCTCGGCCGGGCTCATCGAGCACGGCGACGGTGACAGCTACGCTTTCGTCCACGATCGCGTGCGGGAGGCGGCGCTCGAGCGCTTGACCGCCGAGCAGCTGCGCGACATCCATCAGAAGGCGGCCGAGGCCCTCGACGCGCTGCCGGAGCTCCCCGCCGGAGAGCTGTACGCCCTGGCGCGCCACTACGCCGCCGGGCACGCCGAGCGCAACCCCGAGCGGGTGGTGGAGGTCAGCCTCGAGGCGGGCCTCACCGCCCTCGAGGACCACGCCAACGAGGAGGCCTTCCAGCTCCTCGACCGCGCGCTCGCCCTGTGCGAGGGCCAAGGCGATGGGGCGGCGCCGCCGATGCGGCTGCTCGAGGGGCTCGGCCGCGCGTGCGCCATGACCGGCCGCCTCGACCGCGCCTTCGCGCACCTCGAGGCCGCGCTGCGCCTGGCTCGAGACAAGAAGGACCGCTTCCGCGTCCAGCACCTCCTGACGCTGACCTACGCCAGCCAGGGCCGCAACGACGAGGCCCTCGAGGCGCTCTACAAGGCCTTCGAGGTGATCGGCAGGCCGTTCCCGCGCTGGCGGATTACGCAGATCCTGAGCCTGATCGGGTTCTGGATCCTCGCGCTCGTCCTGCGGTGGACCGGCATCCGCTACGGCAAGGCGCGCGGCGAGGCCCGTGAACAGCGCCGCGTGCTGTCGCGCCTGCACTACTCCGGCACCATGCTCGCCCTCTTCCAGGGCGATCCCATCCTGATGGCGCAGTTCGTCGTGCGCGACTTCTACAACGTACACTTCCTCGGCTCGACCCCGGAGACGGCCATCGCGTCCGCCGTCTACGGCGCGGTGCTCGGCACCTTCAGCCTGCGCCGGACGATGGAGCGCTACACCAGCCTCGGCGTTCAGATGGCCGAGCAGCTCGGTGACCGCGGCGCGCTCGCGGTCGCCCGGGCGTACCAGGCCGTCGGCACGAAGTGGGCCGGGAACCTCGTCCTAGGCAACGAGCTCCTCGTCGCGGCGCTCCCCGAGCTCAATCGCCAGGTCCCGGGGTCGTGGTACGCGGCGATGATGATCTGCGAGCAGGCCTACTCGCACCTCCACGCGGGCCACTCCGGCGCGACCATCACCCACATCCGCACCCACCGCGAGGCGCTCGAGCGCACCAACAACCTGATGTTCAGGTGGAACACCCTGTCGGTGCAGTACGCCGCGCAGATGGTCACCGGCGACATCAGCGGCGCGTCGGCGCTGTGGCAGCAGCTCGAGCCCGAGTACGCACCGATCTCTCAGACCATCTATGTGCGCCTCGCCCGCGCCATCGCCGATCTCGAGGTCCTCGTCGACCAGGACGAGACCGGGCCGGAGCTCGACGCGGCGATCGCGACCTTCAACGACCTCGTCAGCGAGGACTACTACTCGAACGCGGCGCGGATGCTGGTCGGCTATGCCCGCCTCGCGCAGCTCGAGAAGGCCCCGCCCGAGGGGCGCCGCGGGGCGCGACGCGCGCTGCTGCGGGTCGCCCGCGGGGCGTCGCTGCGGGCGATGGTGCCGGTCTTCAAGTGCCACCCGCTGGTGTGGCGGGCCGTCGTCGCGCGCCTCGACAAGCGCTACGAGCGGGCGCGGCGCCTCCTGCTCAAGGCCGACCGCCTCGCGAGCGAGGCGCAGAGCAAGCGCGGGGCCTTCCACGTCGCCGTCGAGCGGGCGCGCCTGGCGCAGGCGACCGGCGACTCCGCGATCGGCTACTTCGCCACCGCCGCCCTCGAGCTCGCGACCGCCGAGGGGTGGCGTCGCAAGGGGCGGCGCGTCAAGAGCGAGTTCGGCGTCGCGCTGCAGCGCCCCGAGACGAACGCCACCATGACGCGGGTGACCTCCGCCGCGCCGCGCTCGGCGGAGCAGGCGCAGCGCTACGCCCGCGCGCTGCTCCAGGTGAGCCTGGCGTCCGCCTCGACCCTCGACGTGGAGGCGCTGGCGCGCAACGCCCTGACCGAGGTGGCGCGGGTCCTCGGCGCCGAGCGCGCGCTCTTCTTCGCGGTCGACTCCAAGACCGGCGGGCTCGAGCTGATGGCCTCGAGCGGCGCCGGCTCCGAGTCGGTCAGCCAGACCGTTGTGCGTCGCGTCATGGACACCCGCCGTCCTCTCGTGCTGACCGGCACCGAAGAGGGCGAGATGCTCACTTCGCAAAGCATTATGAGCCAGGGGCTGCGCAGCATCATCGCGGCGCCGCTCCTCTTCCAGGACCGCCTCCTCGGGGTGGTGTATCTCGACAGCCGGGTGGCCAAGGGGATCTTCACCGAGGACGACGTGAGCCTCCTCCTCGGCGTCTCGAACCACATCGCCATCGCGCTCGAGACCGCGCGCGCGGCGCGCCTCGAGGCCGAGCGCTCCGCCTTCGCGCGGGACCTCGAGCTCGTGGGCGCGGTCCAGAACCTCATCATGCCCAAGGCGTCGCGCTTCGCGACCCCGGGGCTGATCGGGGCGGGCTTCTACCAGCCGGCGACCCAGTGCGGTGGCGACTGGTGGTGGTACGAGAACCTCCCGGACGGCTCGACCCTCGTGCTGCTCGGCGACGTCAACGGACACGGCGCAGCGGCGGCGATGATCACGAGCGCCGTCGCGGGGGCGTTCATGACGCTGCGGGAGCGCCTCGCGGACCTGCCGCCCCCGACCATCCTCGACGAGATCGGGCGCTGCGTGCGCGCGTTCGGCGACTATCACATGACGATGGCGCTGGTCCGAATCGACCCGGCGCGCCGCGAGCTCTCGCTGTGGAACGCGGCGTCGCCAGGGCTCTTCCTCGCGAGCGGCGGGGTGTGCCGGGCGATCGTCGCCCCCGGGCACGTCCTCGGCGACACCGTCCCGGTGGAGTACGGCGCGCGCGTCGTGCCCTTCGGGCCGGGCGATCGCATCATGCTGTGCACCGACGGCCTGCTCGAGCTGCGCGACATCGGTGGCCGCGTGCTGGGTCCGCGCGGTGTTTCCCAGCTCTTCGCGAGTCTGGCCGACGTCGAGATCGACACGATCCCGAACAAAATCGCCACGGAGGTCGCCCTTCACCTTCAGGAGACCGACCAGGAGGACGACATCACTTTCGTGGTGATCGAGTCCGTCCCACTCGCGGCGGTTCAGGATGATGCCGCACTCAAGGTCGCCGACGGTTCCCCGCCTCGCGGCCCCGACCATGATGCCAAGGAGTCCCTCTGATGGTCGAGCTCCTCCCGAACGACCTGGTTTCCCTGCTCGAGCTGCGCGCCCACGAAGCGCCGCACCGCCAGGCGTTTCGGTATCTCGGTGCCACCGAGGGCCCGAGCGTGTGGACCTACCGCGGCCTGCGCGACGCCGCGAACGTGGTCGCCCACACCATCGAGCGCGATGGCGGACGCGGTGAGCGCGTCTTGCTGCTCTTCCCGCCGGGACTCGAGTTCATCCAGGCGTTCCTCGGGACGGTCTCCGCGGGCGCCATCGCGGTGCCGGCGCCGCCGCCGAACCCCCACAAGCCCAAGCAGAGCCTGCAGCGGCTCGCCGCGATCGTCGCGAGCGCGCGCCCGACCCGGGCGCTCACCCTCGGGAGCACGCTCAAGGCGCTGCAGCCGGCCATCGCCGAGCTGCCGGAGTTCGACGCGATCTCGTGGATCGCGACCGACGAGCTCCCGGCCCCGCCGGCCGGCTACCAGCCGCGGGGCGTGGCCGATCGGGGCGACATCGCGCTGATCCAGTACACCTCCGGCTCGACCTCCGATCCGAAGGGCGCCGCGCTCAGCCACGAAAACCTGATGCACAACCTGCGCTACTTCGACGTCGGCTGGGACCACAGCCCGGACAGCGTCACCGTGAACTGGCTCCCGGCGTTCCACGACCTCGGGCTCGTCTACGGGATCCTCGCCCCCATCTGGGGGGGCTTCGCGAGCATCCAGATGTCGCCCATCGACGTGATCCAGCGGCCGCTGGTCTGGCTCCGCGCCATCTCCGACCAGCGCGCCACCCACAGCTGCGGACCGAACTTCATCTACGAGCTGTGCGCCCGCAAGGTCAGCCCGGCCGAGGTGCGGGGGTTGGACCTGCGGAGCTGGCGGATGGCGCTGACCGCGGCCGAGCCGGTGCGCGCGGACACGATGCGCAAGTTCGTCGAGCACTTCGCCCCGGCGGGCTTCAACCCGCGCTCCTTCTGCCCGGGCTACGGGCTGTCCGAGGGGACCTGCAAGGTCACCGCGGTGCCGTGGCACGAGCAGCCGACCGTCCTGTCGGTCCGCGCGGAGGCGCTGGAGCGCCACGAGATCGAGGTGGCCGCGCCTGGTCCGGGCGCGCTCGAGGTGGTCGGCTGCGGCCGCCCGGCGTTCGGCGTGGGCGTCGCGGTGGTGGACCCCGACACCCGGGAGTGGCGCGGACCCGAGGAGGTCGGCGAGATATGGGTGTCCGGGCCGAGCATCGCGAGGAGCTACTGGGAGGCGCCCGACGCCACCGAGCGCGAGCTCCGCGCGACCATGGCCGGGCGGCCGGACACGCCGTTTCTGCGCACCGGCGACCTCGGCTTCCTGCACGACGGTGAGCTCTTCATCACCGGGCGCATCAAGGACATGATCATCGTCCGCGGGGCCAACCACTACCCGCAGGACATCGAGTACACCGTGCAGGACGCCCACGCCGCGGTGCGCGCGGGCTGCGTCGCCGCCTTCGCGATCGAGGACGACGGAGAGGAGCAGCTGGTCGTCGTCGCCGAGATCGATCGCGGTCGCAACGGCGATGGACCGGACGCGTCCCCGAGCGACGTGACGAAGGCCGTCGTCAGGGCGGTCGCCGAGGAGCACGGGCTGCGGGTGGCGCGCGTGGCGCTGGTCCCGGCCCACACCATCCCGAAGACCACGAGCGGCAAGATCCAGCGCCGGGCGACCCGTCAGGCGCTCGTCGAGGGGCGCCTGCAGCTGCTCTGTGACGAGCGGCGACCGTCGTCGCAGCCGGCGGTCGCGATGCGCGACCACATCCGGGCGCGGGTGACGGACATCGTCAGCGAGGTCGGGGCCATCCCGTTCGAGCGGCTGCGGCCCACCGAGTCGCTGCACGGGCTCGGGGTCGACTCCCTGGCGGGGGTGAACATCGCCTACGAGATCGGGCTGATGACCGGGCGCGACGTGCCCGCGGCGCTGCTCGATGAGCGCGACACCATCGAGAAGCTCGTCGACTACGTGGTGGCGCTCGGGGGTGCCCGATGAGGCTCCCCCGGATCAGCGCGCGTGTGTCGGTGCACGCGCCGGCGCTGGTAAGCGACCGCGACGAGAGCTTCGCGTGCGAGGTGGCGAGCCTGTCCGCGAGTGGCGCGCTGCTCGTCGGCGGTCCGCGCTTCGACCTCGATCGCGAGCTGTTCCTCGAGCTGCAGGTCACCCCGAGCGAGGTGGTCTTCCTGCGCGCGCTGGTCGTTCGCTATCAGAAGCTCGGCGGCGACGCGTACGGCGTTGGCGTGGCGTTCCGGGCGGTCACGCCCGAGATCGAGGCGCAGCTGACGCGGATCGTCACCGACGCCTACAAACAGCTCGGCGCGCGGATCCTCGGGCAGGTCCGCGGCGAGCTGCAGCGGCGCGGGATCACGGACATCGCGCAGGTCGCCGACGAGCTCCAGCAGATCAAGGAGGAGCAGGCGCGCGCCCACCTCTTCGCCGCCGACCTCTTCACCGAGGGAGGCAGCAACGCGGTCGCGCAGATCGTGTCCGGCACGACGGGCGAGACGCGTGACTGCATCGTGTGGTCGCTCAACCTCTACCTCGGCCTCAACCGCGAGGAGCGGGTCATCGAGCGGGCCCGCGCGGCGCTCGCGAGCTACGGGACCGGCGCCGGCACGTCGCCGCCGTCAGGGGGCCTGAGCCGGCTCCACCATGAGATCGAGTCGCGCGTCGCGACGATGGTCGGCAAGGAGAAGGCGCTCGTCTTCTCGACCGGCTACGCCGCGAACCTGGGGGCGTTCTCGGCGCTGCCCGGTCCGAAGGACCTGGTGCTGCTCGATCGTGAAGCCCACGCGAGCATCATCGACGGCGTGCGCCTCTCCGGTCGCAAGTGGATGGCGTTCAAGCACAACGACGTCGCCGACCTCGAGGCCAAGCTCGAGCGCTACGCGCCGCACCACGAGAACGTCTTCGTCGCGGTCGAGGGCGCCTACTCGATGAGCGGGGATCTGGCGCCGCTGCGCGAGATCGTCGCGCTCAAGCAGCGCCACCGCTTCTACCTCTACGTCGACGAGGCGCACACCTTCGGCTTCTACGGCGAGGGCGGGCGCGGGTGGTGCCACGCCCAGGGGGTCAGCGACCAGGTCGACTTCATCATGTCGACCTTCTCGAAGGCGACGGCGTCGATGGGCGGCTTCGTGGCCGCCGACGAGCGGTTCTGCACGCTGCTGCAGGCGAGCGCGACGGCCTACATCTTCCAGGCCTGCCTGACGCCTCCCGACGCCGCGACGATCCTCGCGGCCCTCGACGAGATCAGCGACCACCCCGAGCACGCGCGGGCGCTACACGACAACAACGCCTACATGCGCGCGGCCCTCACCGAGGCCGGCTTCGACCTCGGGACGAGCCAGAGCCCGGTGATCCCGGTCTACGTTCCCGACCTCGAGAAGCTGTACCGGCTGTGCGCGCAGATCTACATGGAGGGGATCTTCACGGTGCCGGTCGTCTACCCGGCGGTGGGAGTCGACGAGGGGCGCCTGCGCTTCATCGTCAACGCGCACCACACCCGCGCCCAGATCGACACGACCGTGGAGGTCCTGTCGCGCACCGCGCAGGCGCTGGACCTCATCGGTCAGGGTGCGGAGGGCGGAGCGCACTCATGAGCCTGCGAGGGCGCCGCGACGCGGACCGGGCTGGCCCAGGAGCGGCGCGCCTGCTCTGCGTCGGCGCGCTCGACGCCGCGCTCTCGGAGGAGCTCGGCGCCATGAGCGGCGTCGAGGTCGAAGCGCGCGAGCTCGCCGCGGGGCTGGCGTGGCTCGGTGGTGACTCCGGCGATGCGCCGGTCTCCGCCGTGCTCGTCGCCGGCGCCGCGGCGTCACGCGCGGTCGCGCAGCGCTGGGAGGCGACGCGCGCCGCCTGGTCGGTGGCGTTCGTGTTCTTGGTGGACCGGGCGGCGGTCCCCGGGCTGGTCGAGCTCGCCGCGACCGATCCCCAGGTCTTCATCATCGACGCCGCGTGTGGCGCCCCGGAGCGCACCCAGACGATCGCGCTGGTCCTGCGAAACGCCACCCTGACGCGCCGCGCGGCGGCGCTCTCGATCCTGCGGGACGTCCGCGTCCCGCGGCGGTCCGTGTCGGCGGCCCGGCAGCCGGGCGTCCCCCCGCGCGGGGACGGGCGCCGGAGGGCTGGCGAGGACGCGCTGACCGGCCTCACCGGCCGCCGCGGGCTGCACGCGCGGCTCGCCGCCGAGCTGAATCTGGTGGCCACCCGGGCCGGCTACGAGTTCGCCCTGCTGGTCGTCGACCTCGATCGCTTCAAGGTCGTCAACGACAGCTTCGGGTCGAACCGCGCCGACGCGCTGCTGGTCGACGTCGGACAGCGGATCCAGGACACCGTCCGCGCGAGCGACCTCGTGTGCCGGATCGGCGCCGACGAGTTCGGCGTCATCCTGAGCGACGTGCGCGACCAGCGGCAGGTCACCGCCGTCGCCCAGCGTCTGGCGTCGAACCCCGCGATCCTGGTCGCCCCGGACGGCCGCTCGCTGCCGGTGACGCTGGCGATCGGCGCGGTCGTCACCCGCGCGGGGACCGGACAGGAGCCCGACGACGTGCTGCGCAAGGCGAGCCTCGCGTTGACCGTCGCCAAGGCGCGTCGGGGCGCGCGGTTCGAGCTCTTCGACCCCGACGCGCACGCGCGCAACCTGGTCGAGCTCGACCTCGAGCCGCAGATCCTGCGGGCCATTCGAGAGGAGGAGTTCAGCCTCTACCATCAGGCCGTGGTGTCGCTCGCGGACGGCCGGGTCCACGGCTTCGAGGCGCTGCTCCGGTGGCACCACCCGAAGCTGGGGCTGGTCGCGCCGGGGGCGTTCATCCCGATGCTGGAGTCGAGCGGGCTCATCGAGCCGCTCGGCGAGTGGGTCATCGACCGCGCGTGCCGCGATCTCGAGGTGCTGCAGCGGGTCCGGCCGACGGCGCCGGTCTTTCTGAACCTCAACATCTCGCACCGGCAGCTGCTCCGAGAGGGGTTCGCGGCGCGGATGATCGCCCACGTCCGCGCCGCGTCGATCGACCCGAGGCTGCTCGGCGTCGAGCTCACCGAGACGACGATGATCGACGACTTCCAGGTCGTCGGCGCGAACGTGGCGGCGCTGCGCGAGGCCGGCATGCGCGTGTTCGTGGACGACTTCGGCGTCGGCTACTCCTCGCTCAGCTCGCTGAGCCGGCTGCCGGTCGACGTGCTCAAGATCGATCGCTCGTTCGTCGCCGGCATGGCGTCCGGGCGGCGCGACGTGGCGCTGGTGTCCAAGATCGTCGAGCTCGGGCACGTGCTCGACCTGCCGGTCGTCGCCGAGGGGGTCGAGACCGCAGCGGAGGTCGCCGCGGTCGTCGCCGCGGGGTGCGACTACGCCCAGGGCTACCACTTCCATCGCCCAGCGCCGCTCGCCGAGGCGACCGCGATGCTGCGCACCGAGCCGGTCTTCTCGCGCGTCGCGGGCCCGCGGATGATCGGGGCGACGTCAGCCTTCTCCTAGGACCTCAGGCAAAACTCGCTTCGCTGCGTTTTGCCTGCGGTCCTAGCGAGACTGATCCGGCCGCTTCGCGGCCTCCACCGGCCGCTCGCGCGGCCTGGGACATCGTCCCGGGGCCTCGCTAGCTCGGCCCCGGATCAATGTCCTAGACCTGAGGTCCCGTCCCGGCGGTCGTCACCGGAGGGCGGAGCCGCCGCGGCGGCTCGCGAGAGGAGGCCACGCGACCGCGGATTGTTGCCGGTCGGCCCGGCCTGGGGCAGCCTCGCCTGGGACGCTCGAGCCGAACTCGCTTCGCGGCGTTCTGGTTGATCCTGGAAGAGGCTCGTCCGCCGAGGTGCTCGCGGGATGTTCAAGATGGTGGCGCTGGTCGTGGTCGTCGTGGTCGCCGTGCCGTTGGTGGGCGGCGTCATGGTGCGCTGCGACGGCTCCCTCGACGCCGCCGTGACGCGGGTCGAGGCGTGCGCGCCCGCCGCCGACGCGTTGGGCGCCGACATCGGGCCGAGCTTTCTCGGCGTGTCCTGCGGCTCGTCGGAGAGCTCGGGGGCGTTTGCGCAGTCGTCCTGGGAGACGCCGATCGCCGGCACCCGGGCGCGTGGCACGCTGCACTACGCCGCCGAACAGCGCGCGAGCGCCTGGCGGGTCCTGACGGCGGCGGTCACGGTCGACGGCGTCACGATCCCGGTCGTCCCGTGCGGGGGGACGGACGCGAGCGCCGCCGTCGACGAGGACGGCCTCGCCTGCGACCGCGGGGAGGGCGCGGCATGCAACCGGCTCGGCGTGGCCGCGGCGCGCGGTGACCGCGGCGCCAAGAACCTCGAGGCGGCGCGCGGCTTCTATCAGCGTGCCTGCGCCGCAGGCGACGGCACCGGGTGCGCGAACCTCGGGGCGCTCCAGGAGCGGGACTTCGGGGACGACAAGGCCGCGGTGCACTACTACCGGCTCGGGTGCGATCTGCGGTCGCCCGCGGCGTGTACCGGCCTCGCGGTGATGCTCGTCGCGGGGCGCGCCGTCGAGGCCGACCCCGCTCGGGCGCGCGAGCTCCTCGAGGCGGCGTGTCAGGCGGCTCACGCGCCCGCGTGTGGCCAGCTCGGGGCGCTGCTGGGGGGCGACCCGGCCGCCGCCGTGCGAGCCCGCGAGCTGTTGCAGCGGGGCTGTGACGCCGAGGACAGCGCGAGCTGCGTGGAGCTGGGCGCGGCCTGGGCGGAGGGACGCGGCGGTCCCCGCGACGAGGCCCGCGCCATCCAGCTCTGGCTCGGGCTGTGCGACGCCGGGCGTCCCGCCGGGTGCACCGCCCTGGGCCGCTACTACCGCGGGCGGGACCGTCATGACGAAGCGCGCCGCTACCTCGACCGCGGCTGCGCGGCCGGCGACCCCGCAGCCTGCGATGAGGCCAAACACCTGTAGCGTCGGCGCGCGGCTTGTGATCCAACGTGATACGGCCGCCGTGCTCACTTGTGATACGGGTGGTGTCCAGGGGCCGGTGGGACTACCGTGAGAGGGTCGACGCCGAGGTGACCCATGACGCGCCCGCTCCTCCCCGCTCTGCTCGGTCTCGCCCTCGTCACCGGCGCCGCTCCCGCCAGCGCAGCGCCGAACCCCTGCGGCGGTGCGTTCACGCAGCACCGCGCCGGGGGCGACGGAGACGTCGTGTGCACATGCGGTAGGCTGGCGCCAGCCCCGGTCTGGGGCACGTCAACGTATACGGCGGATTCCGATTTGTGCGCCGCAGCGGCACACGCCGGGGCGATCCCCGCGACCGGCGGCGAGGTGCGCGCCCGTCGCGCGGCGGGCTGCGCGGGCTACCGCGGGAGCTTCGCCCACGGGGTCCCCTCGGGGGCGTGGGGGGCGTTCGAGGCGAGCTTCTTCTTCCCCGGCCACGGGGACGGCGCCTGCGTCCTGCCCGACCCCGACGCCTGCCCGCTCGTGTGGGCGGTCGCCCCCGGCCACGCACCCGGCGTCGAGCGGACCTGCGCGTGCGGCTCGAGCCCCGGGGGGGAGGTCTTCGGCACCGCCATCTATACCGCGGACTCCTCCGTGTGTGCGGCGGCGGTCCACGCGGGAGCCGTGACTCGCGGCGGCGGGCGCGTCACCATCCGGGGCGCCGGCGGCTGCGGTGGCTACTCCGGGACCGCCGCGAACGGCGTGACCTCGCGCGACTGGGGCGCCTACGGCGAGAGCTTCTTCTTCCCGGGCCACGGGGACGGCGCGTGTCGCTCGGTGGGCACGCTGTGCCCGCAGACCTTCGAGCAGATCGGCGCCGAGCTCCCCGCGGTCTGCACCTGCGCCGGCGCGGAGCAGGGCGCGATCTATGGGACCGGCGTCTACACCGCCGACTCCGTCATCTGCGTCGCGGCCCGCCACGCCGGCGTCGTCGGCGCGCGCGGCGGTGAGGTGCGGCTCGTGCCCGTCGCGGGCTGCCATCACTACGAAGGCAGCGCCCGCAACGGCGTCACGTCGCGCGCGTGGAACGCCTATGAGCGCAGCTTCACCTTCCGCCCGCCCGCCGGGGCGGCGCCGTACCCGACCGACTGCCCGCCGATCTGACGCGAGGCCGCCGGCGGCGCGCTGGCGTCACCGCGCGAGCGCGCTCACGACCTCGCTCGTGGCGGGCGCGTAGCGATGCCGCAGGCACAGCGGCGCGGGCCCCCAGGCGAACAGGTTCGGCGCCCCTCCCCCGACGGAGCCGCTGTAGGCGATCTCCATCCCGTTGCCGCCGTTCAGCTCGTGCACGTCGCACCTTCGACCGCTGGCGTCGGTCAGGTCGATGTCCCAGACCATCACGGGGTAGACCGCGGCGCTGGGGAGCTCCCACCCGGCGTCGGTCAGGGCGAGCTCGCGCGTCATCGCGGTGGCCCGCCCGATGAGGCGGCAGCGCCCCGCCGTGGCGAACGCCGCGTCGTTCAACCCGAGGCTCACCGTCCAGTGGGCGACGCCGACCTCCGCCTGCACGTCACGGTTGACGGCCGCCGCGAAGAGATACCCCGCCGGGTCGTGGTTCGGCGCGGCCGCGAGGTCGACGATGCCCTGGCTCGCCGCGTCCACCACCACGTCGGAGTCGAGGCCCTCGCAGCGGATGATCGGGTCGTCGAGGTAGACGCGGGTGGTGCGCTCGGCGGCGCCAGTACACGTGACCTGCAGGACGGCCGTCTGGTCCTTCGCGCCCTGCTTGAGTGGGTTGTTCAAGAGCTCGAGGGTGGCCCCGGTGTCGCGCCGCTCACAGTCGAGTCGCGCGCTGCAGACGACGTCTCGAAACGTCACCGGCGCGGCGAAGAGCCCGGGGTTCGCGTCCCCCGCCACCGTGACGTCGAAGGCCGCCACCGCCTCGGTCCCTCCGCACGGGGCCGCGAGGGACACCGGGGTCGGGTTGCGGTAGCGCGCGGCGTCGATCACGTCGCCCCGCGCGTCGTAGAGCGCGTCGAGCACCAGGGTCACGGTGTTCGGACCCGCCTCGGGATCGCACGCCGCCTCGAGCCACAGCGTCCCGTCACCATCGCCGAAGCGGCTCGACGCGACCTGCCGCTCCCACACGACCCCGCCCGCCCCCTGGACCGAGACGGTGTAGACGGCGTCCGAGAGGTCGGTGAGGCCGAGCGACGCGACCTCGACCGCCACCCGATCCGGGCTCGCGCCGTCTCCCGCGCAGCCGAGGACCAGCAGCGCGGGCGCCGCCCGCAGAAATCGCCGGTACGATCCGTTCACGACGTCCCTCCCCCCATGCCCCCTGGGTCAGCTCACGTCGCTCTCGAGCCGATCGCGGCCCGCACCGCGCCGAGCTCCAGAGCCCTCCCGTGGCTATCACCGTGACACTCAAAGGCAATCATAATCGTGAGATCTTGCGGATCTCACCGCACTCCCGCGGGGGCCCCCGCGATGGCCCCGGTCCTCGCCCGCCGCTGGCCGCCGGGGCGCGGATACCGGGAATCGAGCCGGATCGAGCGCGCCGCCGCCGCGCCCGACGTGGAAGGTTGATCAATCTGTTGATAAACAGAGAATCAACTATCAATATGTCAACTATGGACACCACCCCCGATCCCACTGACGAGACCCTCGACGCCCGCCAGGCCGCCGAGCTGCTGGGCGTCAAGCGCGCCACCCTCTACGCCTACGTCAGCCGGGGGCTCCTGAAAGCGCTCCCGACCGAAGGCCGCGCTAGCCGCTACCTCCGCGCCGAGGTCGAGCGCCTCCGCACCCGCTCCGCCGGCCGCTCGGGCCAGACCGCGGCGGCGTCGGGCGCCCTCCGCTTCCGCGAGCCCGCGATGGACACGGCGATCACCGCCATCACGCCCCGCGGGCCGGTGTACCGCGGCCAGGCCGCGCTCGACCTCGCCGCGGGTGGCGTCGCCTTCGAGCCGACCGCGGAGCTGCTGTGGCGCGGCGTCGCAGAGGCGGACGACGAGCTGTGGCGCGGCGCCCCGCCGCTCCTCGACCTCGGCATCGAGAGCCTGTGGCTCCCCAACGGCGCGACCCCCACCGACGCCATCCGACTCACCCTCTCGCTGGTCGACGGCAAGCGGCCTCCCGCCGGACCTCGCGCCGAGGCCCTCGAGCGCGCCGACGCGCGGCGGATCATCCGGCTCCTCGCGAGCGCCGCCGGCACCGCGCGCGACCCGGCCGCCGCCCAGGCCGCCCTCGCCGCGCCCTCGGTCGCCGCCGCCCTCGCGGTGAGCTTCGGCGTGATCCCCAGCGACCGGGTCGTCGGCGCCCTGGACCAAGCCCTGGTCCTGGCGGCCGACCACGAGCTGACGGTGTCGACCTTCACCGCGCGGATCGTCGCGTCGACCGGCGCCGAGCTGACGGCGTGCCTCGTCGCGGCGGCCGCGGCGCTGTCCGGCCCGCGTCACGGCGGGATGTGCTCGCGGGTCGAGGGCCTCCTCGAGGAGGCGACCAGCCTGAGCGCGCCGGCCGACGTGCTGGCGCGCCGCCACGCGCGCGGGGAGGTCGTCGCCGGGTTCGGGCACCCCCTCTACCCCGACGGGGATCCACGCGGCCCGGCGCTCCTCGCGCTGGCGCGGGCGGTGGACGACGGGGCGGACCCGGCGACGGTCGCCGCCCTGGCGGTCGCCGAGGGGATGGCGCGCGGCGGGCAGCCAGCGCCGAGCCTCGACTTCGGCCTCGTCGCGCTGGCCTGCGCCCTCGGGCTCCCCCGGGGGGCGGCGCAGGCCATCTTCGCGGTCGCGCGGGTCGCCGGCTGGGTCGCCCACGTGCTCGAGCAGCGGAGCCAGGGGGACCTCCTCCGCCCGACCGCGCGCTACATCGGCGGCTGACGCCGGAGACCCCGTGGGCGGCCTGCTCCTCGAGGGCCTCGAGGCGCCGCTCGATCTTCTCGAGGCGCTCGAGGATGGCGCGCGAGGTCGCGTCCCCGGTCTCGGCGCCGGCCATGTGCCACCACAGCAGGTCGAAGGGGTCGAACCCTCCGATCCGGTCGCCGCCCGGGGGCGACCGCGCCTCCGACCGGCGGGAGCGGCGGCGCGGACGGGCCGGCGAGCCGCTCGTCAGGTGACGTCGGCGCCGATGGACTCGAGGAAGCACTCGGTGGGCTCGGGGAAGCTCATCGGGTAGACGAAGCCGCTCGGGATGTACTTGGCCGGGACCGGGTGGCCGTCGAGGTCGAGGTCGAAGCCCTCGTCGTCCCACTCGTCGTAGGCCGCCTGGTTGAAGGCGGCGGCCGTGCGGAACGCCTGCAGCACGTCCTCGGCGCCGACCGTCGGTGAGTAGGCCGGCCCGATGAGGTTGCCGAACACGCGGTGGCGCTGGGCCTCGACCCACGCGGCGTCGTGGACGGCGATCGCGAGCTCGCCCTCGTAGAGCAGCCCGCGGTTGTTGTGGTTGCAGCTCCCGACCTCGAGGTAGACGTCGTCGATGATGACCAGCTTGGCGTGCAGATCGTGCGCGACGAAGTGCGCATCGACCTCGTCCCAGCAGAACGTGCAGTCGGTGTCGACGGACGCGTAGCTGCGCAGCTGGAACAGGCCGTAGCGGTCCGGCCACAGGCTCTCGAAGGCCTCGTTCTCGAGATAGGTCTGCCAGCAGCCCGGGTCGCTCCACTCGCCGATGGCGTTGGTGAACACGATGAGCTGCAGCGCGGGCACCTCGGCCATGCGGTCGATGATGGCGTCCCCCAGGATCGGCGCCCGCATGTACTGGTCCTCGATGAAGATGTAGTGCTCGGCCTGGCCGATGGCGCGCACCAGGGTCTCGAGGATGGCGTACTCGTCGAAGGGCGCCGGCATCGTCGCGACCACCTGCAGCGGGACGCCTCCCGGGACGCCGGGATCCGCCGGGGCGACCGTGAAGTCGGTCGACCGATCCGCGAAGCGGACCCCGGCCGCGCGCTGGTGCGCCCAACGCTGGTGGAAGACGTCGACGGCGTCGCGCACCGCGGCCCCCTCGATGCGCGTGTGGAAGTCCGTGCGGGGCGCCTGCGGCTCGTCCTCCTTGTCGAGCACCGCCTGCCGGTCCGCGCGGCTCGCGTCGAAGGGCATCCGGCGCGGATCGAAGACCAGGTGCTCGTCGGTGTCCCAGTCGGCGAGGTTGAAGTTCATCCCGCCGATGTAGGCGACGTCCTGGTCCATCGTGAGGAACTTCTGGTGCCAGCTCGCGAGCGGGATGTCGAAGCTGCCGAGGCCGAGGGGCAGGTCGGTCATGTCGACCACCTGGGTCGGGATGAAGGCCTCCGGCGGGTTCTCGTCGAGCCACTGGGCGGCGGCAGCGTCGGGGCGCGCCTCGGCGAGGGCGGCGCCGAAGTCCGGCGCGGCGGGGGCCACGTCGAAGGTCCCGGCGGCCTCGTTGGCGTGGCCCATGAACTCGAAGCCGTCGCCGGTCGCCTCCCCCTTCGCGATCAGCGCGTCGTCGACGTTGAAGTTGGCGAGCAGCCCGTCCTGGCTGAAGAACTGGTTGACCAGCACCTTCTTGGCGGCCGGGCTGGCCTCGAGGATCGCCATCACCGTGTTCTGCCGGCGCGCGCTCGCCCCGAGGTTCACGCTCTCGCTCGGCGTGCCGCGCAGCAGCTCGAAGTCGCTGCGCCACCACCAGATGCTGATGGTGATGAGCTGACTGGCGGCCCGCAGATCCTCGGTCACCCGCTTCCAGGTCGTCTCGCCGTTCATGAGCAGCTCGACCAAGGTGTCGGGGTGCCACGGTCGCGCGCTCGCCGCGAACCAGCGGTGCGCGAGCCCGGCCCAGACGGTCGTGACCTCGACCGGCTCGCCCGCGACCGTCCGCGTCCCGCGCGTGATGACCACCCCGCCGCCGAACGGCATCGCGCCCTGCGCGGTCAGGGCGTCCGGGCTGCTCGGGCCCGCGTAGCTCAGGGTCTGCGTCACGTCGTGGTGGTCGGGGGCGCCGACGCGCAGCGTGAACGCGCCGTTGCCGCAGAGCGCGGCGAGCCCGCCGTCGAAGGTCACCGCCTCTCCCGCGGCGGAGGTCACCTCGACCGTCGCACCCGGGACCGGTCGCGCCCACAGGTCGAGCGCGACGACCTCGAGCGCGCCCGTCCGCAGGTGGCACCCGGTGGTCTCCCAGCCGCAGCCGCAGTCGCTGAGGTCGCAGCTGATCGCCTGCCCCTCGCTGCCGTCGGGGCAGACGCAGGTCCAGGTCCCCGGCAGGTTGCCGCAGGCCGCCGCGCTCCCGCACACCGCCGTGCCGTCCTCACACTCGTCGACATCCTCGCAGGCGAAGCCGCTGCCGGTCCAGCCCTGATCGCACACGCACTGGCCGGCGACGCAGCTCGCGTGCGGATCGCAGGGCTTGCTGCAGGTCGCGCTCGTGTCCTCGGTCACGACGGTGTCGGCGGCGACGGTGTCGGCGGCGACGCTGTCGGTGGCAGCGCCGTCGGCGTCGCCGCCCGGGGTGGTGTCGTCGGGCGTCGTGGTCGTGTCGGCCGCGGTGATCGTGTCGCTCACCGCGTCCTCGACCACCTGGACGCCGTCGTCTCCGCCACACCCGAAGCCGAGGCCGCCCAAGGCGGCCGCGACACACCCGAAGATCGCCACATTGTGTTGCATTGCGAGAGGATCCGACGCGGCCGCCGCGGTGTCAAAGACTACGCGCCGCGGGCACCGCACCCCGCCGTCCCCGCGTGCCGTCGGCCGCCGCCCTACGCGCCGAGCGCGGTGCGGGTGAGCGCCGTCTCGAGGGTCGCCGCGCCCACCGTCACGTAGAGGTGGCCGTTGGTGTGGAGCACCTCGAGGGAGGTCTTGCGGTCGACGAGGGGCTCGAGGGCGTCGAGGAACGCCGGGTCGAGGTGGAAGATCGGGATGTCGGCGGCGCCGAAGACCCCCTTCGCGGCCGCTTCGCGTTGCAGCAATCCAGGGTCGGTGGACGTGAATATGGTCAGGCGTTCTGATGCCTTGGACGCCTTGTGCAGCCGCTCGGCAGACGGCGCGCCGACGTCGATCCACGCGCGCAGTCGGCCGGTGGGATCGTACACGGCGACCGGGGGCTCCTCGGCCGACGAGAGGCCGCCCTTGCTGAAGGCGATCCCGTCCTCGTAGCTCAGGCAGTAGGCGAGGGTGCGCGTCAGCAGGTAGCGGAGCGTCTCCGACGGGTGCCGCGCGAGGCGCAGGTCGAGGGTCTCGTAGACCCCGCGGTCGACGTCGGAGAGCGCGATCTTCAGGCGGTAGATGGTGGAGGGCAGGGCCATGGGTGCGTTGTACGCGACCGGGTCTCGCCCGTCCACGGGCGCCGCGGATCGCGGGTTCACGGTACGAGGCAGCGCCTGACCCGCAGGCGATGTAGCCGCGAGAGCGCCGCCTCGACGCGGCCCGCCGCCCGCTTGGGCTCGAGCCGCGCCACCGCGATGGCGTCCGCCGCGCGGACGCTCTCACCGAGCTCCGCGGCGTCACTGCGACACTTCGAGTCCTCGAGGGTGGCGGGGTGGCGTCGCTCGAGCCCGCGGCGAACGTCCGCGAACAGCGTGTCGAGCGCCGGCCGCTTGGGGCTGTCTCGGAAGCACCCGGCCATCCGCACGACCGCGAGCGCGTCGGCGACCTGGTCGAGGCGATCGTCGCGGAAGCCGGCGTTGGTGCTGTCCTTCATCTCGAGCCAGCGCGTCCACGCGCGCCCGGCCTGCGGCGCTTCTCGGGCGACGAGCTCGGCGCACAGCGGATCGTCGAGGTGAAGCGCCGCGGCGTCCGTCGTCGCCAGGGCCGAACCGTCGCGCAGCACCGCCGCCGCGTCCCGCCCGAGCCGGCTCGCCACGCGGCGCTCGCGCGCCTCCGCGGCCGCGGTGATGTCGCGCACCCGCGACAACACCTCGCGCCGGTTGCGGTCGCCCTCGGGGTGGCGCGCCAGGACGGCCTCGACCCGGGCGTTCACCGCCGGCGTCACCCCGCTCGCGTCGGCCTCGAGGAACGCCAGGTGCAGCGTCATCGCGTCCCCCACGCTGATGGTGACCGGGCCCTGGCCATACTGGACCCACAGCGGCTCGCCCGACAGCCCCCACGCCTTGACCCGCTCGATCCAGGGCGCCCACCTCGCCGGCCGCGCCTCGCGCGGGTAGCAGTTCGCGAGCGCCGCGGCGAGCGACGCGTCGAACTTCTCGGGGGAGAGGTGGCGGTAGAGCAGCAGCGACTGCGGCGAAGACATGCCGCCGTAGGCGGCCTGCATCAGCTCGCCGGGCCGCCTCCCGTACCAGGTCTCCGACGCGCCACTGACGCCGAGGGCCGCGCCGCGCGCGTCGAGGATGCGCGAGGTGGCTTGCCAGGCCACGCGGTGGTCGTTGGGGTCGCCGGACTCGAGGATCTCGGGCCAGCCGCCGGCGGTGTGCGCGAGGAACGCCTCGAGCTCGGCGTAGCGGCGGCAGTGCTGGCGGCTCGCGCGCAGCAGCGCCATGCGGATCGCGAAGTCGCGGACGCTGTCCTGGGTGTGGGTGAAGCCCGCCGGCCGGGTCGTCTCGTCGACGAGCTGGGCGAGCGCGTCATCGAGGCTCTTGTGGCGGGCGTCCTTGCTGCGCGTGGCCTCCCGCGACGACAGCGCCTCGGCCTTGGCCGCGAGCCCGGCGAGCGCGGTCGCCGCGTCGGCGAACCCCGGATCCACCGCGAGCGCCGCCTCGAACGCGCGCGTGGCGGACGCGACGTCGCCCGCGTCGCGCGCCTCGAGCCCGGCGCCGAACTTCGCGAAGGCGGTCGGATCCTCCGTCTGCGCCCGCACCAGGAGGGTCCGACGCGCCCCCGGGGTCAGCGAGATCTTCAGCTGCCCGAGGAGCTGCTCGACGACGTCCTTCTCGACCGCGACGTACTCCTCGAGGGGGCCCTCGCTGCGCACGGCGGCCAGGATGTTGCCGCTCTCGACCGCGATCAGGCGCGCGTCCATCAGCAAGCGCTCGGCCACCACGCTGAACGAGCCGCTGACGAGGAGCTCGGCGCCGAGCCCGTGCCCCACGCGCACGGCGGCCACGGGGTCGACGAAGGCGGTGCGCGACAGCGACAGCTCGTCGAGGACGGCGTTGAGGCGCTCGCGCTCGACGAGCTGGAGCCCGGGGACGGAGGCGAGGTCGGTCACCACCATCCCGGCCAGCGCCGTCCCGAAGCCCCCGAGGGACTGGGGGGCTGCCCCCGGGATCCACGGCAGCACGGCGACGGTGCGCGGGGCGGCGGCGACCGCGGTCGAGGCGAGGGCGAGGGTGAGCGCGGCGACGGCGAGTCGGGCGAGGGCGTCTCTCATGGCGCCGATTCTATGCCCACGAGGCGGGTGAGACCACCGACAAACCCGAGCAGTTCCGAGGGCGCGAGGCGACGACGGCCCGTCGGCGTCGTGCTATGCATCGTCGGGACGCCGAGACCGGAGCTGGCCATGACCGCCGACATCGCGATCGCCTCCTGGGTCGATCCCCGTCACCTGACCCGCGCCGCCGGGCTCGGCTACCGCGCCGCCTACGCCGCGCACCCCGCGCGCGCGGTGGTGATCCGCGACCTCCTCCAGGCCCCGATCGCCGAGCGCCTGAGCCGCTTCTTCGCCCAGGACGCCGAGTACACGACCGGCTTTGGCCTCAAGGGGCGCTACGGCTTCGTCGCGGAGGCGGAGTGGCGCGAGGCGCCGGAGGCCGACCGCTTCTTCCGCTACGCGAACCTCCTGCAGGCCCGCGGCAAGGCGGTGGAGAGCCCGGACTTCGCGACCTTCCTCGCCGTCCTCCACGCCCTCGAGTCCCCCGACGCGCGCGCCTTCTTCCAGGCGGTCAGCGGCCTCTCCCTCGGCGCCGTGACGACCGCGGCGCGCCGCATGGCCGCCGGCGACTCCCTCGTCGAGCACACCGACGACATCGGCGACCGCGCGCTCTCCTTCGTCCTCTACCTCACCCCCGGCTGGGAGCCCGCCTGGGGCGGCGAGCTGCAGCTCGACGACGGCGCTGGTGCCTACGCTCACCGGGTCGAGCCCGTGTTCAACAGCCTCGTGCTCTTCGACGCGCGCACGTGGCACCGGGTCGCCCCGTTCACCGACGCCCTCGGCGCCCGCGCCCGCTACACCCTGGGCGGGTGGTTTCTCGCCGCCTGAGCCCCGCGCGATCGGCGCGTCCCAGCGCCGCCCACGGCGGATCGCGCCGCGCCCCGGGGGCGGCCTGAGCAGATGTGCTCAATCTGCCGATCCGTGGTCCGGCGCGTTGACCCGGGTTCGCCGCGGGCGTCTGCTGCCAAACGGCGCCGGAAGATCCTGGCCCGCGACGGTCCGCCTCCCAGCCCTCCGGCCCCAGCCATCAGCAGGTCGACGCGATGCGCCATCAACGTCGTCGTGACTCACTCGTCCCCGCCCTCCTCGTCGCCGCGGTCGCCGCGTGCGATCCGGGCGCCGCCACGACGGCGCCGCCCGCCGCGTCGGTCGACTACGACCCCGTCACCGTCGACGTGAGCTGCCAGAACGGCTTCGAGGTCGACCGCCTCCAGGTCGCCGCCGACGGCGCCCTGTGGGGGGAGAACGACCGCGGCGTCTACCGCTCCCGCGACGGCGCCGTGACCTTCGAGCGCCGCTACGACCCAGCGCCCTTCGCGCTCTTCGAGCCCGACCACGCCACGCGCCCCTTCCCGTGGAACAAGGTCGAGCTGGTCGACGGCCAGACCTGGATCCTGTCGACCAGGAACGACGTCCTCCCGCAGATCCCCAACGTCGTGGCCCTGACCGAGGACGGCGGCCAGACCTACGCCGTCGGCACGTCGCGCGCCGACGCGCTGACCTACGACGGCCAGGCCGGCGCCCAGTGGCCCCTCGACGACGGCCGGATCCTCTTTCAGTACCTGGGTAATTGGTATCTGACCGCCGACGGCGGCGCCACCGCCACCTTCTTGAAGGGGCGCTACCAGAGCGCCGGCACCAACGTCCTCTACCCCTTCAACCCCTACCAGCCCGACGAGGGCGTGCAGCGCGTCCACTTCGCCCCGGACGTCGTCAGCGCCCGCCCCATCTGTCCCTTCGGCCCGGCGCTGGACGCCTACCTCGCCGCCTGCGTCGTGGGCGACGGCAGCGGCTGCACCAACTACCTCCCCGACGGCTGCTTCGGCGGCCCCGCGCCGGCCGCCGTCTCGCCGACCGGCGCCTACGCCGTCGCCATCGGCACCCGCGTGATGTGGTTCGACGGCGCCTGGCACTTCCAGGCGCTGCCACAAGAGAAGAAGATCCACGCCGTCCTCTCCCTGCGCTTCGCCGGCGAGGACCTGTGGATCGCCTACCGCGAGGGGACCGCGGACGAGCCACTGCGGCAGGTGACCTACCGCATCCGCGGCGCCCTCGCCGGCGCTCCCCGCCTCGAGAAGCCGACCTTCCGCGCCGGCGACGGCACCTTTGACGCCCTGCTGGACATCGCCGCGGACGGCGACGACGCCTGGGCCGTCCTCGCCGCCACGCCCACCCGCGAGCGCGCCGGGCACCTCGTCTGCAAGCTCGGCGCGACCGCGCCCGTGGCCCCGCTGCTCACAGGCACCCCGGCGGTCGCCGAGCCCGGCCGCCTCTACCTCCACGCGCGCCGCGGCGCCGCCTCGGATATGTTCGATCGCCTCGCCCTGACCGAGGACGGGCGGGCCTACGTCGCCGCCTGGCGCCAGCTCCTCGGCCGCGTCCCGCCGGGCGCGCCGCTGTGGAACGTCAGCGACGGCTTCGACGCGAAGGCCACCATCGCCGGGATCACCACCAACTCCGGCGTCCAGATCTACGTCAACGCCTTCGGCGAGCGCACCGACGTCCCCGAGCTCCACGTCCTCGACGTCGCCCCGGTGATCGGCCTCCCCTACGGCGGCACCACGTTCCGGGTGGCGGCCGCCGCGCCGGCACAGTCGCAGCCCGCCGGCTGGGTCTCCGCCACGAGCAGCGTCGAGCGCGAGCTGCTCCTCGCTGGAGAGCGCGGCACCTGGCCACTCCGCGCCGCCAGCTGGACCCCGGCGGGGCGTCGACCCATCCCTGGCATCGCCCGCGCTACCGCCGCCGGGATCGCGCTGACCAAGCCCCAGAACGGCCCGGTTCTGGTCCTCGCCAGCGGCGGCGACGACGGCGGCGGCTGGGTGACGCCGATCGGGCTCGTCTCGCTGCTCGACGGCCCGCTGCCCACGGAGTCGCCGTGCGCCACCCCGCCCGTGGCGTCCTCCACCTGCGTCATCTACCCGGGCGAGGCCACGAGCCTCACGATGGACAGCGACGGCGCCATCTACGTCGTCGACGGCCCGCGGGGGCAGGTCGCCCGCAAGCGCCCCGCGGATGACGCCTTCAGCCCGGTCGCGACCGGGCTCATGCACCCCGCCGACCTCGCCCTGCGCCACGAGGGCGGCGTGACCCGGCTCTACGTGCTGGACGGCGACGTCTGGGTCTTCACGCCGTCGGACGCCCCCGCCGTGCGCCGGGCCGCCAGCGCGATGACCCCCTACGCGGTGGCGCTGCGCGACCCGGCCGAGGCCGACCCGCAGGTCGACCCCGGCTCGCTGCCGACCGCGAGCTGCGTCAGCGGGGCGCCGTGCCTGTCGCCGCCGATCTGGAGCGACACCTCGTTTCCCTGGAAGGATCTCGACGGCTGGGTGGTCCTGGCCGACCAGAACATCTGCCTCCCGGGGCAGGACTACGGCGACGCCGGGACCCTGCTCCTCAACGGCGTCGCCGTGCCGACGACGAGCTGGGGGCCGGCGAGCGTCTGCTTCGACGCGAAGCAGGCGCCCCACGAGCCCCGTCGGGGCGCCCTGTGGCTCGTCCGTGACGACGGCGTGCCCTCCCACGTCCTGCCCTACGCCGTCGTCGACCCGCAGAGCGGCGCGACGGCGCAGAACGCCTTCGACGTGGAGGTGCCGCTGCCCGCAGCCGCCCGCGCGGCGCGCCTCGCGACGAGCTGCCGCAGCGCGCGCGAGGAGGGGTGCGAGGTGGTCGTGGTGGGCCCGCTGCCGACGCCGCTGACCGCCACCATCGACGGCCTGGACGCGCCGGTGGTCAGCTTCGGCGCCGGTAACCTCCTCGTGCGGTGGCCCGACGGGCTCTCGCCCGGGCGCTACACCCTCGCCGTCGCCGGGCTGAGCGCCGAGGTGGAGCTCGTCGACGTCCACAAGCGCACCCTCGGCGAGGTGCCGGTCGATCAGATCGGCGTCCCCGAGCACGGTCAGGCCGTCGCCGCGGCCTGGGGCCGGACCTTCGCGGTGGTCCGCGAGGGGCGGACCTCCCACGTCTTCGGAGACCCCGTCCCCGACGCCGTCGTCGTGGCCCTCCACGACGTCGATGGGGGCGCGGTGCCGCCGTTCCCCGACGACCAGCACGCGCTCCAGGGGGACCTCCCGCGGGTCGTCGCCCACGGCGATGACGTCGTCGTGTCCGTGCGGCGAGCGAGCTACCGCCGCGATCACAGCGGCAACGGCGGCACCGTCATCAACGACTACGGGCTCGTCGAGCCGGTCACCGCCGGCCTGTTCCGCCTCAGCGAGAGCGCCGCCGGTCTCGCCTGGGAGGACCTCGGCGACGTCGCCATCCCCGACGACGCGGCCGACGGCGCGATCGACGGTCTGGCGTCGGCCGACGGGGCGCTGTGGCTCGCGCTGTTCGACGCGGCCGACCACCGCACCCACGTCCTGCGGGACGCCGGCGCGGGTTGGGAGGCGGTGGCTGAGGTCGCCGCGGATCGGGTCCGCACGGTGGTGGGCGACGGGGCGCTCTATGTGGTCGCGCGCGAGCAGGTGTGGCGGGTGCGCCTCGCGGCTACCGGCACGGTCGAGGGGCCGTTCGGGCTGCCCGTCGGACCCTGGGTCGCCGCGGGCGCGTGGGGGGGCGGCCTGGCGCTCGTGACCGAGCCCCTCGGGGGGGCGGCCACGCTGTGGTCGCTCGGCGCCGGCGCCGACGCGTTCGCCTCGGTCGCGGCGCTGCCGGCGGTGCCCGGGATCGGCAGCCGCACCACGCGGGTGTCCGACGGGCGCGAGATCCCCGGGGTGAGCGCGGTGGTCGGGCGCGGCGCGGCCGCGTGGATCGCGATCGCGGACCGGACCGCCGGCGAGACCCGCGGGCTGCGGCTGGCGACGTGGGACGGAGCGGCCTGGGCGGTGTCCGGCGAGGCGGCTGGGAGCTTCGCCGAGGCGCGCTGCGTCGGGCCTGCGCTGAGCGAGCTCACCGCCCCGGACTTCTGCGCGGTCGGCGGGCCCATGGCGAACGGCTGCACGCTGTTCTCGTGTCTCCACGACACCGTCGGCTTCGTGCCGCGGGCGGCGACGGCGGACCGGCTCGACCTCTTCGTCGCGGGGGACGGCGGGCCGGTCGCGCTCTTCGACGCGCTCTACGGACCGCCGAGCGTCTACGGCAGCGGAGCGACCCAGGCCGCCCGCTGGTAGCGCTTAGAACCAGTGCCGGTCACTTGGGCGCAAGTGGCGAAATTGAAAGGACGTTTCTTACCGCGGAGAGCGCGGAGGACGCGGAGGCTGGAGCCTGCATGAAGTCGGCAGCTCCATCCGCTGTCCTCCTCTCCGCGTCATCCGCGGTGTGACGGAGGTCCTGATAGGCGAGCTGGCGAACCGATCAGGACTTCCGTCCGGCATGTCTAGAACGGTCGCTGCGCGCCGGCGACGACCGGCAGGTAGCGGGGCTCCCAGCCGTGGGTGCGGACGTAGCCCTCGAGGTCGTCGAGGGCGCCTTGTTCGACCCAGCGGTCGAGCAGGGCGCCGTTGCCCTCCTCGCTGAGCGCCTGCTTCACCACCGCCGTGGCGACGCGCACGCTCGCCTCCCGCAGATCCGAGACCGGCGGGTAGATCAGCCCCGCGTCCGCCCAGCGCTCGGCGGTGTACTCGGCGAGCGCCGAGGACGCCGCCATGACCATCGCGTCGCTCACCCGCTTCGCGTTTGCGAGAATGGTCCCCAGGCCAAGACCCGGGAAGATGAAGACGTTGTTTCCCTGGCCGATCTTGTGCGTTGCACCACGCCACGTGACCGGGGCGAACGGGCTCCCGGTCGCGACGACGGCGCGCCCGTCCGACCACGCGTAGAGGTCCTCGGGGGTCGCCTCGGACGCCGAGGTCGGGTTCGAGAGCGGGAAGATGATGGGGCGCTCGCACGCCGCGGCGATGGCGCGCACCACCGGCTCGTCGAAGGTCCCGGGCTGCCCCGAGAGCCCCAGCAGCACCGTCGCGCGGCTGCCGACGACGGTCTCGAGCAGGTCCGGCGTGCGCCCGTCGGGGGCCCAGCCGGCCACGGCGTCGGCCGGTTGGGCGTAGTCGGCCTTGTAGCCGGTCAGCCCGCGGGCGGTCGTCAAGAGCCCCCGCGAGTCGAGCACCAGCACCCGCCGCGCCGCCTCCTCGGGGCTCAACCCGTCATGCTCGAGGCCGCGCCGCATCGCCCAGGCGACCCCGACGCCGCCGGCGCCGGCGCCGGAGATGACCACGGTCTGGTCGCGCAGGCGCTGGCCGAGCCGCGCGCACGCGGTCTTGACGCCGGCGAGCGCCACGGCGCCGGTGCCTTGGATGTCGTCGTTGAACGACGGGACGCGCTCGCGGAAGCGCTCGAGCACCTCGTAGGCGACGTCCTTGGCGAGGTCCTCCCACTGGATGACCGCCATCGGCCAGCGCTCGGCGACCATCGCCACGAACTTGTCGACGAAGTCGAGGTACGCCTCGCCGGTCAGCCGCTCCTGCGGCACGCCGAGGTAGAAGGGATCCGCGATCAGGTCCTTGCGCGTCGTGCCGACGTCGAGGCTGACCGGGAGCGTGTGGAACGGGCTGACCCCGCCGCCGACCGTGTAGAGGGCGAGCTTGCCGATGGGGATGGCGAGGCCCCCGTAGCCCTGGTCACCGATGCCGAGGATGGCGGAGTTGTCGGTGACGACGATCATCCGCACGTCTTCGAGGGGGTAGTTGTCCGCGACGGCGCGCCAGCGGTCGATGTTGAGCGGCGACAGCGAGAGCCCCCGCGGCGTCTGGTAGAGCGCGTTGAACTGACGCACCGCGTCGCCGACGGTCGGCGTGTACACGACCGGCGACATCTCCTCGAGGTGCTGCGCGAGCAGCGCGTGGAAGAGGACCTCGTTGCGCTCCTGGAGGGCGCGCAGGTACTGGTAGCGCTCGATGGGCGTCGACAGCGCCTCGTAGCCTGCGTAGACCCGCGCGAGCTGCTCGTCGAGGGTGGCGATCTTGGGCGGCAGGAGCCCCTCGAGCCCGAGGGCCACGCGCTCCTCCGCGCTGAAGGCCGTCCCCTTGTTGGTCAGGGGGTAGCGCAGCAGCGCGTAGCCGACGCGGTAGACGACGAGCTTCCGGTTCGTCCCGTTGTCATCCTCGGTGATGTCGTAATACGGTGAAATTTGTCGGGTTCTCATGGGGTCTCCAGCGCGGCGAGGACGCGGTCGGTCATCGCCTGGGTGCCTAGCTCGCCGCCGAGGTCATGGGTCCGCGCGCCGCCCTCGATGACCCGCCGGACGGCGGCCTCGATGGCGCGCGCGGCGTCTTCGCGGTCGAGGCTGTGGCGCAGCATCATCGCCACGCTCAGGATGGTCCCGATCGGGTTCGCGATGCCCTCGCCGGCGATGTCGGGGGCCGAACCGTGGATCGGCTCGTAGACCCCCGGCCCCGCGTCGCCGAGGGACGCGCTCGGCAGGAGCCCCAGGGACCCGACGAACACCGCCGCCTCGTCGCTGAGGATGTCGCCGAACATGTTCTCGGTCACGACCACGTCGAAGTCGTTCGGGTGCGTCACCAGGCGCATCGCGGTGGAGTCGACGAGGCGGTGCTCGCGCACGACCCCCTGGAAGTCGACGGCGACCTCGTCGACCACCTTGCGCCACAGCCGCGACGTCGCCAGCACGTTGGCCTTGTCGACGCTCGTGAGCTTGCCGCGCCGCTTCTCGGCCAGGCTGAACGCCAGGCGCACGATGCGGCGGATCTCGTGGTCGGTGTACTCGCAGGTGTCGACCGCGCGACGGCCGCCGTCGCGGGTGTCCTCGGTGAAGCGCGGCTGCCCGAAGTAGATGCCGCCGGTCAGCTCGCGCACGAACAGCATGTCGACGCCGACGAGGCGATCGGCCTTCAGCGGCGACGCGGCGGCGAGCGACGGGTAGGGGCGGACCGGGCGCAGGTTGGCGTAGAGGCCGAGCCCGCGCCGCAGCCCGAGCAGCCCCTGCTCGGGGCGGTGGCGCGCCTTCGGGTCGTCCCAGCGCGGGCCGCCGACCGCGCCCAGGAGCACCGCGTCCGATGCGCGACACGCGTCGATGGTGCTGTCCGGCAGCGGATCTCCGGCCTCGTCGATGGCGATCCCGCCGATGAGGTGCTCGACGTACGCGAGCCGGAAGCCGAAGCGCTCCGCGACGGCGTCGAGCACCTGCTTGGCGGCGCTGACTACCTCGGGGCCGATCCCGTCACCGGGCAACAGGACGATGCTGTGGGTCATACGCTCTCCCCGTGGGTGCGGGCCTGCGCGGCCTCGAAGGCGGTGATCCGGGCGTCGAAGCCCACCAGATAGCCGAGCTCGTCGACCCCCTCGAGCAGGCAGTGGCGCGCGAAGGGGTCGACCGAGAAGCCGACCGGCGCGACCCCGGGCGCCGACAGCGTCAGCGCGTCGAGGTCGATGGTGAGCTCGGTCTCGGGCGCAGCCCCGACGCGGGCGAACAGCGCCCGGTGGGTCTCCGGCGGCACGACGACCGGCAAGAGCCCGTTCTTGAGGCTGTTGTTCCTGAAGATGTCGGCGAAGCTCGTCGACACGATGGCGCGAAAGCCCCAGGCGACGAGCGCCCACGGGGCGTGCTCGCGGGAGCTGCCGCAGCCGAAGTTGTCGCCGGCCACGAGCACCTGCGCCTCGCGCGCCCCCGGCTGGTTCAGCACGAACCCCGGATCCTTGCGCCAGTCGTGAAAGAGCGCGTCGGCGAGCCCATCCTGGGACGTCCCGCGCAGAAAGCGCGCCGGCGTGATCTGGTCGGTGTCCACGTTCTCGTGTGGCAGGAGCAGCGCCCGCGATACGAGCGGCACCGGGTAGCGTTCCATGTCGAGTCCCCCCAAGAAGCGTTCCTGCTAGCGCGACAGCGTGCGCGGGTCGGTGACGCGTCCGGTCACCGCGCAGGCGGCAGCCGTGGCCGGCGAGGCCAGGAACGTCCGCGAGCCCGGCCCCTGGCGCCCCTCGAAGTTGCGGTTCGAGGTGCTCACCGCGACCTTGCCGGCGGCCACCGTGTCGCCGTTCATCGCGATGCACAACGAACACCCCGGCTCGTGCCACTCCGCGCCGGCCGCGACGATGATGTGGTGCAGCCCCTCGGCCTCGGCCGCGGCCTTGATGCGCTCGCTGCCGGGGACGACGAGCATCCGCACCGCCGGCGCGACCTGGCGTCCGTCGAGCACCGCGGCCGCGGCGCGGAGGTCCGACAGCCTGGAGTTGGTGCACGAGCCGACGAAGACGACGTCGACCGGCTGCCCGAGGAGCGGCGCGCCGGCCTCGAGGTGCATGTAGTCGAGGGCCTTCTGGAGCGCCGCGCGGGTCGAGGCGTCCGGGGCGTCGTCCGGGTTCGGGATCGCCTCGGTGATGCCGATGCCCATGCCCGGGTTGGTGCCCCAGGTGATCATCGGCTCGAGCGTCGCCGCGTCGATCACGAGGCGCCTGGCGAAGGTCGCCCCGTCGTCCGTCCGCAGCTCGCGCCAGCGGGCGACCGCCCGGTCCCAGGCGGCGCCGCTGGGGGCGAAGTCGCGCCCCCGCAGCCACGCGAACGTCGTCTCGTCGGGGGCGACCATCCCGGCCCGCGCGCCGGCCTCGATGGACATGTTGCACAGCGTCATGCGGCCCTCCATGTCGAGGGCCTCGATGGCGGCGCCGCGGTACTCGAAGACCGCGCCCGTGCCCCCGCCGATGCCGAGCTCGGCGACGACCCGGAGGATGATGTCTTTGGCGGTGACCCCCGCCGGGAGCTGCCCGTCGACGCGGATCTCCATGGGCTCGGGGCGGCGCTGCAAGAGGCACTGGGTCGCGAGGACGTGGCCGACCTCGCTGGTGCCGATGCCGAAGGCCAGCGCCCCGACGGCGCCGTGGGTGGAGGTGTGGCTGTCACCGCAGACGATGGTCATGCCGGGCTGGCTGAGGCCGAGCTCGGGGCCGATGACGTGGACGATGCCGCGCCGCGCGTCCCCCATGGCGAAGAGGCGCACGCCGTGCTCGGCGCAGTTCTTCTCCAGGGTCGACAGCGTGTCGCGGGCGACGTCGTCGAGGGCGCTGTCGGGCGACGTCGGCGTGATGTGGTCCATCGTGGCGGCGGTGCGCTCCGGGCGGCGGACCACCAGGCCCCGGGCGTTCAACGTCGCGAATGCCGGCGCCGACGTCACCTCGTGGACGAGGTGGAGGTCGACGTAGAGGACCGCCGGGCTCCCCGGCTCGTGCGCGACCACGTGCGCGTCCCAGACCTTGTCGAAGAGCGTCCTCGGTCCGTCGGTCATCCTTCCCCCGATGTTGCAACGCAGGCGCCGCGGAGCTTGTCACACGCGGGCCAAAACGTCGACGCGATGCTCGCGGCTCACCCTGGAGGACGGCCCGGACTCGGGACCGCCCTCCGTGCGTGTCACGCGCCGATCTTGAGCTCTGGCCCGGCTGCCACCTCGACCGAGCGCAGCTTCGCCTGCAAGAGCCGGTTCATCGCCCCGAGGTACGCCTTCGCGCTCGCCACGATGATGTCGGTGTCCGCGCCGTGCCCGTGGAAGACCCGCGGCTGCGCCTGTCCCTGGGCCGTCACGCGGCTTTCGTCCGCCTCGCCCCGGATGCGCACCGACACCTCGCCGATGGCGTCGATGCCCTCGGTCACCCCCTGCACGAGATACTCGAGGAGCTGGCAGTCGGTCTTCACGATGGCGTCGATGGCCTTGAAGGTCGCGTCGACCGGGCCGGTCCCGACCGCCGCGTGGATGTGGTTGTGGCCCTCCGGCCCGCGCAGCGACACGGTGGCCGTCGGCAGCCCCATCGACCCGCACGCGACCTGCAGCCCCTCGAGGCTGTACAGCGCGATCGCCTGGTACAGCTCGCTCGCCACCAGCGCCTCGAGGTCGGCGTCGGTCAGGTGCTTCTTCTTGTCGGCCAGCGTCTTGAAGCGATCGAAGGTCCGGTCGAGCTCCTCGCCATCGATGGCGTGGCCGAGCTCGCGCAGGCGCACCGCGAACGCGTGGCGCCCGGAGTGCTTGCCGAGCACCAGCCGGGTCTGCGCCGCGCCCACCGTCTCGGGGCGCATGATCTCGTAGGTCTCGGTGTGCTTGAGCATCCCGTCCTGGTGGATGCCCGCCTCGTGCGCGAACGCGTTGGCCCCGACGACCGCCTTGTTCGGCTGCACCGTCATGCCGGTGACGGTCGACACCATCTTGCTCATCCGCGCGAGCTGCGTGGTGTCGATGCCGGTGCGCAGGCCGAACATCGCGCGCCGCGTGTGCAGCGCCATCACGACCTCCTCGAGCGCCGTGTTCCCCGCGCGCTCGCCGATGCCGTTGATGGTCACCTCCGCCTGCCGCGCCCCCGCCTTGAGCCCGGCCAGGGTGTTCGCCGTCGCCAGCCCGAGGTCGTTGTGGCAGTGCACGCTCAGGATGACGTCGTCGATGCCCGTGACGTGCTGGCGCAGATACGCGATGCGCGCCCCGAACTCGTCAGGCGTCGTGTAGCCCACCGTGTCCGGGATGTTGATGGTGGTCGCCCCCGCCGCGATGGCGGCCGCGACCGCCTCGGCCAGGAAGTCGAGCTCGGTCCGCCCGGCGTCCTCGGCGCTGAACTCGATGTCCTCGCACAAGGACCGCGCGAACCCGACCATCGCCGTGACGCGCTCGAGCACCTGCGCCTTGTCCATCCGCAGCTTGTGCTCGCGGTGGATGGGCGAGGTCGCGATGAACGTGTGGATCCGGGGCCGCGCCGCCGGCTCGACCGCGGTCCACGCCCGCTCGATGTCCTTCTTGGTGGCCCGCGCCAGACCGCAGATGATGGGCGGCTCCGATGCCGGGCGCCCGGGGAGCGGCGCGTCACCCACCCGCCGCGCGATCATCTGCACCGCGCGCCAGTCGTCGGGGGAGGCGGCCGGGAAGCCCGTCTCGATGACGTCCACGCCGAGCCGCGCCAGCGCGCGCGCCACCTCGAGCTTCTCGCCCGAGGTCATGGTCGCGCCCGGCGACTGCTCGCCGTCGCGCAGCGTCGTGTCGAAGATGCGTACGTAGTCGTTGGACACGGGGCCTCCTGGCTTCACGATCGGCGCCGGCGTGGGGCGTCGGATCTCAATACCCGCCGCTCGCGCGGCCTGGGACCTTGCCCCGGGGCCTCGCTTGCTCGGCCCCGGATCAATGTCTTGGAACCGTGGGCGGTCGAGCGCGCGCGCGCCGACCGCCCACGGACATGGCGTCGCCTAGTCGATCTCGACCGGGTTGACGAAGGTCATCATGGCGCGGAGCTTGCGTCCGACCTGCTCGATCGGCTGCTCGCGCTCCGCCGCCCGGGTCGCCTCGAAGGTCGGTCGCCCGGTCGCGTTCTCGTCGATCCAGTGCTTGGCGAAGCTGCCGTCCTTGATCTCGGCGAGCAGCTTGCCCATCTCGGCCTTCACGGCGTCGTTGACGAGCCGCGGACCGGCCACGTAGTCGCCGTACTCGGCGGTGTCGCTGATCGAGTAGCGCATGTAGTTGAGCCCGCCGCGGTACATCAGGTCCACGATGAGCTTCAGCTCGTGCATGCACTCGAAGTACGCCACCTCGGGCTGGTAGCCGGCGTCGACCAGGGTCTGAAAGCCAGCCTTCACGAGGTGGCTCACGCCGCCGCACAGCACCGCCTGCTCGCCGAAGAGATCGGTCTCGGTCTCCTCGGAGAAGGTCGTCGTCAGCACGCCGGCGCGGCCCGATCCGATGGCGCAGGCGTAGCTCAGCGCGAGCGCGTCGGCGCGGCCGGTCGCGTCCTGGTGCACGGCGAGCAGCGACGGCACGCCGCCGCCCTCCTCGAAGGTCTCGCGCACCCGGTGGCCCGGGCTCTTCGGCGCGATCATCGACACGTCCACGTCCGCCGGCGGGGTGATGGTCCCGTAGCGGATGTTGAACCCGTGGGCGAACATCAGGGTCTTGCCGGCGTTCAGGTGCGGCGCGATGTGCTCGTTGTAGATGACCGGCTGCGCCGTGTCGGGCGCGAGGATCATGATCACGTCGGCCTCGGCCGCCGCGGTCGCGACGTCCACCGCGCGCAGCCCTGCGCCCTCGACCTTCTTACGGCTCGGCGAGGTCGCCGCGAGCCCGACGCGCACGTCGACGCCGCTGTCGTGCAGGTTCTGCGCGTGGGCGTGGCCCTGCGAGCCGAAGCCGATGATCGCCACCTTCTTCGCGCGGATGAGCGCGAGATCGCCGTCCTTGTCATATCGAATCGTCGCCAAGGGTCTCTCCTCCGGATGGCGGCCCCCCGCTGCGGGGAGGGGGGCGTTTATTGTGCGTTGCGTGATTCGAAACCACGCCAGGGTTTCTGAATGAGAACAGGTCTATGCGACCAGCGTTGGACGACTGTTATTGCGTCGCGTCATCGACGGCTCGACCCCGCGGGTCAGGGCGATGGCGCCGCTCTGGACCATCTCCTCGATGCCGTACTCCTCGAGCACCGTGACGAGCCCCTTGATCTTGCCCGGGGCGCCGGTGATCTCGATGACGAGGTTCTCGGGGCCGACGTCGACGACGCGCGCGCGGAACACCTCGCACAGGCGCACGATCTGCTCGCGGTTGTCGCTGGTCGCGCGGACCTTGATGAGCGCGAGATCGCGGATGAGGCTCGCCTTGTGGGTGATGTCGTCGACCTCGAGCACGTTGACGAGCTTGTAGAGGTTGGCCTCGATGCGCTTGGCGGTGTCGGAGTCGGCGTGACACACGACGGTCATGCGCGAGACGCCGGGCTCGTGGGTCTGCCCGACGTTGAGCGACTCGATGTTGTAGGCGCGGCGGCGAAACAGCGACGCGACGCGGTTGAGCACGCCGGGCTGGTCCTCGACCCAGACGACGAAGGTACGCTTGTGAACGTCGGCGCTCATCGATCCTCTCCGGTCTCGAAGATGGGGTTGTGGACGGCGGGCTTGCCGTCGACCTGGCGCGCGGGCCGCTTGATCATGTCGTGAAGATCGGCGCCGGCGGGGACCATCGGGTAGACGGCGTCCTCCTGCTCGACGCGGAAGTCGATGACGACCGTGCCGGGGTGGGCCTCGGCCTCGCGCACCGCCGCGGCCACGTCAGCGCGGCTCGTCACGCGGAGCCCCTTGAGCCCGTGGGCCTCGGCCAGCTTGACGAAGTCGGGGCTGACGATGGGGGTCGCGGCGTAGCGCCCGCCGTAGAAGAACTGCTGCCACTGGCGGACCATCCCCAGGTAGCCGTTGTTGATGATGGCGATGTTGACCTTGAGCTTCTCCTGCGCGCAGGTCGACAGCTCGCAGGCGGTCATCTGGAAGCCGCCGTCGCCGGCGATGACCCAGATGTTGTCGTCGGGGCGGGCGAAGCGGGCGCCGATGGCGGCGGGCAAGCCGAAGCCCATGGTCCCGAGGCCGCCGGAGGTGACGAGCGTGCTCGGCTGCTCGTGGTGGTAGTACTGGGCCTCCCACATCTGGTGCTGGCCGACGTCGGTGACGACGAGCGCCTTGCCGTCGGTGAGGCGCCAGAGGTCGTGGATGACGTGCGCGGCGTAGAGCTTGCCGAGGTCGGGGAGGTGCTTGATGTCGCGGACGGCGGAGTCGCCCTTGAGCTCGCTGATCCGCGCGAGCCAGTTGGGCCGCTCGACCTTCTGGAGGTGCGGGGTGAGCTCGCCGAGGACCTCGCGCACGTCGCCGATGATGGGGACATCGACCTTGACGTTCTTGTTGATCTCACTCGGGTCGAGCTCGATGTGGATCTTGCGAGCGCCGGTCGCGTAGGTCTTGAGGTTGCCGGTGACGCGGTCGTCGAAGCGCATCCCGGCGGCGATGATGAGGTCGGCCTCCTGGATGGCGGTGTTGACCCAGGCCTCGCCGTGCATGCCCATCATGCCGAGGTTGCGCGGGTGGCTCGCCGGGAAGCCGCCGAGGCCGAGGAGCGTGCAGGCGACCGGGATGTCGGTGGCCTCGACGAACGCCTTCAGGGCGTCGCTGGCGCCGGACTTGATGACCCCCTGACCGCAGAAGAGGATGGGGCGCTTGGCCTTGTGGACCAGCGCGATGGCCTCGGCGATGTGGGCCGGCAGCGGGGTGTAGGTCGGGCGGTAGCCGGGCAGCGTCGGCTCCTCGTCGGCCCAGACGAACTCGCAGGACTCCTGCAGCGCGTTCTTGGTGATGTCGACCAGGACGGGGCCGGGGCGGCCGGAGCGCGCGATGTAGAACGCCTCGCGGATGGTCGGGGCGATGTCGGCGGCGCGGGTCACCAGGTAGTTGTGCTTGGTGATGGGCAGCGTGACGCCGGTGATGTCGGTCTCCTGAAAGGCGTCGCTGCCGAGCAGATGCGCCGGGACCTGGCCGGTGATGCAGACGATCGGGCTCGAGTCGAGCATCGCCGTCGCGATGCCGGTGACGAGGTTGGTCGCGCCGGGGCCGGAGGTCGCCACGGCGACGCCGACCTCGCCGGAGACGCGCGCGTAGCCGTCGGCCATGTGCGCGGCGCCCTGCTCGTGGCGGACCAGCACGTGGTGGACGGGGTACTGCAGCATGGCGTCGTAGGCGGGCATGATGGCGCCGCCGGGGTAGCCGAAGCAGACCGTGACGCCCTCCCGTACGAGCGACTCCCAGATGATCTGGGAGCCGGTGAGGGACTCACCGCGGCGATCGGGCATCGACTCGCGGGTGATGGGGGCTTGGGGTTCTGGCGGACTGGCGGTCATCGTTCGCCTCGGGATCGGGGTTGGGTGGGAGCACCAAGAAAAACCCCCGCGGCCTGGTGGGGCGCGGGGGTCGAAGGGACGGTTCGCTCGGAGGCTACCTCATCGACATCCCGCGCAGGGCACGAGAAGTACGAGCGAGAGAAGGAGCGCGCCGCCGAGGGCGGTGTCTGCGAGGACGGGCTGACTGGACGAGCTGCGCGTCATGGGGTGCAGCGTGGCGGTGATGACGCGACGTGTCAACCGCCGGCCCGGCGGTTTTGTCATCGACGTACCCCAGGCGTCCGCTGCGACGGCGTCCGAGGGCGCGCCGGCGGCGATCCCCGCGGCGGCGTCGGCGCCCGTCCCGCCTCGGTCTCGGAGACCCGAGGGCGGTGGTGAGTCTTTCATTGCCGGAGTTCGCGGCGGTGTGGGAACATGGGTGTTCCGATGATCTCATCCCACAACCTGCCGACCGCCGCCGCCCTCGCCGCCGCCCTGCTCTGGTGCGGTGGCGCGCTGGCCGATCCGCTGCCGGTGGTCCACCCGGCGGGGAGCCTCGGCACGGTCTTCAACGCCCACGTCGCGCAGCAGATCACCGTCGAGGTCCCCGACACGATCGCCTTCGACGTCGTCGACGTCAGCGCCGACACCCAGGCGACCGCGCCCGCGACCGTCGCCGTCAGCGCGATGGCGTTGGCCCCCGGGGGCAGCCTCGCGATCTCCATCGTCGCCGACGCCGCCCAGTTCACCGGCCCGGACGGCGCCCCGAGCTGGGACGCGGGCGACGTCTCGTGGGTCGCGGCCACCGGGACGAACTTCACCGGCGCGGCGGGCACCCTGGCCGCGGGCACCCCCCGAGAGACGGGCCGCTGCGCGGTCGGCGCGAACGTCTGTACGACCACTGATCTCGTCTTCAGCCTCAAGGCCAACGCCGCCGTCCGCGCCGGCGATCACACCCTGAGCGCCCGCTGGAAGTTCGAGGTCCTGTTCTGAGCCAAGCGACGGCGGGTCGAGGACCGGAGTCCGCAGCGGGTGGGGGTTGGGGCGACGCAGTCGCGCCTACCTCCGGCCGCGGAGGACGCAGGTCCTCGACCCATACGATGGGAACTGGGTCCAGCTTCGGCAAAAGTTCACGAGCTCCGAGCCAAGCGACGGCAGGTCCCCGACCGATGCGATGGGAACTGGGTCCAGCTTCGGACGAGGAGTCACGAGCACTGAGCGGCCCGCGCTGACGGCGTCGGCGGCTTGGCCCGCCCCTCGGGTCAGAACAGCGCCTCGAAGCGGTAGTGGACGGTGAGCTCGTGGTCTCCAGCGGCGACCCCCGCAGGCGGCGGCGCCAGGGTCCAGGTCATGTCCACGCTGCCCGAGGTGGCGTTCGCGACGCTGTCGTACACCGCCTGGAAGCTGCCGCTGTCCAGCGTCCCCGGCGACCCCGTGCCGTTGACCGCCGAGGACGTCGTCCACGACAGCGCGCTCGCCGGGATCGCGGTCCCGCCGCCCGGCGTCGCGAAGGTGGAGGCGTCGGCGGACACGCTGATCCGCAGCGACTCGCCGAGGCCCATGGTCGCGTCGCGGAACGAGATCCTCACCGACGACGGGGACGCGGTCGTGCTGACGTTGACGTCGTAGATCTGAAACGACACCAGCGCCGGCACCGTGACCGTCGCGCTCGCGCCGAAGCCGGGGCGCGACACGAGCAGCGCCGCGAAGGCCACCGCGAGCGTCGCGCCGCGGCGCGCCCGCCAGCGACCGGGGCTCACGCCGCCGGCCCGTCGTTCACTCACGCCTATTTCCCATCGGAGCCTCCCTGACCGTCGGCGGGCAGCTCGGTGAAGATAATCGGCTTCTCCTTCTTTTGAACGCGGAATGTCACCATCTCGGGTGACGTCCCGTCGCCGGTTATCACGCGCTCGACCTCGCTCGCGCCGACGACCTCGTAGCCTTCGGCGATGTAGAACGCCGCGACCCGGACGACGTGGGTGCCGGGCAGCACGCTGTCGAAGGCGAAGCGCCCGTCGGCCCCGGGGGCGGTGGTGCGCTCGCCGAGCTTGATCGGGGCCGCCGCGAGCCCCTCGCCTCCGTCGTAGGCGGCGTTGCCGTTGAGGTCCTGAAAGATGACGCCGCAGATCGAGGCGTAGCGATCGACGGTGAGCGGGATGAAGTGGTCCTCGCTCGAGCGCGCGATGGCGATGTCCTGGGCGCTGCCCGAGGCCGCGAACTCGGCGGGCAGGCTCTCGGGGTCCACCTCGATCGCGTAGCTGCCGTTCGCGAGCGGCGAGAACGCGAAGCCGCCGTTGTCCTCGGTGACGACGCGGTAGCGCCCGAGCTGCACGATGGCGCCCGCCACCGGCTGGCCGGCGCGGTCGCGCACGACGCCGCCGACGGTGGCGCCGCGGGTCGGCGCGTCGACGTCCCAGGTGCCGCTCAGCGTCAGCCGCACGAGGTCCGGGTCGGGCGCGCCGGTGGCCCCCTGGTAGGGCGTCACGCCGCCGATCTCAGCCGCCAGGGCGAAGCCCTCGGGCAGCTCCTGGCGCAGGCGGACCCGCAGGCGGTTGTCGGGGTAGGAGGCCGACATCTCGAGGGTGGTCGACCGGAACGGACGCAGCGACGCCGTGGCGGAGCCGCGGGTGGTGAAGTCGCCGCTCGCCGCCACGTCGGCGTCGAGCTGCACGTCGAGGTTGAAGCGGCTCCCGACGCGCAGGTTCACGCCGGCCGCCAGATCGTGGCTGAGCGCGAAGCCGTCGGCCGCCCCGGGCAGCTCGCGCGCGATCAGCTGATAGGTGGCGCGGGTCGTGAACGCCCCGGTCTGAAGCCGCAGGCCGAGCTGCTCGAGGTGGGACCAGCTGCCCGCCGCCACCGCGGAGTTGTGGTGGAAGGTGCCTCGCAGGCGCGCGGTCAGGGGCGCCGCGAGCGAGAGATCGGCGCGCACGGTCGCGTTCGCTTCTCCGAGGCGCGTCGCCTGCAGCCGCGCCGCCACGGAGGACCCCGCGGTCGAGCGCAGGCTGCCGTAGAGGTTGGCGTCGTGGCTCATCCCGGTGCGGCTCGAGCGGCGCACGAAGGAGCCGCCCAGCGTCCATCCCGAGTCGCCGTAGGAGAGGTGCGCGGCGAGCGCGGTGTCGCTCGCGAGCTCCGCCTCGAGGCGGAGCCGCTCGGTGAGCTGGAGCTGCTCGGCCCAGGAGACGACGACGTGAGAGCTCGCGCTCCCGCGGCGGGGCAGGTAGGCGGTGAGGGCGGGCTGCCAGCCGTCGGCCAGCCGGTAGGACGCCCGGACACCGCGCGCCGAGCCCCAGATGCGGCTCTGGAGGTCGCCCGCGGCGAAGGACCAGCCGTTCTCCTGGTCGTCGAGGGCGAGGCGGCCGGACGGCATCAGGAGGCCGCGCGGACCGACCGTCGCCAGCCCGCTCAGGTGGGTGTCGACGCCGTAGACGCGGCCGTCGCCCGCGAGCTGGAACGCGCCGTCTGCGCCGGGGATGTAGGAGACCGATGACCGGACCCGCAGCGCGTCGAAGTCGGGCGGCGCGACGAGGCGCATCTTCTTCGCCCTCGCGCCGTGCGCGCTGTCTCTCGCGCCGGCGCGCGCCATCTTCGCGAGCTCGGCGTCTGTCTTCGCGAACTCGAAGGTGGTCGCCTCGGGCGCGGTCGGGGCCACCAGCTCGATGCGGTGCTCCGCCGGGATGAGGGTCGCGAAGTAGCCCGAGAGCGCGGCGATCGCGTCGAGGGGGACGATGACCGCCTCGCCGTCGACCTCGAGCGCGTTCTCGAGGAAGACCTGACTCACCGAGCCCCTGAGGAAGCTCTCGCCGACCTTCGCGGTCCAGGTGTGGCCACCTCGATCCTGCACCGTGACGTCGTCGCCGTCGCGGCGGACGCTGAGCCCGACCTGCGCCGCGACGGCGGTCAGGTCGAGCGTCATCACGCCACCGCGGGGTGCCGCGTGTGCCGCTGGCACATCGACCCCTGCGACCGCGAGGTGCCACGCTTCGGGAGGCGGGGACGCCCAGGCGGCGGGCGCCGACGCGGCCAGAGACAGCAGCGCGACGAGCAGGTGGCCGGTTGGGTTATGGCGCCGGTGATGTCGGCGCACGGTTCACCTCCAGGGACTTCTCGGCCCCGAGGTAGTGGTCGAGCTCGGCGTCCACGATCCCGCGGGCGACATAGCGGCCAGAGGGCACCGTCGCGGCGTCGGGGAGCTTGCCGTGCAGGACCGTCGATCCGATGGGCTCGGGCAGGAGCACGTTGCGGTCGAGGCTCACCGTCGCGATCACCACGTCGCTGCCGGGCTGGCGCAGCTCGACCCGGCCGTTGACGTGCATGGGCGTGTTGCCCTTGCCGCGCACGGCGACCTGGAGCTCGTCGCCGTCGACGCGCAGGTCGGTGATGACCGCGTCCCGGGTCAGCGGCGAGATGTAGACGTAGACGCCGGTCGAGAACGACGCGACGAACGAGATGCCCGTCTGGCGGGCGACCTCGAGGGGGTTCGGCAGCTCGTCGATGGTGACCGCGCACCAGTAGCCGCCGGGCTCGACGTCGCGCGGGACGGAGACGGTCAGGCGGACGCTGAGGCGGCCGCCGGGGGCGACCTCCTGCTCGGCCGGGGTCAGGCTCACCCACTGCGAGCACGAGCGGCGCAGCGTGCCGGCGGGGCGGTAGAAGGTCTTCAACCCGTCCGCTGTGCGCCACCAGTCCTCGAGGTGCGCGCGGAAGTTGATGGAGCGCGGGCCGGCGCCGGTCGTGATGGCGACGCTGGTGGTCACGACGTCGCCGGGCTTGGCGTTGAGCCGGATCGGGCTGAACGCCGCGGTGAAGGTGTTTGCCTGGGCCATCGGCGCGGGCGCGAAGGCCAGCAGCAGGGCGCAAACGGCGAGGAACACATGGGACGCGCGCATAAGACGGATTCCTGGGGGCGGACCCGATGAGGAGGGACAGGGCGGACACCGTTCGCCGCGGCGGCGAGTCGAGCGATCCGTGCGCCAAGGCCCGGTCTCTCGCAAGGGGGGGGTGTCCACGGGCCGGGGGCTGGCCCAACGACGAGGGCGTGGGGGGACACGGCCTCATCTCTCTCAGCAGCGCTCACGAGGCGGGGCTACGACGTCCGGGAGGTCAGCGGCGTGGCCGCCCCCCGAACGTCGCGACGGAACCTAGAGCGACTCGAACTTCCACGTCGCGGCGAGGGTGTGATCACCGGCCTGGTCGACGGAGGCCTTGGCGGCCAGGGTGAAGACCAGATCGCTAGTGCTGCAGGCGGCGGCGTTGGCGTCGCAGTTGGCGACGACGGCGTAGGTGCCGGCCGTGGCGCCCATCGTCCCCGAGGACCCGGTGATGGCGGTGCCGGTGGCGGCGTTCCAGCTGACGTCGCTCGCGGCCCAGGTGGTGCCGCCGGCGGGGGCCGTGAAGGCGTCGGCGTCCGGGGCGATGGATATCTGGAGGTGATTGCCGCTCAAGAGCGCCATCGACGTGATGGTGATGGTCGCCGCCGAGGCGGCGGTGGCCGAGTTGACGTCATCGACCGAGAACGCGACCCCGGAAGGCACCGTGACCGTGATCTGCTCGGCCACGGTCGCCGTGAACGTCGTCGACTGGGTCGCGTCCGGCAGGATGACGGTGTCGGCCAGCGCGCTGCTGGTCACGAACAGGCCGAGGGCGATGATGGCGACGCGCGAGAAGAGGTGTTTCATCGGGGAGCTTCCTTGTAGAGCCGGGGTGGTGCCTTGGTTGGCCGCGGCCGTCTCGACGGGCTCAGCGGCGACTTGTAAGAAAACGGTCGGCGGGGGGCCCGGCTTAACCTGTTTTCGCCTCCGACGGTGACGAGACGCGGAAACGTCGACCCAGCGGTCAGCGGCGCTCCCGGGCCGTCGCTGGGGGCCGCGTCCGTAGCGTACCCGACCCGCGCGGAGGGCGCGCTCGAGGCCGGTTTCGCCACCGCCAGGCGCGCTTCGCGGCTGGCCAGGCGGGCCTCTCAGGCTTCCTTCGCGGGGTGCGGGGCGCAGCGCCCGGGTATCGGTCGGCGCCCTGCGTCCTCCGCTGGCGGTACGGGGCCGCGCCGGCGCGCGACTCCAGACCGCCAGCTGCGGATTCCGGTCTCCGACCCGCCGTTTCAGACTCGCTTCGCCACCGCCCGGCTCGCTTCGCGTCGGCCAGGCGCTCGCGACCCGCGGGGGCGCGGCGTTCGGCCGGGAGGCGAACCCCGGCGGCGACGGCGACTGCGCCGTCGCGACGGTCGCCCGCTGGAGCTACATCGACAAGGGGGACGCCGAGCAAGGCGAGGCCGAGCTCCGCACGACGGCGGGCGGCTCGCGCTTCTATGGCGTCTGGCTGCAGGATCTGGCGATCCTCGACCCGGAGCCGGCCGCCCGCCGCGAACGGGGGGGGGGCGGCCGGCTCTCATCTCCCACGAGGGGGGCACCGCGGACGCGCTGCCCGACCGTCGCTCAGCAGTCCCGTTGACCGACGACCCGCACGTATATGCCACCGCGGTAGCCGTCGAGGTCGATGGCGAGCCGCGCGCCCGGCGGCAGGTAGTGATCCACGTCCTGGCCCATCATGTAGGTCACCCCGTTGTGGGTGGCCGTCTCGTCGTTCTCTCCTGGCTCGTCCAGAGCCAGCCCCAATCGGGGCCCGCCTCAGCCAAAGCCCGAGAAGTAGACCCGGACCCCCTTGCCCTCCGCCGAGGGTAGCTCTGTGATGTACTTGGCGAGCGCCGTGGCGGCGTCGTCGGATACCTGGAAACGTTGCTCCACGATTCTCTCCCGCGGTCTGAGGAGTCGCAAATGCGAGCCCTGCGCTGTCAGAGCCACCAGTGGGCCGAAGTGTGCCGCGGTTTCTTCGCGCTGTTTCCGAGGCCGACGCTCGGACGTCCCCCCGATCGCGGGCCGCAAAGTCCCCTACCGAGGCTGGGTCACGGCGCGATCTCGCGGTAGCGGACGCCGACCTCGACGTAGTCCGACGCGACCCGCCCGAAGTCCCGACCAGCCCCGTTGCCCGCCGTCGGCACGACCGCGAGGTGCAACGCCGCGCCCGGCCCGCCGAACGCGCTCGCCGCCTCGTCCCCGCTCGCGGCCCAGGTGAGCGTCGCGGGCGTGTCCGCGCCGGCGCCGTGCGCGGCCAGCTGCTCCCACCCCGACTCACGCCATCGGTACAGGGCCCCCCCGGGCGCGGGGGCCCCCTGCGCGTCGTGCCCGGTGCCGCCGCCGTCCCAGCGCACCGTGGCCGCGACGACCTCGAAGCCGTCGAGGTCGAGCGCCGCCGCCGGCACCGTCAGCTGGTGTACCGGGCGATCCCCGGCGGCCGCCTCCCACACCCACAGCTGCTGCCCGAGCGCCAGGGTCGACGCCTTGTCGGCGCTCGGCGTGAGCACCCGCAGCACGTCCCGCGTGGTGTCCCACGCCATCGTCTGCCGGAACTCCACCCCGGGCAGCGCCGGCCCCCCCTCGCCGAGCAGGTCCGTCGTCGGGATGACCTCCCAGCCGTCGTCGCCGAGCTCCCACAGGGTCTCGCAGAGCCCCTGCGCCGCCCCGTCGCAGGTGTCGAGCTCGAAGCGCCGGCCGCCAAAGAGCAGCACCGTCTCCCGCACCGGGTCCCACACCATCGCATGCCGGGCCCGCGGGTCGGGGTGGGGCGCTCCGGCCGGCGGCTCGTGACGGGTCCAGCTCACGCCGTCCCAGAGCCACGTGTCGCCGAGGTAGCAGAAGTCCGAGCTCGACTGCCCACCGCTCGCGCACCCCTCCACCCCCGCCTTGGAGAAGCCGCCAAAGAGCACGGTTCGCCCGCGCTTGGCGTCGTACGCCATGGCGTGGAGGTGGCGCCCGCTCGGACGCGTCGCCGACGCCGTGCGGTGGTGCCACGCCTGGGCCTCGCTCGCCCACACCCAGGTCTCGGCGTAGATGCAGCGGCCGACCGTGTTTACGTCGGGGGTGTCCGGGCACGGGCTGCCGACCTGCGGGTACACCGCGCCGCCGAACAGGACGAGCTCGCCCCGGGCCTCGTCATACGCCGCCGCGTGCTCCCCGACCGCCAGCGGCGCCACCCCGGCGCCGTCGTCGAGCAAGCTCCAGGCGCCGTCGTAGAGCCACAGATCGTTCTTGCTCGCCTCCACCGTCCCGGCGTCGTGCCACCGCCCGCCTTGCACGAGCACGCCGCCGTCGACCGCCGAGAAGGCCATCACGTGACCCGTGCGCCGCCCCGCCGGCGTCGACGGGACCGACGTCCAGTCGCCGTCCGCCCACTCGTTCAGCTCGCTGGTCGTGGCGTCGGCGTCCACGCCGCCGTACATGATGAGCTTGTCCCGGAGGGGATCGTAGACGAGCTGGGTGCCGTCCCGCGGCAGCGGCGCCTCGTTCGTGTTGGGTGACGTCCCGCGGTACGCGCGGCGCCACTCCTGACCGTCGAAGGTCCAGGTGTCCGTGCAGCTCGAGGCCACGCCGCGCCAGCACGACTCGGGTCCCTGCCCCGACTGCAGGACCACCTGCCCCCGGGTCGTGTCGTACAGGAGGCCGTGGCCGAAGCGCGCCTCCGGCGAGCCGTCCCCGCCCGCGGGCGTCGCCCGCGACCACTGCGCACCGTCCCACTCCCACGTGTCCCCCACCGCGCAGGCGGGATCCTGGCAGCCCACCATCACGACCCGTTCGCGCGCGACGTCGTAGGTCATCGCGTGGCGGTAGCGCGCGCTCGGGTAGGGGCCCGCCTGATCGGCCGCGGTGCGCTTCGTCCAGGCCGCCCCGTCCCACAGCCATGTTGCGTTGCACAATCCCCCTGTCACGCCGTCGCAGCTCGCGGCGCTGCCGACGTGTCCGCCGAAGAGCACCGTCACCCCGCGCGCCTCGTCGTAGGCCAGCGCGTGCCCCCAGCGCGGGCTCGGCCAGGCGCCCACGGGCTCGACCTCGGTCCAGGCCGGCGCGGCCGCCTCGAAACGCCACAGCTCCGCCGAGGGTGCGCTCGTCGCGCAGCGATCGAGGGCCGCGCTGCACCCCCCGAACAGGAGCACCCGATGGTGCGCTGCGTCATAGGCCATCGCGTGGTGGGAGCGGGCGCTCGGCCCCGGGATCGCGAGCTTCGCCCAAGCCTCGCCGTCCCAGCGCCAGGTGTCGCCGCGCGGCGCGTCTGCGCGGCCCCCGAAGAGCAGCGTCTCCGCGCGGGCGCTGTCGTAGGCCATCGCGCTCGCGTAGCGGTCCGGGGGCCCGCTGAGGCCGTCGAACGCCCGGTCGACGTCGCCGAGGCTCCAGGAGTAGCCGTTCCACACCTGCTGCATGTTGGTCGGCCCCCACTCGTAGCAGCCGCCGTCGGCGTCGTCGTACCAGCACTCGCCGAAGCGCAGCCCCACGCCGCGGGCGCGGTCGAAGGTCATCGCCGCGAAGTAGCCCTCTGGCGCATAGGGATAGGCGTCGAGGCGCGACCAGTCCGACGCCCCGGTCGTCGTCGCGAGCGCGCCGTCGGCGCCTTCGAGCAGCGTCCCAGGCGCGATCCCGCGGTGCGCGCCGAAGAGGACCCCGCCAAAGCGCGCGCCCGTCGTGAGGGACAGGGGGTTGCCGAGCACCGTGGCGCCGAGGGTCTGCCGCAGCGAGCCCCGCCACTGCCCGTAGACGACGCGCTCGACGGGGCCGACGTTGCCCGCGCGGTCGGTCTGCTGCACGCACGCGGAGGTCGTGGCGAGCGGCAGGACGAAGCGCCCGCCCCCGGCGTCGTCGGCGGTGAACGAGGCCGCCTGGAGCGGCGCGCACCCCGACGCGTTCGCCCCGAACACGGCGACCGTCGCCCCCGGCTCGAACCCGACGGGCGCCTCGGCGCAGAAGTCCCAGGGTCCCGGGCAGGCGCGCAGCTCGTAGCGCGGCGTCGGCGCGCCGTCGACGCCGAAGGGCGCTCGGTAGAGCGTGACCGCGGGCGTCCCGAGGAGGGCGGCGGGCGCGGCGCTGTCGGCCACGACGGCGCCGACGTCGACGGTGGCGAGGTTCCCCGCGAGATCCACCAGCTCCGCCGTCATGAGGTGGCGCCCGTCGGCCAGCGTCGCGCCCGGGACCGCGACGACGAAGAAGGTGTCGGCCTCCGACCAGGTCGCCGGCGCGAACGTCTGGCCGTCCGCCGTGACGACCGGGGCGCGGCCGAGGGGCTCGGTCACGGCGAAGGCCACGCGCGCGCTGGCGGCGGGGTTGACGGTCGCCTCGTCCGGGGCGATCCGCGCCGGCGGGTAGGGCGGCTCGCGCCCGACGGTGGCCGCGCCCGAGCGCGTGGGGGGGGTGAGGTCCATCACGATCAGGAAGGGCGCCGCGAGCGCCTCGTTGCCGGCGAGGTCCACCGCCTCGATGGTCACGAGCGCCGCCCCCTCTGACAGGACCTCGGCGGCGTCGGCGGCGCAGGTGAGGCGCTGGGTCGTCGCGTCCACCGGGGCGCTGTCGCAGGCGATGAGCGCGCCGGCGACGATGACCCGGGGCGGCCCCGCGAGCGCGCGGTCTTCGCTCACGTCGCAGGCGACCGTGATGCGCGCGGCGGCGCCGGCGCGCGCGGTGCCCTGGTCGGAGACGGTCCGCTCGCCGAGCACGTCGTCGCTGACCGTCAGGGTGAGGCGGCTCAAGACCGGCCGCGACGCGTCGAAGGTCAGGGTCAAGGGAGCGCTGCCCGGGTCGCCCGGCTCCGTCCGCAGGAGGTAGCTGTCGAGCGGGTTCCCGACCTTGTCGCGGCCGTCCACGCTGAACCGGTACGCGGTGCTGTCGTCGGTCTCGGGGATGACGCTGCGCCAGCGCCAGGTGGTGCCGTCCGACTCCGGCCCGGCGAAGGCGAAGCCGCTGGGCTCCGGGGTCACGGTGAGCGCGGCGGCGGCCAGCGGCTCGTTCGCGGTGACGCTCACGACGATCTCCTGGCCGGCGCGCCCGAACGCGGGGGTGACCGTGTTGTAGACGATGACCGGCGGGGCGTTGTCGACCTGCACCTTGGCGACCACCAGCGGGCTGGCGTAGCCGTTGGCGTCGATGAAGCGCGCGAAGACGCTGTAGACCCCGTCGGCGGGCGGGTCGGTGACGCCGGCGGTGACGTCCCATGGGCCGAGCGCGCAGCAGGTGCGGCCGCTCGGGCAGTCGGCGTCGAAGGCGTCGGCCACGGCGCAGCGCAGGTCGGGCTCGGCGGCGTCGCCGAGGAGGACGAGGCGGGCGCCGCGCAGCGAGGGATCGTTCGAGAGTTCCACGGCCCGGCCCGCCGCGGTCTCGAAGCGCAGCGTGGCCGTCGCGAGCTCGGCCGGGTCAGCGAGGCCCCCCGCGTCGGAGGCCAACACGACGCGCAGGCTGTTGCCGGTCTCCGTCGCCGGGCGCTGCAGGGCCAAGGCGACGGCGACCGTGCTGCGCGCGCCGGGCTCGAGGGTGAAGGGCGCGCTGCGGCCGAAGTAGAGCACCCGCGCGTCGAGCGCCTCGCGCTCGCGCAGCTCGACCACCACGCGCCGGTCGACGCCGTTGGGGACGCTGAGCCCCGGCAGGGCGGCCGTCGCGCCGACCGTGAACGGCGTCGCCGGGGTCGCGGCGAGGGTGGCGCCGTCTCGATCTTCGACGCGGATCGCCGCCCACAGCGCGGTGCCGTCGGCCGGCCGCTCGAGCCAGCTGAACGACAGCGACACCGCGCCGGGCTCCGCGTTCGCGCAGCCCGCGACGCTCGCGAGCCACAACACCATCACCGCGGCTCGCCGCGACACCTCGAACATTCGGACTCCTCGCCATGTCGCCAGACGCCCGACTGTACCAACTCTCGGGCGACGAGGCTCGCCAATCGACCTCGACGGCGTCGCGTTGACCGACGCGGGCGCTTCGCCGAGGATCCCTCCCGGATCTCGCGAGGGAGCGGTATGAGCACCAACGGCGCGGTAGTGAGACTCGGTGAGGGGGACCTCGACTGGCTGCGAGGCCACCTCGCCGACCAGGCGGTCAACAATGGCGGGGGCGGTGGTGACGAGCGCGCCGCGGCTTGGTTCGCGGCGGGCGACCCCGACACCTACGACCTCGACGGGGCCTCGCTCGGGGTGCACTTCCTCCTCACGGGCACCGAGCGCGGCGGCGAGGGGCCGCTGAGCTTCGTCGCGAACGAGGCGTTCGGCGCGCCCGTGCGCTGGGCGTCCGGCCACGGCCGTGCCTTCGAACCGGCGGCGGTCGCGGCGATCGCCGACGCGATCGAGGCGACGGCGGCCAGGCTGGTGCGCCAGCGCCTCGAAAGCGCCGCGCTGGCCACCCTCCCCCCGTTCTCGTCCCGGCGGCTCGGCGACGATGAGAAGGAGTGGCTCCTGGCGGTGCTCCAGGGGCTGATGACGTTCCTGCGCCACGCCGCCGACGACGGCGTGGCCCTGCTGGTCACCCTCTGAGGGGCCTGGCGACCGCCTCAGCGCGCCGCGTCGTAGTCCGCCGCGAAGCGCGAGCGGTAGCCGGCCTTGACGACGTTGCCCGAGGGGCTCGCCTGGGCTTGGAGCGTGCGCCACCAGCGAAACGCCGTGACCGACGCGCCGAGCTCGGCGCCGAGCCCGGAGGCCAGCGCGTCAGCGAGCGCGTCTGGGCTCGCCGCGGGTGGGGGCGCGAGGAGCCTCAGCTCGACCTCCACCGGCGCCGTATTCCACAGGATGACCTGCCCGGCGCCCGGGGCCGTCGTGGCGAGCGACACCTCGAAGAGCTCCTCGTCCTGCACGCGCTCGTAGGTCTCGAGGCTGAGCGCCAACGTGACGAGCACGAGCCACTCGCTGGCCCCCTCCTCGGCGAAGATCCGCACGCCGACCAAGCGGCCCGCGAGCGGCGCCGCCCCCTCCACCGTCAACGCGACCTCTCGGCTCAGCGCCCGCGACGCGAAGCGACCACCCATCTCAGGCGCCCCCGTAGGCTGCGAGCCCGGCGTTCACGGCCCCGGTGAAGTCGATGAAGGTGCCGACCTGCACGTTGGCCTCGACCCCGCCGACGGCGCGCCCGGTCCCGGTGCCCGCCTGGGTCATGCTCTTGAAGCGCGCCCGCTCCACGGTCCACACGTTGTTCGTGCGGCTCACCTTGACCTCGATGCCCATCAGCGAGTCGAGCGCGGCCCCGGACGTGCCAAACGCGGCCGTGCCGAGGTTCGCCGCCGACGACGCGACGGCGATCGCCTCGCGCAGGTTCGCGCCCTCCCGGGCGGCGGACAGCGCCCGCGCGCAGGAGTAGACCTTGTGCAGGAACATGCCGGTGCGGACCGCCTCCATGAACGTCGCCTGCCCGGTCGGGGAGAACGCCGTCCGCGGCATCGACAGCTGCCCCTGCACCTCGATCGAGACCGTCGAGGTGCCGCCGCTGCGCGAGCGCTTGGCGAAGCGCACGCTCGCCTGGCTGTTGCCGACGTTGCCCTGCACCTGGCCGGCGATCTCGGCGAAGGTCTGGGCGTCGTCGTTGCCGACGTCCTCGATCCCGGTGCGCGCCTCGAGCGCGACGGAGCCGCCGCGATCGCCCGCCTCCACGCCGGCGCCGATCTGGATCGCGACGGAGGCCTCGAAGCCGACCGCGCCGTTGTTGCGGAAGAAGTCGAAGTAGCCGCGATAGCCGCGGTTGAACGTGGCGATCCACTCGTCGCCGACCCCCCACGCGAGCAGGCGCTGGGTGCGGGTCTGGGGGTTGTTGAGCGCGGTGTGGGCGTCGTTGAGGCTGCCGTCCACGCCGGCCGAGTTGAGCGCCACGTGGAGCGACTGCTTCAGCGCGTCGACGAGGGCCGCGCCGAGGTCCGCTCCGGTCAGCTGGAGCGAGCCGCTGACCGCCGCGTTGATGTTGAAGATGCGGCCGAGTCCGTACCGCACGCCGCCGGAGAGCTGGCAGTTGAACTCCTTGGCGCCCGTCGAGTCGGCGGCGATGCTGCCCTGCACGCCGACCGTGACGTCGAGGCCGGGGACCGAGGCCACCGGGATCGCGACGTTGATGGTGACGTTCGCGAACTGCCCGGTGTGGATGCCCCCGGCGATGGAGCGCACCCGCGCCGATAGCGCCTCGAACGTGCCGGCCGAGGCGGAGGCCTGGGTGGCCCCGCGACCCGGACCGTCACGCTGCACCGGCGCGCCGGTGCCGCGCATCTGAACCGCGCCCCCGTCGGGGGCGAGCATGGCCGCGCCGGCCTCGTAGGAGCCGGCGGCCCCTGCCGCCGAGCGCAGCGCAGCGCCTCCGGCTCCGACGGTGGGCGTGGGGGTCGTCTGCGCCCCGGCGGGGGCAGCAGGGCGCACTTCGCGGGCGTTCTGCGACATGGTGATGAACCTCGATGGACCGACAGACGCGAGCATATACCGGCCGGCGGTCGCCCACAAACGCCGGGTCGCTCAGCGCCGCAGAGCCCGGGAGGGGCCGCTCTCAGGCCGCGTCGACCCGGCGGCGCAGGGCCGCGACCCGATCGTACCAGGCGACGATGCGCGGGCGGGCACGGACCCGCGCGAAGGCGGGGAACTCGCGCACGCAGGTCAAGGCGCCGTGCGCGCTCGCGTCGGCGAAGGTCGGCGCGTCGCCGGTCAGGAAGGGCTGCTCGCCGATGTAGGCTTCGAGCTGGTCGAGCTGCGCCTCGAAGAGCTCGGGGCCGCTCTTGCCCTCACCGCGGCGCTTGAGGATGCGCTTGGCGATGAGCTTCATTACCACCGAGCCGAAGACGCTCACCCGCATGTTGTCGAAGCGGCTGAAGTTCGAGGTCTTCGCGGTGAGCTTGGCCGCGTGGACCGACTCCGACCACGTGCCGTAGAGGACCGTCGGGAGGATCTGGATGAGGTCGCGGTCGACCCAGGCGTCGATCGCGTCCGCGCGGGCGCGGGTGGCGTCGTCGGCGACGTTCAGCGGGCGGTCCCCCTCGGCGACCTCGTCGAGCCAGCGCAGGATGGCGCTCGACTCGCGGCGGATCTCGCCGTCGAGCTCGACCACCGGGACCTTCTTGCGGCCCTCGGGGGACGCGCCCAGGTGCTTGATCTCCTTCTTGTTCAGCGGGTTCACCTCGACCCGCCGATGGGGGAGGCCCTTGAGCTCGAGGCCCGCCTTGACCTTGTGGCAGTAGGGGCACAGCTCGAACTGGTAGAGGGTCAGGGTCTTCATGGGCGCTGGGATCCTTGGTGCGGGGGCCGGTGGGCGGTCTCTGTAGCCTCGCCGGGCCGCCGAGTCCAGGCGAGCCCGGTGGCGCGTGTCGCCGGGCGAGCCGGCCGGCCCCGAAAAAGCCCTCACGCAATCCCGGGTTCTGCCGTTCAACCCAACATGAGGCCCGCACACCCGCTCACCATCTCGCTCGTCGTCGCCCTGACGCTGACCGCGTGTGACCAGCCGGGCGCCGACGCGAGCGCCTACCGCTACGAGGCGCCGTCCGAGGTCCCAGCCATCACCGCCCTCACCGAGGGGCTCGCCACCGAAGCCGTGGCTCGCACAGCGCAGGATCTCGCGCGCTGGCGCGAGCTCGTCGCGGCGCCGCCCGACGCGCCGCCCGAGTATCCCCCGGCGCCGGAGGACGCGACCCCGAGCGCGCCGCCCGAGTGCTCCGGTGCGCTCCCCTGGATGGACGCGCCCCCGGTGACGACCGACCTGACCCCGGGCGATCTGAGCCCGTTCGATCACCTCGGGATGCGCGTCGCCGTCTTCGGGGGCTGGCTCGTGGCCGGGGTCGACGGTGACGACGGCGCCTCCCTCGATGACGGCGCCGTCCGGGTGTGGCGCCGCGAGGCCGCCGGCTGGAACGCGGCCGGGCAGCTGTCTCCCACCCGGGTCGCCCCCGAGGCGCACTTCGGCTGGGACGTCGCCATCCACCGCGACCGCGTCGCCGTCGCGGCCCCCGGCGCGACCGTCTCCGATTTCGCCGACGCGGGGGCGGTCGAGCTCTTCGCGTGGACGGCGGCGGCCGGCTGGGCCTCGGCGGACCGCGTCGCGGCCCCGCAACCCTCCCTCGGCGCGCGCTTTGGCGAGACCGTCGCGCTGGGCGCGGACCGCCTGGTCGTCGGCGCCCCGGGTGAGCTCGCCGAGCGCGGGGCGGTCTATGTCTTCGCCTCGACCGGCGCCGGCTGGGAGCTCGAGGCGCGGCTCATCACGCCGGCCCCCGCGACCGGTGATCTCCTCGGGACGTCGGTCGCCGAGGACCGGGGCGTGGTCGTCGCCGGCGCTCCCGAGGCGCGCGACGGGGACGGCGCCGCCTGGGTCTTCGAGCGCACCGCGGCCGGCTGGGGCCCGGCCCGACCCCTCATCGCTCCCGGCGTCGCCCCCGGGGCGCGCTTTGGGGGCGCCGTCGCGGTGGCGCGCGGGCTGGTCCTGGTCGGCGCCGACGAGGACTCTCCCGGCGCGCTCGACGCCGCCGGCAGCGTGACCGTCTTCGCCCTCGTGGACGGCGCCTGGCGCGTGCGCACGCGGCTCCTCGACCTCGTCCCCGCCGCAGGCGCGCACTTCGGGGCGGGCCTGCGGTTCGACGGCGCGATCGCGGCGGTCGGCGCCTGGAGCGGCGCTGGGGCCGCGGCGCAGACCGGCGCCGTGATGCTCTTCGCGCCGGCCAAGGGTGGCTGGGCCCGGCTGGCCCGGCTGACCGACCCGAGCGGGCTCGCCGGCGACCGCCTCGGCGTCGGCGTGGCGCTCGGGGACGGCGTCGTCGCCGCGGGGGCCTGGGCCTCCGACGGCGTCGCAGTCGACGCCGGTCGCCTCCTCGTCTTCGAGTATGGTGGTTGCGACCCGACCGCCTCCGCCGCCGCCCGCGAATAGCCGCGGGCGCAGGGGCGTCACGGGCGGGGGCGGCGCCTGGGGGGCGAAGTTCTCGCGTGGCCGCGGCGGGAAGTCTGCTACAGTGGCCTCATGGTGACGTCCATGGCGCTCGAGCTCGGCACGCTGGTGGCAGCCGGAGTCGCAGGGCGGCCGGTCGACGCGGGGTCGCTGGTCGCAGGGCTCGACGACGCCGGCGTGCGCGCGCTCGAGGAGACGGCCCGCGACGAGCTCGCGCGCCTGCCCACCCCGCTCTTCGAGCACGTCGACGACGCGCTGACGCGCCAGCGCTCGGCGCTCCGGCGGGTCGCGGCCCACGCCGCCGACCGCCTCGGGCGGCCCGATGAGCTCATCGATCTGCTGCGCGGGGACTGGCTCCGCGGCCGCAGCGTCGTGCCGCTGCTCGATCTGCTGCGCGCCCACGGGCTCGTCGACGAGGCGAACCTCACCGCGCGGCTCGCGCTCTTCTCCGCCGAGGGCAACGAGGAGGAGCGCATCGAGGAGTTCCTCACCGCGGGCGGCCGGCCGCCCGACGGCTGGCTCGACGCGGTGCGCGCCTTCGCCCGGGCCCCGAGCCGCGACGGCTGGCGCGAGCTCCTCCAGTTCACCCCCGACGAGGTCTACTACCACCGGGTGCGCAGCACCCTGCGGCTGCTGCGGCGGCTCGGCGTGGACCCCGACATGGTCTTTCAGCTCGCCACCGCCGACGCGGTGACGCCGGACGCCATCGAGCTCGCCGAGAGCGGGCTCGTCTCCGTGGCGACCATCCTCGAGCGGATGAACGAGGGGACCGCGGACTCGCGCCCGCTGTGGCTGGGCCTCGCCGCCCGGGCCTCCTTCGAGCAGGGCGACCGCTTCGGCGCGGCGCGCTTCTTGAGCGAGGCGTACCGGATCGGTCGCGACGGCTTCTTCCCGACGATCCAGGCGATGGACATCCGCGAGGAGGCCGACGAAGAGCTCCAGCACATGCTCGATCGCGCCGGCGTCCCCCGCTTCGAGGAGTGACGGGCGTCAGTACCCGAGGAGCCGACGCAGGATGTCGCTGGTCGTGATGATACCGACGAGGCGGTCATCGTCGTCTACGACCGGGAGCGCGTGGAAGGCCCCCTCGGCGAGGATCGACACCGCCAACTCGAGCGGCGCGTCGGCGGTGATGGTGACCGGCTCGCGCCGCATGAGCTTGCTGACGACGCGGTTGTTGGCCGCGGCGCGCGCCTTCGGGGCGTCCTCCGGGAAGGTGTCGTCTAGGCCCACGCGGTAGAGGTCGGTGTGGCTCACGATCCCGACCAGACGCCGCTGCTCGTCGATCACCGGGAGGTGGTGGAGGCTGCAGGACTTGAACAGCTCTCGCGCCTCCCACACCCGGTGGCTCGGGGAGAGGGAGACGACGGTCGTGGCCATCAACGTCCTCACGGGGGCCTGAGCGTCGAGCTTCATGATCGCTTCCGCTCCTTGCCGCCGAGGAGTGGCGGTCACTTGAAGCGTGGGCGAACTCGCCGGCGGAAGCAACCTCGCGCCGGTCTCGCCGACGCGGCGCGGCGGGGTGGGCCCGCCGGCCGCCGGGCTCGGGCGGCAATCCCCTGTGTTCTCAGGGCGGTTCGCGGTGTCTCGGGGGTGCTCCGCCGGGCTCGCTCCGCGGGGCCCGCGCCTCGACCCGGGGTCGCCCGGTGGCGGCGGCGGTCCGTTCGGATCTCGGCCGGCGGGGTCAGCGCGCTGGCTGCGGGTCGACGAAGGTCGCGCCGCCGGCGGCGTCGAACGCCAGGGTCGGCGCGATGTTGACCGCGTTGGCCCACGACAGCGCCTCCTCGGCGGTGCCGCTCACGAGGTCGAAGACCCAGCTCGCGGCGCGCTCCTCGTGGATCGTGCGGTCGATGAACGCGACCTCGGGGTCCCCCGTGGCGACCCGCGCCGCGATGTGGCAGCTGCGGGTGTGCTTGACCAGCCAGCGGCCCTCGCCGAGCCCGATGAGCCCGTTCGCGAGCGGCAGGAAGGCCTGGCCCTCGAGGAAGCTGAAGCCCTCCTCGGGGTAGCTCCGCACCTCATCCTCGATGAGGCCTGGGGAGTAGGCGATGACGCGGTCGGCGCGCGCGAAGCCGACCCGGACCTCGCGCGCGTCGCACTCCGGGGTGTCCACCGGGCAGCCGGCCGCGGCGCCGATCGCGACCGTGACCCGGGTGACCGGGCCGGCTGCGACCGCCGTCGTCGTCACCTCGCGCGCGTCGGCGTCCACGGTCACCCCCTCGGGGACCGGGGCGGCCTGCCAGCTCGGGGCGACCGGCGCGGCGCCGGCGGTGACGGTGCGGCGCGACAGATCGACGACGTAGGCACCAGCGAGGCCGAGGGCGGTCGCCAGGGTCGCGCGCAGGGCGGCGGAGGCCTCGGTCACGGCGGCGTTCTTGCGGCCGCAGTAGACGATCTCGCCGGCCCACGGGTTCACCCCCGAGCCGTCGCTGACCTCCGCGCGCCACAGGTCCTCCCAGATGGCGGCCATCGCCCGGGCATCGACCGCCGTCGCCACCCCGGCGTCCTCCGCGGCGTCGAGCATGACCTGGGCGGCGGCGGCGAGCGCGCGGGCCCGCGCGTTGCCGGTCCGCAGCGGGTTGTCTTCGTCTTCGCCGATGAAGACCTCGTTGCGCCCGCCGAGCCAGCGGTGGATCGAGTCGGTCGACGGCGCCTGCCAGGTGCCGTCGAGCAGCGGCGGCGCGGGTCTCTTCTCGATCCCTTGCGCCTCGAGCTGGCGCACGAAGTCGGACACGCTGGTGATCTTCCACCCGGCGGCCTCGTGCGCGGCCACGGCGGCCTCGTACTCGGCGATGCGGTCGGCGTCGGCGCCGCCGAGGGGCGCGACGTAGGGGTTGACCCAGTTCGCGGTCGCCCGCAGCTCGCCGTCGTCGAAGAAGGTCCAGGCGACCTCGACGCCGCTCGCCGGGTCGACGCCCCCCGGGCCGACGATGAGGGTTGCACCCTCGCTGGCGTAGTACGGCCAGCGCACGTCGTCGCCCTGGACGTAGCGCCACAGGTTCTTCGGGAAGACGCCGACGGTGTAGCCGTGGTCGACGAGGAAGCGTTGGCGCCCCTCGCCGGCCTGGCCCTCCTGGTTGAAGACCACACCGGACAGCGGCAGGCAGTGCTCGGCGAACACCTCGCGGGTGCGGGCGACCGAGCGCTCGAGGTCCTCGGCGGGGAACGCGAGAAACAGCTGGTCGGCCCAGTGGAAGCTCACGAGCTCGGCCTGACCTGACCACGCCAGCGCCTGGAGCTTCGCCAACACGCCCGGGTGGCGGGCGGCCATCACCTCGACCATGTAGGCTTGGAGCTCGAGGTCGACGCGCCAGCTCGGGTGGCGCGCGTAGACGTCTAGGATCGGCTCGAAGGTCTCGGTGATGATCCAGTCCTCGACCCGGTCGTTGTCCCAGCCCGCGGCGACGTCCGCCTGCCCCGCGAGGTACTGGGTCACGCCCGCGTCGTCGACGTACTCGAGCCCACCGATGACGTACTGCAGGTTGAAGTGGAAGAGCGCCAGGGCGAACCTCGTCTGGCTCGCGTCAGGGGCGTCGGGCGCCGGGGCGAGCGGGTCCGGGCAGGCCGCGGCCGCGGCGTCGCCTTGTGCATCTGCAGCAATGTCTGACAGCTCGGTGTCATTGGTTACCGATGTGTCAGACGTATCTGACTGCTGCGCTGCAGGATCGGACCCGCAGCTCGCGCCGAGCACCATCGCGACCACCGCCGCCGTGTGAATCCAGCTCGTCCGCACGCGCGCCTCCGTTCGTCCCGGGCGGAGCATACCGGGCCGGGTCGTCGAGGTGAACCGGTCGCGCCCCCACCTCCCGCCCCCTCGACAATCGAGTGGTGCCAAAGGCGAGGGGTCAAAAGGCGAGGGGTCAGGCACCCTCACTTTTTACTTTCGTCCCCCAGGGCCGCCTCCCCCGTGCTTGCCACCCGGCGAGGGGTCAGGCACCCTCACTTTTTACTTTCGTCCCCCAGGGCCGCCTCCCCCGTGCTTGCCACCCGGCGAGGGGGCAGGCACCCTCACTTTTTACTTTCGAGTGCACGTCCAGACCCTGCTTCGGAGAGCGCCTATGCCCAGACCCAAGCGAATCGACTACCCCGGCGCGTGGCACCACGTGATGCATCGCGGCGCACGCGAGGCGCCGATCTTCAAGGCCGACGAGGACTGCACGTTGTTTCTCGACACGATCGGGGACGCGGTCGATCGCACGGGGCTCGAGGTCCACGGCTACTCGCTGATGCCAAACCACTTTCACCTGCTCGTCCGGTCGCCCAACGCGTCGCTGGGCCGCGCGATGAAGCACCTGCTGGGCGTCTACACGCAGCGTTTGAACCGGCGCTACAGCTGGGACGGACCCGTCTTCCGCGGGCGCTATCGGAGCCTCGTGGTCGCAGACGACCGCTACCTGCGCTACCTCTTCGCCTATATCCACCTCAACCCCCTGCGCGCACACCTCGTCGGCTCGCTCGACGAGCCGTGTTGGACGAGTCACCGCGCGCACCTGGGACTCGAGGGCGCGCCGCGGTGGCTCAGTCATGACGGCGTCGCCAGCTGGTTCGGGACCCCGGAGGCGATGGCCGACTGGACGCGGCGCCTGCACGTCGGCAGCGAGGGCTGGCCCGAGGGCATGGAGCTGAGCGCCGACCTCCCGCTGAAGGCGATCGGCGCCACGGCGGGCAAGACCGCGCCGACACCGCTGCCGGCGGTCGACGCGTTGCTCGCGACCGTGTCGGAGGTCACCGGGGCGAGCCTCGAGATGATCCGAGAGCCGCGGCGTGGCCGTGCAGCGAACCCGGCGCGACGCTTTGCGGTCGAGGTCCTCGTCTGGCACGGCGCGCTCAGCCACCGCGCGGTCGCCGACGCGCTCAGGATGCCGGTGCGGCAGGTCGCGAACGTGCTGCACCGCGCGAAGACGCTCCCCCCGACGCCGCCGATCAGCGTCTGGCGCGACGCCCTGGCCGAACGCTGACGTGGTGAAGAGGCGGCGCCGGCGCTTCGCAGTGGAGAAGAGTTGAACGTGAGGGAGAGCGCCCGACCCTAGGAGCGGCTACGGCCAAGCTCCGCGCGGGTGGAGGGGAGCGAAAATGAGAAGTAAGGGTGCCTGACCCCTCTCGGGGTGGTGGGTCGGTGCGAGGCGGTCGCGAGGGGGGAAAGTGAAAAGTGAGGGTGCCTGACCCCTCTCGGGGTGGCGGGTCGGTGCGAGGCGGTCGCGAGGGGGGAAAGTGAAAAGTGAGGGTGCCTGACCCCTCGCCCGTTGCCGGCGCTCGCACCCCCAACGGGGCCACGAGCGCCGGAGCGCCGCCGCGTCAGTTGACCGTCTGAACCGTGCCGGACTCGCCGTCGACCGCGTCTTCACCGGCCTTGGTCGTGTTCGATGAGTTGCCGCCCCCGCCGGGCGTGCCGCCGGTGACCGCTGCGCCGTTCGGGAAGGTGTTGGACCCGAAGTCGTGGCCCTGCCCGTTGATCCCCCACGCCAGGATGTCGAAGGACGCTCCACCGCAGGCGCCGCCGCCGCCGCCGCCGTGCCCGCCGCGGCTCCCGAAGCCCCCCTTGGCCCCGGGGAAGACGCAGAAGATCGGCCCATTGTAGCTGCCGAGCGGGCCGCCGAGGCCGCCGGACCCGGAGTCACCGCCAGCGCCGCCGTTGCCACCGTCGCCGCCCGGGCCACCCTGGTTGCGGCTGATGACGTTGTCGTGGATCGACGGCACCCCCGCTGCGCTCGTCGGCTCGTTCCCCGCCGACCAGTACACGAAGATCCCGAAGGAGCCGCCCCCCGCCGCGCCGGCGTACCCCTTCTCGGCCGCACACCCGCCGGATCCGCCGCCGCCACCGGACCCG
>PHBI01000003.1:115904-151795 GCA_002841945.1 Deltaproteobacteria bacterium HGW-Deltaproteobacteria-14
CCCGCCGATGTCGTTGCCGCTGTTGCTGCCGATCTTCTGGCCGCCACCGGCGCCGCCGCCGCCGCCGCCCGCGCCGTGCCCGCCGTGGCCCCCATCGGCCCCGCCCAGGCCGCGCCACTCGCCGGCTGTCACCGCGCCGAGCCCGTCCAGGCACGCGCCGCCACCACCACCGTCGTTGGCCAGGCTCACCGCCGCGTCGCCGCCCTCGGTGCCCGTCTCCGGCTTGCCCGAGGTCGGCGTGCACGAGCCGCTCGTCGACGTGTCGTGCCCCCAGCCCCCCGCGCCGCCGCCGCCGCCGCCGTGGGACCCGGTCACCCCCGATCCCTCCTGCTTGTTGCGCGTCGGACACAGCGCGTTCCCACCGCGTCCCCCGCTGACGGTCGTGGTCGTCACCGTCCCGCCATGGAACGTGGCCGGATCCTGGCACGTCTTCGCGCCGCCACCGCCGCCCTCGTTCAGCGACGCCGTCCCGCCCTCGTCGCAGCTGTTCTCCCAGTATGTCGCGCGCCCGCTCGACCCGTTCACGCCGTTCGCCCCCGACTGCCCGGCCGCGCCGCTCCTGCCCGGCGCGCCGAGCCCGGCGAACACGAGGTTGTCGCGCAGCTCGAGGTTCCCGTCCGAGTCGCGGACGTACACCGCGTACGAGTTGGCCCCCGCCGTGATGGCGTTCGCGCCGTTGATGACGAAGCCCTCGACCAGCGTCTCGGCCGTGATCCCGCTCGCCACCAGCGCCTTGCGGTCCCCGGTGCCCTCGGGCCCGCGGATCGTCGTCCCGGTCGACGCCAGGTGGCGCTCCCAGTTGTCCGCCCGATACCCGCCGAGCAGGCTCACGCCGCCGACCAGCTGCACCTGCTCCTGATACAGCCCGTCGGCCACTAGCACCTTCGAGCGGTTCACCGCCGGCAGCGCCGCCTCGCTCAGCCCGTACTGGATCGTCTCGCACGGGTAGTTCCCCGCCCCCGTCCCCCACGGCCCGCGCCCGCAGCCCGCCTGGTTCACCGCGTGGGTGTCGGTGGCGCTGACGTAGATGGCGTCAGGGTCGAGGGCGAACTCGCAGCCGTCGTCCGGCACCGCGTTGAGGTCGAAGAAGTCGACCCCCGCCGTGCACGCCGCGTCGGTCGCGCCGCTCTTGCAGCACGTGAGCTTGCACTTCGGCGTCGCCACCGCGTCGCACGTCCCGTACGCGTTGGCCTTGTCGTAGATGGCCGTGCAGTCCGTGAAGCAGTTGCCGCAGAAGTCGTCGCGGTAATACTTGCCGCTGCCGTTCACGTAGCCGTTGTCGGTCGCGCCGTCGCAGTCGTTGTCGAGCAGATCGCAGCTCTCCACCGCCGGCGACCCCGCCACCGCGCTGCACACGACCCCGCTCTGGTCGGGCCGGCACAGGTAGTTGCCGAAGCTCTTGCACACCCCCTGACCCTCCGAGCACAGCGCGCCCTTGGTCGGGAATTCATCGTCCACCGCGCCGTCGCAGTCGTCGTCGAGCCCGTTGCACAGCCCCGCCTCGGTCGACACCGCCGGGACCGGCGCCGTCTTGCTGCACACCAGCGTCTGACCGTCCTCCGAGCACGCGTTCACCCCGGTCACCTGGCACACCCCGAGCCCGTCGCTGCACGGCTGGCCCTTGTTGACCCAGAGGTCGTCGACGTGCTCGTCGATCGCGCCGTCGCAGTCGTTGTCGACGTTGTCGCAGATCTCCGTGCTCGGCGGCCCGGCCACCGCGTTGCACACGGTCCCCGAGCCGTCCGCGGCGCACACGTAGAAGCCAAACCGCCGGCACGCCCCGTCGCCCTTCGAGCACGACGTGTTCAGGCTCGCGAACCCCTCGTCGGTCGCCCCGTCGCAGTCGTCGTCGAGGTAGTTGCACGTCTCGGCGACCGGCGTCTTGGCGTTGCACACCAGCGCCGTCTGCCCGGCGACGCACTCCCGCGTCCCGAGGCACGTCCCGAGGCCGTTCGACTTCACGCACTCCGAGCCGCGCCCCGAGACGTCGTCCACCGCCGAGTTGCAGTCGTTGTCGACGCTGTCGCACACCTCGAGCGACGGGACCCGCGCGGTGCAGCCGACCCACCCGCTCGCCGGGTCGCACGACTCGCTCCCGTAGCACGTCCCGAAGCCGTTCGACTCGATGCACGTCCGCGGCTTGCCGTCGTCCCCCGTGCGACAGGTGCACGACCCCGACGTCGGCACGCACTGCCTGATCCCGCCCCCGAGGTCGTCACAGGTCGTCCCGTCGGGGCACACCCCGGCCGGTGTCCCGTGTGCGTTGCCCGCCGCGCAGTCGCGACCGCAGTAGGTCCCGCCGTCGAGGGTCAGGCAGCGGTCGCCCGGTGTGGGGCAGTTGGCGTCGCTCGCGCAGGACGTGCAGATGCTGTCGGTCGCCAGCAGACACGTCAGCGGCCCCGCCTCGTAGTACCCCACCGCGCACGTCGCGACCTCGCAGCGCGGCGCCCCCGACGTCGTCACGCAGGTGGCCGTCGCGTTCGGGATGGCCCCGGTGCAGCTCACCCCGCACGTCCCGCAGTGCGAGTTGCTCACGTACCGCCCGCTCGCGTCGCGGAACGTCTCGTCGGTCTGCCCGTCGCAGTCGTCGTCCTTGAAGTTGCACGTCTCGGCCACCGGCGTCGCCGCCGGACACACCCACGCGCTCGCCCCCTGGCAGCTCCAGCTCGCGGCGCACGTCCCCACGCCGGCCACGACCACCTGGCACGGGTCGTCGGGCGGCAGCACCCCCTCGTCGGCCTGCCCGTTGCAGTTGTCGTCGAGCCCGTTGCACGTCTCGGCCGCCGGCGTCTGCGCCGAGCAGCCGAACCACCCGCTCGCCGGGTCGCACGTCTCGAGCCCGTAGCACGTCCCCGCGACGCTCGTGCGCTTGCACGTCCGCGTGTCTCCGTCGTTCTGTGGCAGGCAGTCGCACGCCCCGCTCTGGGGCACGCACTGGTCGCGCCCCCCCGTGACCGGCGTGCAGACGAAGCCGTCCTCCTCGCACTCCCCGGCCGCGAGCCCGTGCGCGTTGTTCGCCGAGCAGTCCTGCCCGCAGAACTTCCCGCTCCCGAGCGTCACGCAGCGGTCCCCCGGGGTCGCGCAGTCGTTGTCCGTCGCGCACGGCGTGCAGGTGTCGATGCTCGCCGGCAGACACACCGTCGCCGACGCCTGGTAGTACCCGGCGTCGCACGCGGCCACCTCGCAGCGCGCCCCGGTCACCCCGGCCACACACGCCGCGGTCGCGTTCGGCAGCGCGCCGACGCAGTTCACCCCGCACGTCCCGCAGTTCCCGTCGTCCACGTAGCGCCCGCCGGCGTCGCGGAACGTCTCGTCGGTCAGCCCGTCGCAGTCGTCGTCCTGGAAGTTGCACGTCTCGAGCTGCGGCGCCGTCGCCGGGCACTTCCAGCCGCCCGCCCCCTGGCACGTCCACGAGGCCGAGCACGTCCCGACCCCCGGCACCGACACCGCGCACGGGTCGGTCGGCGGCGTCACCCCCTCGTCGACCTGCCCGTCGCAGTCGTTGTCCTGCCCGTCGCACTGCTCCGGCCCCGGCGTCCGCGCCGTGCACCCGCCCCAGCCATCCGCCGGGTCACACGTCTCGACCCCGAAGCACGTCCCCGACGCCGTCGCGCGCGCGCACGTGCGGTTCTCACCGTCATCCGCCGCGAGGCAGGTACACGACCCGCTGATCGGCTCGCACTGGTCCGCCCCGCCCGCGACCGCCGTACACGCGTAGCCGCTCGGGCACTGCCCCGCCGGCGTCCCGTGCGCGTTGCCCGCCGAGCAGTCGCGCCCGCAGAACTTCCCGCCGTCGAGCGTCAGGCAGCGGTCGCCCGGCGTCGGGCAGCTCGCGTCGCTGGTGCACGCCAGACAGCTCGTGTCCGACGCCGGCAGACACGTCAATGGGCTCGCCGGGAAGTAGCCGTCGGCGCACTGCGCGACCTCGCAGCGCGCCGAGCCGCCGGGCAGCGCCACGCACTGCGCCGTCGCGTTCGGGATCGCGCCGGTGCAGCTCAGCCCGCAGCTGCCGCAGTTTTCGTCGTCGACGTAGGTCCCTTGTGCGTTGCGGAAATCCTCGTCGATTCGACCGTCACAGTTATTGTCTTTGAAGTCACATAGCTCGGCCACGGGCACTTGTGCACTGCACTGCCACCCCCCCGCTCCGGCACAGCTGAAGGGCGCCGAGCAGACCCCGAAGGCGTTGGTGGTCGAGCACGTCGCCGGGTCGTGGACCAGCCCCTCGTCGATCTGCCCGTTGCAGTCGTCATCGACGCCGTTGCACAGCTCGGCGGCCGGCACCAGGGCGGTGCAGCCCTCCCAGCCCACCCCGGCGGTGCACAGCTCGGTGCCGAAGCAGCGGCCGAACCCGTTCTCCTCCTTGCACGTCCGGATGTCGCCGTCGTCGGCGGCGTTCAGGCAGGTGCACGAGCCGCTGCTCGGCACGCACTGCATCGCCCCCGCGCCGACGTCGACGCACGCGAAGCCCGCCCCGCACACCCCGGCCGCCGTCCCGTGGACGTTCTCGGGGCCGCAGTCGCGCCCGCAGTACTTGCCCCCGTCGAGCGCGAGGCACAGGTCGCCCGGGGTCGGGCAGTTGGCGTCGGTCACGCACGGGACGCACGTCGTGTCGGTCGCCGGGAGGCACGTCAGCGGGCCGACCTGGTAGTAGCCCGCGTCGCAGCTCAGCACCTGGCACCGCGGGTTGGCGCCGGTCAGCGCGCAGTGCGCCGTCGCGTTCGGGATCGCGTCGACGCAGCTCGCGCCGCAGGTGCCGCAGTTCTCGTCGTCGACGTAGCGGCCGCTGGCGTCCCGGAACGCCTCGTCGACCAGGAGGTTGCAGTTGTCGTCGAGGAAGTTGCACACCTCGGCCTCGGGCTCTTGCACCGGGCACTTCCAGCCGCCGCTCCCCTCGCAGCGGTAGCTCGCCGCGCACGTGCCGAAGGTGTTCGCGTTGGTGCAGCCCGCCGGGTCGTGGGTGACGAGCTCGTCGATCTGCCCGTCGCAGTTATCGTCGAGGCCGTTGCAGGACTCGGCCGTCGGGGTCCCCGCCGAGCATGCCGACCACCCCGGCGTCGCGCTCGGGGTGCAGACCGACGTGCCGGTACACGTGCCCCAGCCGTTGCGGTTGGCGCACGGCCGCAGCGTCCCGGCGTCCGAGTCGAGGCAGCTGCACGAGCGCGACGTCGGCAGGCACCGCCCGGCGACGCAGTCGTAGCCGGCGCTGCAGTCGGTCGGCGCGGCGCAGGCCTGGGTACAGAAGTTGGCGCCGTCGAGCGCGGTGCAGGCGCCGCCCGGGAGCTCGGCGCACTGCGCGTCGTCCGAGCACGGTGAGCACGCCGCGGCCCCGGACGTCGGGATGCACACCCGGTTCGTGTCGGGAGGGATGTAGAAGCCGTCGGCGCAGACGTTCGCCACGCACACCGGCAGCCCGTCCTCGACGACGCAGCTGGTGTCGCTCGAGAAGAGGATCACGCTGTCGCAGGTGCGCCCACACAGGCCGCAGTCCTCGTCGACCGCGTACTGCCCGCTGGCCGCGTCGATGAAGTCCTCGTCGGTGTCCCCATCGCAGTCGTCGTCGCGGTAGTTGCACGCCTCCGCGACCGGCGTCGCGGCGTCGCAGACCCACCCGGCGGCGCCCTTGCAGGTCCAGTCGGCGGTGCAGGTGCCGGCCTCGTTCGCGACCGCGCACGGGTCGGTCGGGGGCTCGACGTCCTCGTCGACGAAGCCGTTGCAGTCGTCGTCGATCCCGTTACACACCTCCGCCGCCGGCTCCCGCGCCGTGCACATCGACCAGCCGTCACCCTGCGGGGCGCACTGCTGCTGGCCGGCGCACGTCCCGTGCGCGTTCGCCCGCGTACACGGCCGGGTCCGGCCCGCGTCGGTCAGGGCGAGGCAGCTGCACGAGCCGGTGTCGGGCAGGCACTGGTGCCGCCCCTCCGCGATCGCGGTGCAGCTGAAGCCGCTCGGGCAGGTCCCGGCGGGGAAGCCGTTCAGGTTGCCCGCGGCGCAGTCCTGCCCGCAGAACGAGCCTCCGTCGAGCCCGATACAGGCGTTGCCCGGTACGACGCAGTTGGCGTCCGCGGTGCACGGCAGGCACGCCGCCGCGACCACCGGCAGGCACGTCGTGGGGCCGGCCTGGTAGAAGCCGGGCGCGCACGACGTCACGACGCAGCGCGCCAGGCCGCCCTCGCCCGAGCAGCCGCTGACCGCGTTCGGGAAGAAGCCCTCGCAGTCGTTGCCACACACGCCGCAGTCGTGGTCGCCGAGGTACAGACCGCTCGCCTGGTCGAGGTAGCCCTCGTCGACCTGGCCGTCGCAGTTGTCGTCGTCGTAGTCGCAGACCTCGGGGCCCGGTGTCGGCGCCACACAGATCCAGCCGTCGAAGCCGCTGCAGATGCGCCGCCCGCCGCACGCGCCGTGCTCGTTCTCGACCGCGCACGGCGTCTCGTCGGCGAGGTTCTCGTCGACGAGCAGGTTGCAGTTGTTGTCGATCCCGTCGCACACCTCCTCGGCGGGGATCGGCGCGTCGCACTCCGACCACCCGTCCGCGCCGAGGCACGTGCGGAACCCCCAGCAGGTCCCGGCGCCGGTCGCGTTGCTGCACGGCTGCTGGATCCCCTCGTTGCCCGCGGTGCAGTCGCAGGCCCCCGTGACCGGGACGCACTGCTGGCTGGTGTCGTCGCCGATCGCCTCGCTCGTCACCGACTCGCACTGGTAGCCGCTCGGGCAGCTGTCCTCGGCCTCGCAGGCGGCCGTGCAGCGCCGCCCGTCGGTGAAGGTCACGCAGTAGCCGCTGCCGCACTGCGCGTCGATGGCGCAGGGTTGGCACAGGCGGTCGTCGCGCGGCACGCACAGAAACGTCACGTCCTGCTCGCCCGTGATGCCGACGCAGCTCCAGCCGCTCGGGCAGTCGTCGAGGCAGCTCTTGGTACACACCGGACCCTGGCTCGAGTCGACGCACCAGCCCGAGAGGCAGTCGTTGTTCTCGACGCAGGGAGCGCCGAACTCGCCGGGCAGCGGCGTGGTGTCGACCGCGATCGTGTCGCCCGCGTCGCCGCCGCTCGTGTCGCCCGTGTCGGCGGCGCCGGTGTCGCCGTCGGCCGGGTCCGCCGCGTCGGCGTCGGCGGTCGTGTCGACGTCGTCGGCGACGCTGGTGTCCTCCTCATTCACCTCGCCGTCGGCGTCGCGCGAGGTGTCCGCGGCGGCGCCCTCGTCGACGTTGTCGTGACAGCCCGCGGCGAAGGCCGGCGCGAGGATGAGGAGCAGCGTCAGGGCGCGTATCATGGGGTGCCTCGGGTACGCGTGGCGCGCCTGGCGATGGCGCGAGGGGGGCGTGAGTGTGGGGCCTGGCCGCAGTGCGGGCGCCGGATCCGTCGTGCGGGGTGCGGGCGGCGCCGGGCGGGCGGCCGACGCCCGTAGGCGGGTCACGGATAGCGACCGGGGTCGCAGGGGCCTTCGCTCGGCGGCCGGGGTCGTATAGGCTCTTGTCATGTCCGCTATAGAATCACTACCGGAGGGGTGTCGGATCCACCTTCACGTGGCGCCTCGGGCCAGCCGCACCAAGGTCGCCGGGCTGCACGACGGCCGGATCAAGCTCACCGTCGCGGCCCCGCCCGTCGAGGGTCGTGCGAATGAGGAAATCGTCAAGTTCCTCGCCCGCGCTCTCCACGTCGGCCGCACCTCGGTGCGCGTGGTCAGCGGGGAGTCGGGTAAGCGCAAGGTCGTGGAGGTGGAAGGGGTGAGCGCCGCCGACGCGATCGCGCTGCTCGGGGTCGAGGAGGGCTGAGCCAGCGGCGGCGTCACCCGCTCAGGGGCCGCCGCACATGGGCGGCCCGATCACCAGCTCGCCGCCGCTCATCTCGCACTGCGGTGCGGCGCCCGCGGTGGGCTGCCAGCACCTGACGCTGCCGAGGCCGCCGGGACCGTCGACGACGCCATAGAAGTAGTGGACCCCGCACTCGGGCGGGTCGGCCACGCACTGGTTGGCGACGTCGCAGGTCTCGGGGGCGCACACGTCGGCCGCCCCCGCGCAGTCGCTGGTGTCGTAGCAGTCGACGCAGGTGTCCGAGCCCGCGTCGCAGTAGCCGCTGGCGCAGTCGGCGCCGGTGACGCAGCTCGCGCCGAAGAGGCACGGGGTGCAGCTGCCGCCGCAGTCGACGTCGCTCTCGTCGGGGTTCTGGACGCCGTCCTGGCAGCACTCGCCGGCCGCGTCGCAGGCGTCGCCGAGGCCGTCACCGTCGCAGTCGGCCTGGTCCTGGTTGACCGTGGCCGGGCAGTTGTCGTTGCAGTCGGCGACGAGGTCGAAGTCCTGGTCCTCGTCGGGGTTGCCGCAGCCGCAGACGCCGGCCTCGAGCTTGGTGGGGTCGGCGGGGCAGCCGTCGTTGCAGTCCGCGGTGCCGTCGCCGTCGCTGTCGGTGTCGAGGCTGCCGCAGCCGCATTGGCCGGGGGTCAGCTTGTCGTCGTCGAGCGGGCAGTAGTCGGTCTCGGTGCAGTCCGCGATGCCGTTGTTGTCGACGTCGGTCAGGTCCTCGACGATCCCGCACCCGCAGACCCCCGGCGCGGTCTTGAGCGGGTCCCCGGGGCAGCCGTCGCAGGCGTCGCCGACCCCATCGCCGTCGCCGTCGGCCTGGGACGCGTTGCCGACGTCGGGGCAGTTGTCCTCGCCGTCGGGGATGCCGTCGAAGTCGAGGTCGACCAGGGTCGGCGGGAACCCGGAGAAGTACCCGGCGGCGCCGATGGCCCCGTTCACGTTGAAGATCGCCACGGCGACGGTGTCGGTGGACACCACCTTGATCGTCCCGGTGACCGATGGCTTGTGGTAGGTGACCCAGTCGACCGAGCCATCGACCGGCTCGGCGCTGACCCCGATGGCGGCGCCGTTGACGGTGACGCTGGCGCCCGCGCGGGCCACGACCCCGAGGGTCGCCGTCCCGAGCTGTTGAACGTTGTAGATGTTGTCGACCGAGGTCGCCGCGTCGGCGCCGAGGGGCGGGATGAAGTTGAACCCGGGGGTGGCGGCGCTCGATGAGCCGCCGATCTCCTGAAACATCAAGACGGGCTGGCTCGCCGTCACCAGCATGTTGTCGCCGTTGGCGTAGTTGCCGGTGAGGAAGAGGTAGTCGCCCGCGTTCATGACCGCCGTGGGCGTGCCGCTGCCGTTGACGTAGACCGTCGTGTTGTCGACCGTCGCCACGACGATGGGGGTCTCCTTGGGGTCGTTGTTGGGCGCGCCGCCCTTCATCAGCACGTACTGCGTGCCCGCCAGCGTGACCGGCGCCATCTGGTCGGTCCCCGCGTCCTGACCCGTGGCGGCTCCTTCGCCGCCGAGCCACGTCCCCGAGTTCACGGCGACCGGCTTGTTGGCGACGATGCGCGTCCCGATGAAGTCGTCGACCGGCGCGGTGCCCGGGTAGTTGTTGTCGTGGATCCCGACGACGTAGCTCTCGTACTGCTGGAGGCTGATGGTGAACGGCGCGTTGGTCGCCGGCGAGCCCGCTCCGGTCCGCCCGGTGAGCACGATCCCCGGCTTGAACTGGTCGAAGGTGACGGTCGTCGTCCCGGTCTGGGTCGCCATGACGGACACGAACGAGCCCCGGTAGCCGTAGTTCGACCGGACGTTCGGCATCACGCCCACCCGGAACTCGAGGCCGAGGGCCTTCTTCCCCTTGGCCGTGAGCGACGCGGCCTGCGACGGCGAGAGGTTGCGGATGTTGGCGTAGACGGGCGCGGACGCCTCGATGACGAGGCCGTGCTTGACCGCGTGGTTGTAGCCCGCGTCGCCGAACACCAGGTTGCCGAGGCCGAGCAGGGGCGCGTAGTTGCTGCCGCTGAGCTTGCCGAGGAGCAACTGCACCGGCGCCGCGTTCGACACGGTGCCGTTGAAGATGGCCGAGTTGTTGCCATCGGTGACCGTCACCGTCACCGGGCTCACCGACGGGGTCGTCAGGGTCAGCCAGTGCTTGTCGACGCACGACGAGGTTGAGTCGCCCGCCCACAGCGCCGGGATCCAGTGGGTCGTGTCCAGCTGCGCCTGCGCGCGCTCGGTCATCGCGACCAGCGCTACGAGCGCCGCAGCGCAGATCACGACGACGCGCGAGAGCGCGCGCGGGTGACGGGCGGTGCGAGACAGGGTCATCGCGAGTCCTTCATGGAGTCGGTGATCGGTGTTGGGGTGGGGGGCCGCAGCGGCGCTGCGGCACAGGGACTCTATCGCAAACCGCAACTCCTCGCACGCGAAAGGCCCGCGCTCGTCGCCCTCGCGGTGTGCGCCGGTTCACAGCCCGCTCGTTTGGTTGCTGCACGCCAACGGCTCGCTTTGGGGTGGCGATTTGCTGCACTGCACGATAGTGTTTCGCGACATGCGTCGCGCACTCCCAGTTCACGGCGTCCTCGTCTCCCTGTTGCTCCCCGTCATCGCCTGCGACTCGGCCCTCGCGCCCGCTCCGGGGGGACGCGTCGTCATCGAGGTCGCGCCGCTGACGCTCCCGGGAATCACGGACGCCACCTATCTGCTGACGGTCAGCTCGCCGGCCGGCACCGTCTGGTCGCGCTCGGTCAGCTCGACGGCCTACGGCGACGGCAGCGGCGCCGTCTCCTACGTCGGCACGTGCGACGCCGACGCCAACCCGAACACCATCACCCTCGAGCTCACCGGCCTCGCGGACGCGGCCGGCCCCCTCGATCCGGCCCTGGACTTCGCTAACCCCGCCCCGGCCGGCGCGCCGATCGAGCTCCGCGCCGACTGCCTGGCCGACGCCGACGTCGCGGTCCGCTTCGACCTCACGGTCGCCCGCGCCGCCCGACAGGGCTTCTTCGACGTGGCGATCGCCTTCGACGACCTCTTCTGCTCCGCGAAGCTCGACTGCGTCGGCTCCGGCGGCGCGCCGATCGAGCTCCTCTTTCACCCCCACAGCGGCGAGCGCGACACCACCGCGGTGCTGGCCTTCGCGTGCACCGGCGGCGCGGGCGCCACCACCCAGCTCTGCCTCGATCCCCTCGTCATCACCTGCGCCGGCGGCGCCGTCTTCCAGGTCGACCCCGCCGGCGGCCCCGGAAACCTGAACCCGACCTTTCCCGGCCCCCCGAACACGAGCGATCTGTTGTTCCAGGCGGCCATCTTCCGCGGCAACGAGCTCATCGGTGACGGCGCGACCCCTTGGGGCAAGGCGTACTGGAACCTCGCCCTCGGCCTCAACGACGCGGCGTTCGCCGACCTCGGCGCCTGCACCCTCACCACCGCGGGCACCGCCAGCCCCGACCCCCTCGCCGACCAGACGACCCCCGCCGGGGTGCGCTGGCCGGCCGTCACCTGGACCGTCCCCCTGACCGACGGCGCCGGCGCGCTCGCCTGCACCCGCCACGAGCTCGACGCCCCCGGCAGCGGCGTCGCCACCGCCTACGCCACCGAGCGCGTCTTCGGCGCGTGCTGGGACAGCGGCTGCACCGACGACACGCAGAACGGCGACGAGACCGACGTCGACTGCGGCGGGGGCTGCCTGCCCTGCGCGCCCGGCTTGGGTTGCCTCGTCCCGGGGGACTGCCAGACGCTGCTCTGCGCCGACGGCACCTGCGCCGAGCCGAGCTGCGAAGACGGCGAGGCGAACGGCGACGAGACCGGCGTCGACTGCGGCGGCAGCTGCCCCGTCGAGTGTCTCACCGGCGACACCCTCTACGACGTCATCACCGCGGCGCCGACGCTCGCGACCGGCACCCACACCTTCGTCGTCCACGATCTCCCGCTCGACGTCGAGTACTACGCCTTCCCCGCCACGACGCTCACGACGTCGACCGCCCTCGGCAGCGCGACCCCCGACACCCGGACCGTCATCGCCCGCTACGACGGCGATCTGACCATCGACGCTGGCGCCACCCTGACCACCGCGACCCGCAAGAAGGGCCTCGTCCTGTGGGTCCGCGGCCACCTGACCATCGCCGGGGCCGTCTCGATGACCGACCGCGGCGCGAAGGCCGCGGGCGACACGGTCTGGCTGTACCGCAACCCCGACGACAGCGTCGTCGTGCTGCCCGCGGGCGGCGGCGCAGGCGGCGCGCGGGTCGGCAGCAGCGACAACAACGTCGACGGGCGGGACGGCGCCGCGGGCACCGCGGCCGCGGGTGGCGGCGGCTCGGGCGCCGCCCACTGCAACACCTGCGTCGCGTACTCCGGCGCCGGCGCGGCCGGGACGTCGTGGTCCGGTGGCCCGGGGGGCGGCGGGATCTCGCGCATCCTCTACGGCGGCAACGCCTCCGGTGGCCAGCCGAGCGGCGGCGCGGGCGGCGTGGCCAGCGCCTACCAGGACGCCGGCGGGGCCGGCTACAGCGGCGACGTCGGCACCGGCGGGCTCATCATCATCTTCGCCGAGGACGGGGTCAGCCTGTCCGGCGCCCTGACCTCCGAGGGCTCCCCCGGCGGTGCTGTCACCTCCGGATCGACCCAGTGGAACGCCGGCGGCGGCGGCTCCGGCGGCGGCCCCATCTACCTCTTCTACGGCGGCGCCTTCGACTTCACCGGCAGCGTCAGCGCGGCCGGCGGCGCGGGCGGCCAGGGCAGCTGCCACCTCTCCCCGTGCCTGCTCGGCGGCGCGGGCGGTGACGGCTATGTCTCGCTCGAGCCCTTCACCCCGTGCACCGGTTGTGGGCGCTGCACCGTCCCGGCCGACTGCGAGTCGCGCGTCTGCTCGTTCGGCTACTGCGTCGCCTCGAGCTGCTCCGACGGCGTCCAGAACGGCGACGAGACCTGCGTCGACGCCGGCGGCGGCTGCCCGACCCCGTGCCCGGCCGGCGACACCTTCTACGACGCCATCAGCTCGGCGCCCGACGCGCCCGACGGCACCTGGAACCTGCGCGTGGGCTCCACGCTGTTCCCGGTCGAGGCGCTCCACTACGGCCCGACGACGATCGGCGCCAACACCAGCCTCGGCTCCGGCACCGCCGACAGCCGCAGCCTGCTCGTCCGCTACGACGGGGACCTCACCGTCAACTCGGGGACCCTGACCGCGACGACCCGCAAGCGCGGCCTGTTTCTCTGGGTGCGCGGCGATCTCACCGTGCACGGCGCCATCTCGATGTCCGCCCGCGGGGCCATCGCCGCCGGGCAGAACCTCGCCATCTACCGCCGCGCCGACGACAGCGTCTTCACCATCCCCGCGACCGGGGCCGGTGGCGGCGCGGCACAGAGCGGCGCGAATGTGAACAAGAACGGCCTGGCTGGGGCCGCCGGGACCGCCGGCAGGACCGGCGGCGGTGGATCGGGCGGGCAGCACTGCAACAGCTGCACGAGCACCTCCGGCGCCGGGGCGACGGGGACCTCGTGGTCCGGGGGCGCGGGCGGCGGCGGGGTCTCGCGGCTCGGCAGCAACGGGAGCGCCGGCGCCGGCGCGGCCAATGGGGGCGCCGGAGGCTACGGCAGCGCCTATCAGCCCGCCGGCTACTACAAGTACGCCGGCGGCGGCGCCGGGAACAACGGCGGCGCTGGCGCGGGCGTCGGCGGCTACGCCGGCGGCGCTGGCACCGGCGGGCTGCTCGTCGTCTTCGTCGAGGGCGACGTCCTCATCGACGGCTCGCTGACGGCCCGGGGGGCGAACGGCGGCGGCACCGGCACCGGCAGCACCGCCTGGAACGCCGGCGGCGGGGCCTCCGGCGGGGGGAGTATCAACCTGCTCTACCGGGGTGCGCTGACCAACACCGGAAGCCTCACCGCCGCCGGCGGCACCGGTGGTGTTGGGCACTGCGCCAACGCAGCGTGCCTGTATGGCGGCAACGGCGGCGCCGGCAGCGTCACGGTCGCGCCGCTGCCGTGAAGGGTGGCTAAAACGGGCGCGCTCAGCGGCCCAGGTACGCCGACTTCAGCGCCGGGGACAGGTCCTCGGGCGCCTCGTCCTCGGACAGCAGCTCGTGGCACAGATCGCAGTCCTGGCTCAGGGTCTGCCCGTCCTGTCGCGTGTGGCTCTCGTCGTGGCAGCGGAAGCAGCCGAGCTCCTTGCCGTCGATCTCGCGGTGGCCCAGCTGTGACCGGTAGGTGTCCCACTGCACCTTCATCTTCGGGTAGATGTTGCGCAGGTACAGCGCCGCGATCGCCGCGGCGGACCGCTTGATCACCTCGGGCGCCGGCTTCTCGTCGGCGTGCTCGGCGTCGTAGGCGGCCGCGAGATCCTCCTCGAACGCCGCCTCGACCCCCTCGCGGGCGCGGTCCGTCCGCTGCAGAAGCGCCACCGCGAGGCTCCTGATCCACGGCACCGAGCGGTCGAGCTCGCCGGACACCAGGGCCGCGTCCACCGCCCGCTCCGGGGTCTCGTCGTAGATGTGGGTCGGCCGGTTGTGGCAATCGACGCAGTCCATGGTCCGCAGCTCCACCACCGGCTTCGGCTCGCCGGGCGCCTTGTAGACGCTTATCGGGACACCGTCGCGCATCACCATGATGTCGCCGACGCTGTCGCGGTGGTCGTCGAGGGCCTCGTAGACGACCTGGATGTCGGGGTCGACGTGCCAGTGGATCCCGGTGTGCCGGTTGTGCAGCCGATCCTCGCCGCCGATCTTCAGCATCACCGTCGTCACCTTCGGCGAGCTCTCCGCGTCGTCCTCGTGGTGGGTGATGAACTTCACCCGGTTGCCGGTGAAGCGCGCCGGCCAGTGGCACTCCTCGCAGGTGTCGCGCGCCGGGCGGAGATCGTGGATCGGCGACGGGATCGGCCGGCTGAAGTCGTCGGTGATGACGCCCCACACCTGGCGCAGGCCGTCGAGCTTCGACTTCACGAAGAACGACGCGCCGGGGCCGATGTGGCAGTCGACGCACGGCACCCGGGCGTGGGGCGAGCGCAGGTACGCATCGTACTCCGGCTGCATGACCTCGTGGCACACGGTGCCGCAGAACTTCGGGGTGTCCATGAAGCTGATCGCGGCCTGCCCCGCGGCCGCGAGGATCACGACGTTGGCCAGCGTCGCGCCCAGGACCAGGAGCAGACGTCGCCGCACGAGGGGGCGCGCCAGGAGCTCGCGGACCGCGCGCGAGACGCTCTCGACCTCCTCGGACGCGGCGCCGCCCTTGCGCTTGCGGACCCGGGAGCGCCACAGGCCGATCGGGATCAGCGCCAGCCCGAAGAGGAAGACCCCGGGCATGATGAGCCAGAGGAACGCGCTGGCGTAGACGTTGTCGACGCCGATGATGAACGAGATGAAGAGCGACAGCCCCGCGATGGAGGTCAGGATGACCCCGACCAGCGACAGCCAGTGACTCCAGAGCCGCGGCATCCAAGACGAGAACTTAGACATGCAACCTCCACGTGCGTCCTCACCGCTCGGACCGCGACGCGCGGGCGGCACGTCGGCGCAGCCCGGCAGCCGGAAATTCCGATTCGCGTGGGCTTTCGGCCCACTACGCGCACAGCGTTCGTCGTACTCGACACCTTGCACGGGGATTTGCGCTTTCGCAAGTCGGCCAGGACCTTCACCGACCCTGGCCCATCCCGGTTTTGCGATGTGTCAAAAATAGACGCCACATCTGGCAGCGGGAGGTCGCCCGCCGTCGCATGGGGGACCGCCCGCCCCGCGCGGCGGAGACGGCTCCTCCCGCCGGCCTCCGGGACCCGCAGCGTCACTGGCGGTCACTTGGCCAGGAGTGACGGCAGATAGAGCCGCGCCGCCCCGCCTGGGTCAGCGGCCGGCGCCCCGGCTCTGCTTCGCCGCGACCGGGCAGCGGAGCGCGATCTCGTGCTTGGCGCCCGCCTCCGCCGGCACCTCGATCCGCTGCGCGGGCCCGCCGCCGGTACAGCTCCAGCGCGCGCGGTAGCTCTTCGAGCAGCCCGGCGCCGGGTCGCCGAGCGCCTCGAAGTCGATGACGTAGCGACAGCTCGGCTGCCCCTCGCAGGTGTCGGCGAGGTGGCTCGTGGCGTTGCCGTCCGGCGCGCCGCAGTTGCCCCCGTAGGTCGCCTCCCGCACGTCGATGACGTCCGCGCACGCGAGCACCAGGCGGTCCCCGGAGGCGCCCGTCGCGCGTCGCGCCGAGGTCTTCGCCCCGACCGGGCAGGCGAGGGTGACCTCGAGCCGCTTCTCGCAGCCGGGGGCGGGGTCCCCGAGGCGCTCGGGGTCGACGTCCAGCAGGCACACCGCGGTGTCGGCACACCGCTCTCGCACGTACGCGGTGGCGTTGCCGGCGGGGGCGCCGCAGCGCCGGCCCCAGGTCGCCTCGGTGACGGCGACCGGGGGCGCGTCGCTGCCCGAGCGCGGGGGCGCCCCGATGGGGACCGTCAGGAGCGCGGCGCCGAGCACGACGAGGGGTCCGTTCATCACGCCTCCTCCCAGCCTGGCCTGCCCCGGGAGTATCGCGCGAAGCGCTCGGGGTGCCCAGCCGCAGGCCGCCACCGGGCGCCCCGAGCGGGCCCCGATCAGCCGAGGAACAGCTTCAGCGCGATCACCACGAGCAGCACCAGCGCGGCGATCTGCAGCCCGATCGAGGTGTGGGTCTCGCCGCGCAGGACCTTGGCGGTCGCGTCCGCGGCCGCGTTGGCCAGCGCCGCCCGCTCCTCCTCGCGCACCTTCGGCACGATGACCGGCCCGCTGGTCCGCGGCGCGCGCGGCTCCGCCGCCGCCGCCGCCGCCGCCGCCGCCCGCGCGCCCCGCAGGTCGGCCGGGTCGAGGATCGGCACCGCCTGGGTCTCCGCGCCCCGGAAGCGCACCTCCTGCGGGCGCCGCTCGCCCTCGACCGGCCGCGCGGGGGCGACGTCGCTGCCCGCGTGCAGCGCGATGGTGCGCAGCGCGTCCTCGAAGTCCCCGCCCGCGGGGATCGGCCCGTCCAGCTCCGGCATCACCGTCGTCTCGTGCGCGCCCTCGCCGCGCTTCGGGTCCATCCCGGCGTCGAGCTGCTCGTCGCCGGGATCGATGTCGAGCAGCGCCGGGTCGAGGTGGTTGAGGGCGTTGAGGAACTCCCGCGCGCTCTGGAAGCGACCCTCGGCCTGCTTGGCGCAGGCTCGCTCGATCACCAGGGCCAGCTCGCGCGGGACCCCGACCTCGTCAGGGATCCGCAGCGTCGGGCTCTCCATCACCTTGACGGCGCAGTCGACCGCGCTGTCGCCGTCGAAGGCCGGCCGCCCCAGCAGCATCTCGTAGAGCACCAGGCCCACCGCGTACAGATCGGTCGCCGGGGTAACGTCCGCGCCCTTGAGCTGCTCGAGGGGCATGTAGCGCGGGGTCCCCAGGGTCAGCCCGGCCTGGGTCAGCGTCTGCCCGCCGGTCACCATCTTGGCGATGCCGAAGTCCATCACCTTGACGAAGTCGGGGTCGTAGCCGAGGGGCACCAGCATCACGTTGTCGGGCTTGATGTCGCGATGCACGATGCCGCGCGAGTGCGCTTCCATCATGGCGTGCAGGATCTGGCGGACGATGTGGATGCTGCGACGCACCGGGATGCGCCCCTCCCGGGCGATCACGTGGGTCAGGTCCTTGCCCTGGATGAACTCCATGATCAGGTAGAACACGCCCTCGTCGGTCTCGCCGTAGTCGAAGACGCGGACGGTGTTCGGGTAGCTCAGGGACGCCGCGATCGTCGCCTCGCGCCGGAAGCGGTCGACCGCCGTCGGGTCCTTCTTCCCGTAGGTCGCGAGCAGGACCTTGAGGGCGACCATGCGGTCGATGTCGAGGTGGCGCGCCTTGAACACCACGCCGAAGCCGCCGCGGCCGAGCTCGCTCTCGATGACGTAGTGCAGGCCGAGGACCTCGCCAGGACGCGGCTCGCGGATGTCCATGTCAACCTCCGGTGTCAGCCACTCCGGCATACCGCGACTCGCGCTTCACGACCAGCCGCCCCCCGAGCGCCACCGCGTCGATCCCGGTCGCGGCGAAGCAGCGCAGGGCGTCGGCGGGGGTCTCGACGATGGGCTCACCGGCGACGTTGAACGAGGTGTTGAGGAGGATCGGGACCCCGGTCCGCGCCGCGAACGCCTCGAGGAGCCGAGCGAGCGGCCCGCTGTCGGGGGCGACGGTCTGCACCCGCGCGCTGCCGTCGACGTGGACGACCGCCGGGATGCGCGCGCGTCGGTCGGGGCGCGTCGGCACCACCCGCAGCATGAACGGGCTCTCCGGCACCTCGCCGAGGTCGAACCAGGCTCGCGCCTCGCTCGCCAGCACCGCCGGCGCGAACGGGCGGAAGCCCTCGCGGTGCTTCACCCGCGTGTTCAGGTGGTCCTTGCCGTCCGCGCGCCGTGGATCGAGGAGGATCGAGCGCTGGCCGAGCGCCCGCGGGCCGAGCTCGGAGCGCCCCTGAAACCACCCGACCACCGCGCCCCGGTCGAGGAGCGCCGCGACGGCCGCGTAGAGGTCGTCGGGGCGCGTCGCGATCGCGCCCGGGCCGGCGTGGCCGGCCGCGATCGCCTCGGCCACGGCGGCGTCGGAGTAGCTGCGCCCCATCCCGTCGCTGGTGAGCCGCGGCCCGGCGCGGAACCCGGTCAGCCGCCACAGCCCCTCCCACGCCGCGCCCAGCGCCGTCCCGCAGTCCTCCGCGGCGGGCAGCACGAACACCTCGTTGAAGAGCCCGCTGCGGACGATCCGCTCGTTGGCGATGCCGTTGAGGGCGACGCCCCCGGCGAGGCACAGCCGCCGGCTCCCGGTCAGCGCCCGGGCCCGCGCCGCGAGGTGCATCACGCCCACCTCGAGCGCCTCCTGGACGCTCCGCGCCAGGTCCTCCCAGGTCTCGCGGTGCGCCGGCCAGCCCCCCGCGGGCCAGCGGCGGCGGTGGATCCCGTCGGCGAACACGAGGCGCGGCCCGTCGATCGCCAGGAAGTCGTCCACCGGCGAGCGCGGCCGCCCGTAGGGGGCGAGGCCCATGACCTTGCCGGCGTCCTGCCAGCTCCCGAAGACGAGCCGCGCGACCGCCTGGTACATCGTCCCGAGGCTCGCGAACGGCGGCAGCGGCGACAGCGGTCGGCCGGGGGCTGGCGCGGGCGCCGACAGCGCGCCGAGCTGCTTCTCGCGCGCGACGAGCCCGGCGGGGGTGGCGTGGTATATCGAGCTCACCTCGCGCCCCGTCGTGGGCCCGATGACCGCGGCGCGCTCGGCGTCGTCGAGGTCCGCCGCCTCCGATCCCATGCCGTCGATCACCAGCACCGCCGCCTCGTCCCAGCCGCTCGCGGCGAAGGCCCCCGCCGCGTGGCCGCGGTGGTGGGTGACCAGCCCCCGCGGGACGCCGCTCAGCGTCGCGTGCCGGGTGAGATCGAGCTCGGGGGCGACCGCCGAGCGCAGCGGACAGGTGACGACCAGCGCCACCTCCCGCGGCGCGACCCCGGCCGCGTCGAGCACCTCGTCGATGGCGCGGGCGCCCTCCGCCGGGCGCAGGAACGCCCGCTTGACGCGGCACAGCCGCTCCTCTTGCACTGCGGCAAGAACAGCGCCAGAGCCATCCAGCAAACACGCCGCCCCATTGTGCGACGCAGCAAGTCCGAGGACGAGAGGCGGGCGCGCGGGGCTCACGAGAGCGCGTGCTCCGCGGAGGTCCACCACCCGGTGAGGGTGCTGCGGCGGCGCCCGACGACGGGCTCGACGGCGTGCCAGGTGTCGGCGTCGGGGGCGAAGACGCAGACGTCGCCGGCGTGGGGGAGCCAGCGCTCGGTCACCGCGAAGCCGCCCGGCCCCGGGTCGCCGAACGCGATGGCGCCGCCGTCCCGGGCGCGCCAGCCCTCGCACAGGCCCACCGAGAGCGTCCCCTGATAGCGCCGGCCGTCGGGGTGTACGCCCATGTGGTCTCCGTCGTCGAGGCGCCAGGCGTTCAGGGTCAGCCCGGGCGGGAGCTCGCGGCCGATCACCGCGCCGAACAGCGCGCGGGTCGCCGGGGCGGCCATGAAGGCGCGCCAGCCGCGCAGGGCGTCGGCGCCGACGAGGCAGCGTGAGGCCTGCACGAGGTCGGTCTCGAGGCGCGCGTAGGGGAGGGCGGCGACCTCGGCGGCGAGCCCGGCGAGCGCGTCGGGGGCGACGAAGCCGGCCAGGACCAGGTAGCGTCGGCCGGCCGCGCGCGCCTCGGCGAGGCGGCGCCAGCGCTCGGGATCGCGCCAGCCGGGGGCGACCAGGGCCGGCAGCGCCGCGCTGGAGTCGGCCCAGTCCAGCGCGGCGACCTCACCGGCCGCGGCGACCTCGGGGCGGCCGCGCAGCTTCGCGTCCCAGAAGGTCGCGCGCAGCTCGACGGCGCTGGCCCCCTCGAGCAGCCCGTGCTGCTTGAGCCGCATGGCCAGGATGGGGTCGCGTCGCCCCAGCGCGCGCGCCTCCCGTGGGCTCAGGGAGAGCCGCCGCTCGGTCAGGGGATCGAGGAGCTCGAGCCCGCCGTCCTCGCGTTCGCGGCGCAGCACCTCGGCGCGGAGGCGATCCAGCAGCGTGTCTCGTTCGTTCGCCATGCGGCGATCATCGCACAACCCCAATCCCTGTAAAACCGGCGTCGTGCGGGCGCGGGACCGGGAAACCGAACCCGCGCGCCGTCGATGAAGGTTGCCCTCGCCGACGGCGCCTGGCTACCGTGCCGCCCGTCGGTTCGCACTGGAGGTTCGCGTGGCTCACCGCTCCGTTCGCATTTTGGGTCTTGCTCTCACGCTCCTGGCGGCCTGCCAGCAGCAGGCGCCGGAGGGCGACGAGCTCGCGACGGTCGAGCGACCCATCGTCAATGGCCAGATCGAGACCGGCTGGCCCGCGGTCGGCGCGCTGACCGCCTACTACCCTCCGTCCTGGGGCGGCTACGCCGGCGCGTTCTGCACCGGCACGCTCATCCAGCCGCAGTGGGTGCTGACCGCCGGTCACTGCGTCTACGATCAGCAGGGCGACGTGATCTTGACCTCCCAGACGCGCTTCTTCCTCGGCAACGACGCGCGCCGCAGCAACACCTCGAACGGCCCGATCAGCGGCACCCTCTACGCGGTCGACGGGGTGTACCCGCACGCGCAGTACAACGACCAGTCCCTCGCCAACGACATCGCGCTGGTGCACCTCTCCGCCCCCATCAGCGGCACGGCGGCCATCGCGACCAGCACCGACTACCCGCAGGTCGGGTCGACCGCGACCTACATCGGGTTCGGCGCCACCGAGGGCATTGGCGAGACCGGCTCGGGGCTCAAGCGCTCGACGACCTTCCCCATCAGCTACGTGTACTCGAACGAGGGCGTCTACGTGTCGAACTACAACGGCACCGGGACGTGCTTCGGCGACTCGGGCGGGCCGGGGCTCCAGCAGAAGAACGGCGTCTGGAAGGTCATCGGGCTCACCTCGGCGGGCACGGGCTGTGCCCCCGGGGAGTCCTGCGACCCCGACCCGTGCAAGCGCCCGACGATCCACACCCGCGTCGACTGGTACGCCGGCTGGATCGCCCAGATCACCAACACCGCGGCGCCCAACTGCCAGCAGAACGCCGGCATGTGCGCCTGCACCGCGGCCTGCCAGTCCAACGGCCAGTGCAACAACGCCGTCTGCCAGACCACCAGCTGCGAGGACACCTACGACTGCCTCGTGAACTGCGGCTCCGACGCCGTCTGCCAGAGCGCCTGCTACGACAACGCGACCCCGACCGCCCAGGGCCAGCTCGACGCGCTCTTCGAGTGCTCGGACCAGTACTGCTCCAACGCCAGCCAGGCGAACTACGGCACCTGCGTGACCAACAGCTGCGCCAGCCAGATCAACGCCTGCTTCCCGGTCGGCGCCGGCGCCTGGACCTGCCGCCAGGTCTACGACTGCCTCGTCGACTGCCCTTCGAGCGACAGCACCTGCGGCAACACCTGCTACGAGCAGGGCACGACCCAGGCGCAGACCGACCTCGACGCGCTGCTCGGCTGCCTCAACGACGTCTGCGGCAGCCTCTCTGGTGACGCCTTCCAGACCTGCGCCTCGCAGCAGTGCGGCGGTCAGATCGACGCCTGCCTGCCGACGCTGACCGGCAGCGAGAGCTGCACCGACGTCGCCAGCTGCATCAACGCCTGCCCCGACAACGACAGCGAGTGCCCCTACGCCTGCTTCGAGACCGGGACCGCGGCGGCCCAGGACAAGTACATCGCGCTGGTCGACTGCGCGGACACCCAGTGCGGCTCGCTGTCCGGTGACGCCTACTTCGAGTGCTACTCCCAGCAGTGCGGGGGCGAGCTCGATGCGTGCTTCCCGCCGGCGAACTGCCCCATCACCGGCGGCGGCTGCGCCTCGGGGGACGCCTGCTACCCGACCGCCACCGGCAAGACCGACTGCTACCCGTCCAACGGCAAGGGCTTCGGTGTCGCCTGCGCCGACACCGACACCCACCTCGACTGCGGCGACGGCATGGTCTGCCTCGACGGCGCGTGCGAGCTCTTCTGCGGGACCAGCGCGAACTGCGGGGCGGGGCGCACCTGCGAGCTGCCGTTCAGCGACGCGACCCCGAACATCGGGACCTGCGGCTGCGTCGACGCCGACGGCGACGGGACGTGCGCCGCCGACGACTGCGACGACCAGCAGGCGTCGGCCCACCCGGGCGCGGCCGAGGGCTGCGACGGCATGGACAACGACTGCGACGGCGAGACCGACGAGGGCTGCGGCGGGTGCGTCGACAGCGACCTCGACGGCTACTGCGTCGAGGTCGACTGCAACGACAACGACGCCGCCAGCCACCCGAACGCGGGCGAGCGCTGCGGCGACGGCCAGGACAACGACTGCGACGGGCAGACCGACGAGGACTGCACGACCTGCGTCGACAACGACCAGGACGGCTACTGCTCGAGCGTCGACTGCAACGACGGCGATCCCGGCGTCCACCCCGGCGGGACCGAGGTCTGCGACGGCAAGGACAACGACTGCAGCGGCGCGACGGACGAGGGCTGCGGCACGAACCCGAACGCCGACACCGTCGGCGGCGACGCCAGCGTCGGGACCGACACGGTGACCGGCACCGGCGGCAGCCGCAACAGCTCCGGCTGCGCCGGGGGCGGCGCGGGTGGTCTCGGCGGGCTGCTGGCGCTCTTCGCGGCGCTCGCGCTGCTCGCCGTCCGGCGCCGGCGCATCGTCTGATGGCTCGAACGGCTCGCGAAGCGCGGGCGCTCGAGGTCCACGCGCGGCTGGCGACGTCGATCCCGACCCCCGAGGTCGAGCTCGACTTCGCCGACGCGTGGCAGCTCCTGGTGGCGACCATCCTGGCCGCCCAGAGCACGGACAAGATGATCAACACGGTGACGCCGACGCTCTTTGGGCGCTGGCCGACGCCGGCGGCGCTGGGCGCGGCCGAGCAGGCGGAGGTCGAGGAGGTCATCCACTCGACCGGCTTCTTCCGCAACAAGGCCAAGGCGATCATCGCCGCCTCGAGGATGCTCGCCGAGGACTTCGGCGGGGTGGTCCCCGAGGACATCGACGCGGTGGTGACGCTGCCGGGCGTCGCCCGCAAGACCGCCAACGTGGTCCTCGGCTCGGCCTACGGGATCGCGTCGGGGATGGTGGTCGACACCCACGTCACCCGGGTGGCCGGGCGCCTCGGGCTCACCGCCGAGAAGAGCGCGGTGAAGATCGAGGCCGACCTGTGCGCGCTCTTCCCGCGGGACGGCTGGGTGGCCGCGAGCCACCGCCTGGTGCTGCACGGGCGCTACGTGTGCAAAGCGAAGAATCCGGCCTGCGCCGAGTGCGTACTCGGCGATATCTGTCCGTCCCGAGAAGCCTTTATCCCGGGCTGAGCACCATGCTGCAACGCGGCATCATGGGCGCGCGCTGGCGGTCGTGGGCGCCCGTCGGGTGACCCGCAGGCGCAGCGGGGCGCTAGCGCCGCGGACGTCGGGGGCGTAGTAGGCGTAGGCCTGCGCGGGGGCCTGGAAGACCTCGCACGGGCTCGTCGCCTCGAGCGCGTAGGGCAACACCAGCCCGTCCCTCGGCCCGAGCTCGGTCAGGTAGAGGTTGATCTGATCGCCGAGCGCTTCGAAGCGCGCCACCGAGGTGGTCGCGACGAGGCGCTCGAGGCTCGCGCGGTCGGCGGCGAAGCCCGGCGGCACGGGGACCACCAGCGTCGGCATCCGGACCGCCTCGGCGCCGGGGTTGGCGACGGCCACGGTCATCGCGAGGGTCGAACCGGCGTCCACCGCGGCTGCGGCGCTCTCGAGGTGGACGATCAGCCCCTCGCTGCGCGGGGCGGGGGCCTCCCGAGTGCGCCACGAGAGGCGCAGGTCGGTGTAGAGCGAGACGTCCTCGGCGCCGCTGAGGGCGAGCCGGTGGACGCCCGGCGCGAGCCCGTCGGGGAGCGCCGCGGTCGGGAGCGCGTCGCCGTCGAGGTCGAGGCTGGCGAAGGGCGCCCCGTCGAGGGTCACGCCCACCTCCCCGGTGACCACCGCCGTCACGTCGCCCTGGGCGAGGACCGCCGCTCGCAGCGCCTGGACCGTCCCCTGGGTGGTGCCCCAGCCGTACCTCGGGTGGCGGGCGCCCCACAGCCACCGCAGCTCCTCCTGTGGGGACGCGCCGGAGTGCGCCAGGATCCGCGCCGACGCCACCAGCGCGGTGGTGTCGACCCGCCCGAGGCGGCCGCTCTCGAGAAAGAGGGTGCCGGTCCCGGCGGGGTAGGTCGCGCCGGTGTCTTCGTTGACCCGCAGCCCGTCGAGCAGCGCCAGCGGCACCTCGGGCCGGCCACCCGCGCGCGCCTCGGCGGCCGCCCAGACCGCCAGCGCGTAGGGCCGGCTCGCCATCGCGCGGCGGTGGGCCCGGAGGTAGGCGAGCCCGCGGCGCACGCTCGCGTCGACCGGGCCCGTCTCGGCCAAGGACCACGTGACGAAGGCCGTCGTCGCGACCGCGTCGGCGTCGGGGCTCCAGCGCGACTGGACCGGGTAGCTCCCGTCGGCCCGCTGCTGGCGCTTCATCCACGCCCGGGTCCGGCTGATGACGGCGCGGTCGACCGGGTAGACCGCGGCCATGTCGCTGAACTCCATCACGCCGAAGGCGGTCAGCGCGAGGTGCGCCGGGGCGTCGCCGAACCACGAGAAGCCGCCGCCCTGGACCTCGTAGCGGAGCAGGCGCTGATAGCCCTTGCCGACCAGCTCCCGCGCGGTGGCGATCGACTTGGGGTTGGCCTCGCGGCTCGACTCGAGCAGGCGCAGCACGAGCAGGTTCGGGTAGGTGGTGCTCGTCGTCTGCTCGAAGCAGCCGTGGGGCTCCCGCAGCATCCCCTCGAGGCCGTCGAGGATCTGGTCGGCGGCGCCGCGATAGACGCGCAGCCGCCCGCGGACCGTGCTCGGGTCGGCGTCCTCGGGCACGCGCAGGGTCAGCTCCTGGGCGCCGGCCCGCAGCTCGCCCGGGATGACGAGGCGCTGCTCGAGCCCCTGTCCCGCGACCGTGACGTCCCGCGCGACCGCGTCCCGCTCGCCGGTCGCGTCCCGCAGGCTGGCTACCAGGCGTCCGCCCCCGACGCGCTCCGCGCTCACGGTGAAGCGCGCCACCCGGGTCTCGCCCGTGGGGACGTCGAGGGTCTGCGCCGCCGCGCCGGCGATCCGCAGCCCCCCAGTGGCCCCGAGGGTGACCTGCAGCGCGCCGCCTCCGGGCTCGTGGTTGGTCACGTAGGTGGCGACCTCGTGGGTGTCGCCGACCGTCAGCCGCCGCGGGGCCTGGACCTCGAGGTGGAGCGGCAGGAACGTCTCGACGTGCGCCCGCCCGACGCCCACGGCGCCGTCGGCGGCGATGGCCTCGACGTGGACGTCCCAGCCGGTGACGCTGTCGGGCAGGGTGAACGGCAGCCGCGCGCGCCCGTCCGCGCCGGTGGTCTCGCCGACCACCCACAGCGCGGTCTCGTCGAAGCGCTCGCGCAGGGGCGCCACCTTCGGATCCACGCCGACCGCGTGGCCCCGGACCGCCGCGCTCCCGAGGCGGATGTAGGCGCGGCCCGAGGAGCCGCCGCCGCCGGCCCCGGTGCCCGCGTAGCCGATGCCGCTCAACCACGAGTTCTCGGCGAAGACGTCCGTCTGGAGCAGATCGTCGGGGGTGTCGAGGACCCCGTCCGCCCCCGGCGAGGCGAGGTAGACCCAGCCGTCGCTCGGATCCGCCCCGACGACGAAGGGCGCTCCCCAGCCGTCGCCGGCGAGGTAGCGGGTCCGCACCAGCGCGGCGGGGTCGAAGGGGCCGCCCCGCTTCAGCCGCGCCTTGACCGTCCCGCGCAGCGGCTGCAGGCGTCGCACGAGCAGCTCCATGCGCTGCGACGTCACGTCCGTGGCCCACTGGCCAGGGGTCAGGTGGGGCTGCACCATCGCGACGTCCTGCCAGGTCCGCGGCGGCCCGAACGGGCCGGCGATCGCGGCGGGCTCCCAGCCGGCGGTCTTCAGCACCGCCTCGAGGGGGCGCGCGCGCAGCCGCTCCCCGTCGGCGTCCCCGGTGACCACCGGGCCCGGCGTGCGCACCAGGACCCGCAGCGCGGCCGCGACGATCTGGAAGCTGTAGCGCTGCTCCGCGAGGAAGCGGTCGCGCGCCGGCCGCACGATCTCCGGCGCGCGCACGTCGAGCGGCACGCTCGCGACGAGCGCCCGCATCGCCTCCTCCTCGACCGCGGTCCGCGTCGGGCGCCGCAGCAGCCGGCCGAACAGCTCCCCGCGCGCCTCGATCGCGCCGACGTCGTCCTTGGCCAGGACCTCCGACAGGTCCCGCTGCGGCGTCGCGAGCGCGAGCAGGCGCTCATCGACGATGGCCGCCACCAGCCCCGCCCCGGCGACGGGCTGACCGTCCGGCCCGCTGACCGCCACGGCCAGCGCGGTCGCGACGCCGGGCTTGCTGCGTTGCGGCATACTGATCGCAATATCGAGTGCGGGCGGCACGATAAAGGCGTTTGCAGCGCCAGGTCGAGGGGTCGTGCGCGGCTGCGTCGGCGAGCCGTCGACCTCGTGGACGCGCACGGCGACGAGCCCGTAGGTGCCCGCCGGCACCGGCACGTCGGCGACCAGCTCTTCGCCGTCCACGCGGCACGGGGCGACGGCGACCGGCGCTCCGTGACGGAGCAGCGTCGCGTACACCGGGCCCGCGGCGGCGCCCCAGCGCGTCCGCACCCGGATCGACGCGCCGGAAGGGACGACCGGGCGCTCGACGCGGACGACGCGGTCGGCGTCCAGCGCGTCGACGAGCCGCAGCGTCTCGCGGTGGGTGGCCACGCGCCCGTCGCGCGCGCGGGCCTCCACGACGAGCTCGGCCTCGCGCAGCCGCCGCGACGAGGTCACGTCGCGGCTCTGCCTCGCGAGGGTCACGCTCAGGGACGCGCGGGTCCGCCGGGTCGCCGCGCGCTCCGCGGGGAGGCTGGGGATGAGCCTGATTCGGATGCACTCGGTCGTCGCCGCGGGGGCGTCCATGATGAAGTCGGGGCGGTCGGCGAAGGGCTGGATGCGCGCGGCGTCGAGGCGCCACGCGCGGCCCGCGAAGGTCGCCTCGATCGTCACCGGGAGCGCCTCGAGGCAGCCTGCCACCCGGTCGGCCGAGCGCTGCAGGGTCCGCCCCAGCAGGGTGTCGGGCTCGCCGTCCGCGAAGAAGTCCGCGGAGTGCTCCAGGCGCCAGCTCGCCAGCTGGCCGGTGACGACGGTGTCGGACCGCTCCACGTCCGCTGGCGGCTCCACCGGGACGGACACGGCGCCCGGGCTCTGGTGGGTGGTCGTCGCGAGGACGTCGCCGCTGGTGGTCTGGACCGTCACGACCAGGTCGACCGGGATGGGCGCGCCGGACGCGTCGGTCGTCAGCACCTGGACCAGCTGGCGGGCGCCGGCCTGGAGGACGCCCCCCCCGACCACCACGGCGAGGTCGAGCGCGGGCTCGCCGATGAGCACCTCGCGGCGGGTGGTCACCTCGCGCCCGGCGCCGTCCGTCGTGGTCACGACGACCGTGGCTGGCCCAGCGTCGCCCGCGCCCAGCGCCAGCGAGAAGGGGAGGGTCTCGCCCTGGACCTCGCGCTTCAGCAGCTCGCGGGAGGTGCCGTCGGGGAGCTCGGCGCTCGCCCGGAGCGAGCCCACGACCGCCTCGCCGTAGGCCGTGTGGGCGCGAACGGTGCCCGCCAGGAGGCCCCCGTTGGCGAGGCCAGCGGCGTCGATCTCCAGGTCGATGAGGAAGGGCGGCAGCTCGAACGGGCGCACGGTGACGGTGAGCCGGTCCTGAGCCGACCCGGCGTGGGCGCGGAGCACGTAGTCGCCGGTGAGCAGGTCCTCGGCCAGCGGCAGCTCGCCGGACGCCAGGCCGCGGGCGTCGGTCGTGACCGCGCCGCTCCAGACGCTGGTGCCGCGCGGGTCGACGATGTCCACCGAGACCCGGGCGCCGGCGACGGGGTGGGCGTTCGCCGTGCGGAGCCACGCGACGCGCCAGCGGATGGTGCTGCCCGGGCGGTAGAGGGTCCGGTCCACCCGCAGCTGCACGAGGCTGTCGTCGTGTACGGCGACATCGCGCTCGACGCGCGCGCCGGCGCTCGCCACGAACAGTCGCTGGCCGCCGATCGCGAGGTCCGGGGGGACGATGAAGTGCGGTGACGCGTGACCGCGGGCGTCGCTCGTGCCGGTCCACAGGACGCGGGCTCTGGGCGGATCGTCACCGGTGATGACGCCCACCTCGACCGCCGCGCCGGCGGCGGCGGTCCGGGTCACGAGGTCGGTCGCGCGCAAGACGTCGAGCTCGAGCCGCGCCTCGGCGCCGCGCACGAGGGTCCGGTCGCAGCTCAGATCGAGGTCGACGATCGGGACGGTCGCCGGGGCGGGCGTGGTGTCGCCGGGCGGGGGGGCGGCTGCGCTCGCGGCCGAGGAGAGCAGGGCGACGAGCGTGAGCGTGCGGGTCCATCGCCGCATGGGCGACCTCCGGAGAGCGGGCGGATGGCGGCGCTTCGCCGGCGCGTCAGCGCGGCGGTCGCCGGTCCTCGGTTCGAGGGGGGGCGCTCGCCGGGGCTCGCGAGCGCGTCACGGTGCACTGACACCGCTCCGCCCCCGAGGTTCCCGCGTGGCGCGCGATTTATTCCCCGGCCGCGGCGCTCGCGGCGCTCAGTGCTCCCGGCGGCGCGGACCGCACGCGGGCGGCCACCATACTGCGCTGCATCAGGCCGGCTTGCCCTCGACGATCTCGCGCACCACGGCGGGCAGCGTCATCGGGTCGAACGGCTTCTCGATGAGCCCCGACGCGCCGAGCGCGAGGTAGCGCTCGAGCTCCTCGGCTCGCGTCTTGCCGGTGAGGAAGATCACCGGGAGCCCGGCGAGGGCGGCGTCTTGCTGCACCGCACGCATGACCGCGGCGCCGTCCATCCCGGGCATGATCATGTCGAGCAGCAGCACGTCGGGCAGGGGCCGGCCCGAGAGCTGCGTCAGCGCCTCCGGCCCGGAGCTCGCGACCACGACCTCCCAGCCCCCGACCCGGCTGAGCGACAGCTCGGCGATGAACCGGATGTCTGGATCGTCGTCGACCAGCATGACGCGCCCGATGGTCACGACGGCGTGCCCGCCTCCCGCGCCCGCTGCACGAGGCGGTCGAACCCCTGGCGCGGCACCTCGACGACCTTGGTGTCGCCGGCCATCGCGACCCGCTCTCCGAGCGCGCTCTCGCAGTCGACGCCCTCCTCCTGGGGCAGGCCGACCTTCCAGACCATGTCCGCCTGCAGGATGGACCACCCGGTCTGGAAGCGCTTCGCCTTGTCGTCCTCGTCGGGGTTCTTCGGCGTCTCGGCCAGGGTGAAGCAGCGGCCAGCGGTGAGGCTCGAGAGGGGCACGATGCGGCGCACGGGGTCCTCCGTTGGGCGGGTCGGGAGCCCGCACGGTAGCACCTAACCGGCGCCTGACGGTAGCCGTGATCGGCCGCGCCCGTGGGCCAGGCCCCCCTCGGCGGAGCGGACGCGGACCGCCGGAGCGGATCTAAAACATCGCAGTGGGCTCGCCGAGCCCGTATATTGCGGCGCGATGAAGCCTCGGCACCTCTTGGTCCCCCTCCTCGCGCTGCTGGCGTCCGCGACGCCCCGCTGCATCGAGGCGGCGCGCGTGTCCGGTGGCGGCGAGGTCGACAGCGCCGGCGCGGACGCAGCCTCCCCCGAGGACACCGCCACCGTGGTCGACGGCGTCGAGCCCACCGACACCGCGGTCGCGCCGGACACCGCCGGCGCCTGCGAGCCCGGGCAGTGCTCCATCGGCGCGGCCTGCGTCGCCGACGGCGCCTCGCGCCCAGGGCTGCCGTGTCAGCGCTGCGACGCCGTCAACGCGCCTCGCGGCTGGTCCGCCCGCGACAACGGCGTCGCGTGCGACGACTCCGACCCCTGCACGCCGACCTCGAGCTGCGCCGCCGGCGCGTGCGTCGGCGAGCGCGACCCGGTCTGCGCCGCCCCGCCGTCCTGCGTCGATCGCGTCGACTGTGGCAGCGGCGTCTGCGTCGTCACGGTGGTCTCGGGGGCGTGCTTCATCGACGGCTCGTGCTGGGCGACCGGCGCCGCTCGCCCGGGCCAGCCGTGCCAGCGCTGCCGTCCACAGCTCGACCCGCTCGGGTGGACCGTCGAGGTCGCGGGCTCCTGCGACGACGGCGACGCGTGTACGCTGAACGACACCTGCGTCGCCGGGGTGTGCAAGGGGGAGCGCAAGGACTGCGACGACCACGTGCCGTGTACCGGCGACACCTGCAGCGACGGTGCGTGCGCGCACGTCGTGCTGCCCGACAAGTGCTACATCGACGGCGTCTGCTACTCCGAAGGTCAGGAGGGAGAGCCGCCTTCCTGCGTCGTCTGCGACCCGGCGGAGCCGACCGACTGGACCGCGCGCCAGGGTAGCTGCGACGACCACGACGCGTGCACCGACCCGGACATCTGCACCGACGGAGGGTGTGTGGGGGCGCTCGTGCAGCTCGACGCCGAGCCCAACGACACCGTCGACGGTTACGAGCTCCTCGGGGCCGCCACGGTCGATCTCGTCACGGCGTTCCCGAGCGGCACCACCGCGGGCACCCTCAACCCCGCCGGGACCGACCAGGATCTGTTCGGCTACGGGATGCTGATGAACCTCAACGCGGTCAAGCGCAAGCCCAAGGTCCGCCTCAGCGATCTCGATCCGGCCGCGACCTACGAGCTCTGCGTCTTCGTCCGCTGCGGCGTGAGCGACGCCTCGGCCGAGGTCCCCGCGGTCACCTGCCCGGTCGGCGCGACCGTCTCCCTGCCCGGCTCCTTTGCCGGGTGTTGCGCGAACAACACCGGGGTCCAGGAGTTCGCCACGGCGCTCGCGGCGTCCTGCTCCGCCGACGTCGTCAGCACCGACGTCGGCGTCGTCCGCGTCCGCGTCCGCGCCCTCGCCAACCAGGCCCCGTGCCCCGCCTACACCCTCGAGTGGGGCGCCGTGGACTACTGAGCAGCGCTCGTTCGGCGCGCCCGAAGGGGACGTCGGTCGAACGCCGCAGCGGCCCGACAACCCGCCGTGCGTCGACGAGCCGCGCGTCGGTTGCGGCACCGGGGGCGCCCGGGCATCATCGCTCGCGCCCTCGCCCTCGCGCCGCGAACCGCGTGGGGCGACGCCCACCAGCGCACCGGAGGTTCGTCGATGGCCGATCTGGAGACCTTCCGAGCCGAGGTCCGAGCGTGGCTCGAGGAGCGAGCTCCCGCCTCCCTCCGCGGCCGTCCTGGCGACATCTTTCACGGGACCTGGGGCGGTCGCCGCCCGGACTTCGAGACCCCCGATCACGAGCGCTGGCTGGCGATGATGGCCGAGCGCGGCTGGACCGCCCCGACCTGGCCGCGGGAGTACGGCGGCGGCGGGCTCTCGCGGGAGCAGAACGCCGTGCTCCAGAGCGAGCTGCGGCGGCTGCGGATGCCCGCGCCGCTCATCGGCTTCGGCCTGGTCATGATCGGCCCGACGCTGCTCGAGTTCGGCAGCGAGGAGCAGAAGCGCGAGCACCTGCCCCCGATCGTCCGCGGTGAGATCCGGTGGTGTCAGGGCTACTCCGAGCCGGGCAGCGGCTCGGATCTGGCGTCCCTCCAGCTGAGCGCCGTCGCCGACGGCGACCGCTTCATCCTCAACGGCCAGAAGATCTGGACGTCGTACGCCGACGCGTCCGATTGGATCTTCTGCCTGGTCCGCACCGACCCCGGCGCCAAGAAGCAGTCGGGGATCTCGTTCATCCTCGTGGACATGGCCACGCCGGGGGTCACCACCCGGCCGATCAAGCTCATCAGCGGGGCCTCCCCCTTCTGTGAGGTCTTCTTCGACGACGTGCCCGCGCTCGCCCGCGACGTCGTCGGCGGGCTGAACAACGGCTGGACGGTGGCGAAGGCGTTGCTGCGCCATGAGCGCACGATGGTCGGCGAGATCTTCGCCCGCTCGGTCATCGGCGGCGAGCGCGAGCTGCTCGGGCTCGCGCGCACCGCCATCGGGCCGGCCGAGGGCCGGCTCTGGGATCCGCTGGTGCGGGATCGGATCGTCCAGTCGGCGATGGACGAGCGCGCCTTCATGCTGACGGTGCAGCGCATCCAGGACGCGGCGCGCGCCGGGCAGTCCCCGGGCGCCGAGAGCTCGATCCTCAAGGTCTACGGCACTGAGCTCAACCAGCGCCGGCGCGAGCTGGCGGTCGAGATCGCCGGCGCCGACGGCCTCGGCTGGGAGGGCGCCGGCTACGACCCCGACGCCCTGGCGCGCACCCGCGACTGGCTGCGCTCCCGCGGCAACACCATCGAGGGCGGCACCACCGAGATCCAGCTCAACATCATCGCCAAGCACGTGCTCGGCCTGCCCGACGGGGGTGCCCGATGAAGCTCGCCCTGACCGAGGACCAGCGCCTCATCAAGGACAGCGCCGTCACGCTGTGGAAGGACAAGGGCGCCGTAAGGCGGCTGCGCAGCCTGCGCGACACCGGGGACGCGACCGGCTTCTCGCGCGAGCTCTGGGCCGAGCTCGCCGGGCTCGGCTGGCTCGGGCTCCCCTTCCCCGAGGAGCACGGCGGCGTCGGCCTCGGGGTGACCGAGCTCTGCCTCGTGCTCGAGGAGGCCGGCCGCACCCTCGCCCCCGAGCCGCTGCTCGCGACGACGCTCCTCGCCGGGAGCGCGCTGCTCCTCGGCGACAGCGACGCCGCGCGGTCCGCCTGGCTCCCTGGGCTCATCGCCGGTGACGTGGTCGGGACGCTCGCCTGGCAGGAGCGCGCCCGCCGCGACGACGACCCGCCGAGCTGCGCCGCGCTCGCGACCCCCGCCGGGGACGGCGCGGTGATGTTGCATGGCAGCAAGCGCGAGGTAGTTGCAGGTGTGCAGGCCGACCTCGTTATTGTTGCGGCGCAGCATTCCGAGACCCGCGAGCTCGGCCTCTGGGCGGTGCCCGGCGACGCCGCGGGGCTGCTCAGGACCCCGCTCAGCCGGATCGATCACTTCCCCTGCGCGCGCGTCGAGCTCGATGGCGTCAGGCTCTCCGAGGACGCCCGCCTCGGTGGGGCGGCGCTCCTGGCCTCGGCGCTCGACCGGGCCACCATCGGCCTCGCCGCCGAGGCCCTCGGCGCGATGTCGGCGGCCTTCGAGCTGACGCTGGGTTGGCTGCGCGAGCGCCGCCAGTTCGGCGTGCCGATCGGGAGCTTCCAGGCGCTGCAGCACCGGGCGGCGCGCCTCTACATCGACCTCGAGCTGTGCCGCTCGGCGGTGATGGCGGCGGCGCGCACCGCGGACCAGCCCCGGGTGTCGGCGGCGGTGCTCGGCCAGGCGGCGTCGCTCGCGGCGGCGCGCACCCTCGACACCTTCCTGCGGGTCGCCGACGAGGCGGTGCAGCTGCACGGCGGCGTCGGCATGACCGACGAGCACGACATCGGGTTCTATCTGAAGCGCGCCCGAGTGGTGGCGTCGACCTTCGGCGACGCGGCCTGGCACCGCGACCGCTGGGCGCGCCTCGCGGGCTATTGAGCGCGCCGGGCGACCAACGACTCGGGGACGGGGAGACGGGCATGGGCAGGTACGATGGGCTGGTGGCGTGGGTGACGGGGGGCGGCAGCGGCATCGGGCGCGCGCTGGCCCTGGAGCTGGCCCGCGAGGGTGCGGACGTCGCGGTGAGCGGGCGGCGCCTCGACCGGCTCGAGGCGGTGGCGGGGGAGATCCGAGCCCTCGGGCGGCGGGCGCTGGCGGCGCCGTGCGACGTGACCGACGAGGAGGCGGTGGCGGCCGCGGTGGCGGGCGTCGTGCAGCACCTCGGCAAGCTCGACGTGGCGGTGGCGAACGCCGGCTACGGGGTGTCGGGGCGCTTCGAGAAGCTGACGGCCGCCGACTGGCGGCGTCAGCTCGAGGTCAACGTGGTCGGGGCGGCGGTGACGCTCAAGGCTGCGCTGCCGCACCTGCGCGCGAGCCACGGGCGGGCCGCGGTGGTGGCGAGCGTCGCCGGGATGATCGCCCTGCCGAGCCAGGGGCCGTACTGCGCCTCGAAGTTCGCCGTCCGGGCGATGGGGCTGTCGCTCGCTGCGGAGCTACACGGCACCGGCGTGAGCTGCACGACCATCCACCCTGGCTTCGTCGCGAGCGAGATCAACCAGGTCGACAACCGCGGGGTCTTCGACCCGGGCAGGGTCGACAGGCGGCCCAAGAACCTGATGTGGCCTGCGGACAAGGCCGCGCGCGTGATGGCGCGGGCGATCTACGCGCGCAAGCGCGAGTACGTCTTCACCTGGCACGGCAAGCTCGGCGCGTGGCTCGGGCGTCACGCGCCCGGGCTCGTTCACTTCGCCGCGACCCGCAAGCGCGTGCGCGACGACGCCGCCCGGGTGTCGAAGGCGTAGGCGGATCAGCGCCGCGCGTGGACCACGACGTCGGCGTTGGTCGTGCGCACGTCGACGAGGCCTGCGCCGTCGTACAGCACGCCCTCGAGCTGCCCGGGGGCGTCGTAGTCCACCCAGAAGTCGAGGTCCTCGACGTAGATGTTGCCGCTGGTCGTGGTGGCGAAGAGCTCGGCGCCGAAGTCGTACGGCACCGCCAGGTCGACGCCCCCGTTGGTGGTCGCGAGGTAGATCTCTGCGGCGTCGTAGGGCAGGGCGCCGCAGCTGATGAAGCCGTTCGAGGTCGTCGCCCGGATGAGCTCGCTCTGCACGCTCGACATGTCGATCGGGGCGTTGCTGGTGCGCAGGTCGAGCGGGCCGTCGTGGGAGTTGATGACGATCGGCGCGTTGTTCGTGCGGAGCACGGCGTCGCCGTAGGTGAAGCGCAGCTCGACCTGGCCGTTGACGGTGCGGAGGCTGCCCACCGGGAGCCCGTCGACGAAGACGCCGCCGTCGTTGGTGTCGGCGTTGACGAGGACGCCGTCGGGGACGCGGAGGTCGAAGTCGACCCCGAAGTAGCTCGACCGCGCGCCGGGCGGGAGCCCGACCGAGAGGGTGAGCGCGTTGGCGTCACCGGACTCGACGACCGCCGTCTGGCGCGCCGCGTCGCGGGCCTTGGCCTGGCTGTCGTAGCCGCTCGAGCGGACGGTCACGGTGCCGTGGACCCGGGTGGCGGTCGGATCCCGCGTGAGGAGGACGGTGCCGTTCAGGCTCGCGACCGTCAGCGTGCCGCGCGGGGCGACCGCGGACTCGAAGGAGAAGCTCTCCTGGGCCGAGTAGGTGCATCCGCCGATCAGCGTCGCGACCCCCAACACAGCCAGGAACGCGCGGGTGGTAGTTACAAAGGAACTCATCATCTCCCCCTCATGGAACGTCGCGTCCGGACGCCGCGCCGCGGAGGATATTCACTCCCGGGTCGCCCGTCGAGGACGAGTGTCGAGCCGCCATCGGGCGGGCTCGTACTCGACCGCCGGTCGGGCTATATGGGGCCGGTACACAGGCTCGGAGGAGTGCAGTGCGTCAGCTCGCGTTCGTCTATCTCGCGGCCCTCGTCGCCCTCGGCGCGGGGGGCTGTCGCGGCTGCTCGGACGCCCCGCGGGGGCGCGCCGACGCCGCGCTCCCGGCGCCCGCTGACGCCGCCCCCGCCCCGGCTCCGGAGCCCCCGGCCGCCGCCCCTGCGGCGGACGCGTGGCACCGGGTGGCGCCCGAGGGCGCGGGCTTCA
>PHBI01000132.1 GCA_002841945.1 Deltaproteobacteria bacterium HGW-Deltaproteobacteria-14
CGCCCTCGTCGCCCTCGCCGGCGCCGTCTTCCTCGCCCGCCGCCGCGCCCACGCCCGCGCCCCGCGCGCCGCCACCTGGGGCTGCGGCTACGCCGCGCCGACCCCGCGCATCCAGTACACGGCGAGCTCCTTCGCGGCGACGCTCACGCGCCTCTTCCGCGGCGTCCTGCGCCCCGACACCCACCCGCCGCGCGTCGACGGTCCGCTGCCCGGCCCCGCTCGCTTCGCCGAGCACCCGCGCGACGCGGTCCTCGACGGCGCCGTGGTCCCGCTGTTCGCCCGCGCCGGCCGCGCCCTCGCCCGGGTCCGCCAGCTCCAGAGCGGCCGCGTCCAGCTCTACCTGCTGCTCCTCTTCGTCGCCGTGCTCGTGCTCCTCGCCAGCACCCTCCCCATCGGCGAGCTCCTGGAGGGCCTGTGGAAGTCCTGATCTGGCCGCTGCTCGTCGCCGCCGCGCTGCTGTTCGTGGCGAGCGGCCTCCTCGCCGCCCGGGTCGGCCGCGTCCTCGCCGTCCTCGCCGCGGCGTCCGGCCTCGTCGCCGTCGCGCTGGCCATCGCGCTGGGCGCCCCGCCGCTCACCCTCTCGCTGCCCTTCCCCCTCGGCCGCCTCACCCTCGGCCTCGACCCGCTCAGCGCCGCCTTCCTCCTGCCGGTCCTCGTCGTCCCGGCCCTCGGCGCCGTCTACGCCAGCGGCTACTTCCCGGCCGACCACCGCGCCGCCCGGCGCACCGCGATCGCCTTCGGCCTGCTCCCCGCCGCCATGATCGGCGTCGTCGTCGCCCGCGACGCCTTCGCCCTGCTCGTCGCCTGGGAGCTCATGGCGCTCGCCGCCTTCTTCGCCATCAGCGCCGACGACGACCAACCCGCCGTGCGCGCCTCCTCCTGGGTCTACCTCGTCGCGACCCACCTCGGGACCCTCGCGCTCATCGCCGCCTTCGCCGTCCTCTCCGGCCACACCGGCACCCTCGAGCTCGCGCCGGCCGCCGGCCTCCCGCCCGCCACGACCGCCGCCGTCGCCGCCCTCTTCCTCGTCGGCTTCGGCGTCAAGGCCGGCGTCGTCCCGCTGCACCTGTGGCTCCCCGGCGCCCACGCCAACGCCCCGAGCCACGTCTCCGCCGTCATGAGCGGCGTCGTCCTCAAGATGGGCGTCTATGGCCTGCTGCGCGCCGCCACGCTGCTGCCCGACCTCCCCCAGGAGGCCGGCGCGACCCTGCTGGCCCTCGGCGCCCTCGGCGCGGTCGGCGGCGCCGCCCTCGCCGCCGCCCAGTCCGACCTCAAGCGCCTGCTCGCCTACTCGAGCGTCGACAACCTCGCCATCATCCTCATGGGCGTCGGCCTCGCGCTCTACGGCCGCGCCGCCGGCCACCCCGACCTCACCACCCTCGGCCTCGCCGGCGCGGTCCTCCACGTCTGGAACCACGCCCTCTTCAAGCCGCTCATGTTCTTCGTCGCGGGCAGCGTCATCCACGCCACCGGCACCCGCGACCTCGACCGCCTCGGCGGCGCCGCACGCGCCCTCCCGCGCACCGCCCGGGCGTCCTTCGCAGGCGCAATATCCCTCGCCGGCCTACCGCCGCTCAACGGCTTTATCGGCGAGCTCTTCATCTACGTTGGCCTCTTTCGCGCCGCACAAATCGAGCGCTGGCCGGCCCTCGCCGCCCCCGCCCTGGCGATCACCGGCGCGCTCGCCCTGCTCGCCATGGTGAAGCTCCACGGCGCGGTCTTCCTCGGCGCGGCGCGCGACCCGGCGCACGCCGCCCACCCCCACGAGCCGCGCGCGATGACCGCCCCGATGACCGCGCTGGCGCTCGCCTGCGCCGCCGCCGTCCTCGCCGCTCCGCTCTACGTCCCGTGGCTCGCCGAGGTCGTCGCCGTCCTCGCCCCGGGCAGCGACACCGCCGCCCTCACCGCGGTCCCGGTCCTCACCGTCAGCCTCACCCTCGCCGGCCTGGCGGCGACGGGCCTCGCCGTCGCCCTCGCGGCCCGCCGCCTCACCCGCGGGCGCTCCCGGGCCGCCGTCGGCACCTGGGGCTGCGGCTACGCGGCCCCGACGGCGCGGATCCAGTACACCGCGTCGTCCTTGTCCGACATGGCGACGCAGCTGCTGCGGCCGTTCACCTGGCCGCGCCGCGCCGCGCCGGAGCTCACCGCGGCCCTGCCTGCGCCCGCGGCCTTCTCCGAGGCCACCCCCGACCCGGTCCTCGACCGCCTCGTGGCCCCGGCCGCGGCCCGCGCCGGCCGCGTCCTGCCCCGCCTGCGCAGCTTTCAGCACGGGCGCGTCCAGGCCTACCTCCTCTACATCCTCGTGGCCCTCGTGGCCCTGCTCCTGGGGGTCTGAGCGATGACCGCCTCCGCGAACGCCTTGCTGGGCACCGTCGTCGACGTGCTGGCGCTGCTCGCCCTGCCGCCGCTGCTGCTCGGCGTGATCAACCGCGTCAAGGCCATCGCCGGGGGGCGCCGGGGCCAGCCGCTGCTGCAGCCCTACCACGATCTCCTGCGGCTGATGCGCAAGGGCATGGTCTTCAGCGAGACGACGACCTGGATCTTCCGCGCCGCGCCGCTGGTGACCCTGGTCGCGACGCTCCTCGCCGGTCTGCTGGTCCCCCTCGGCGGGGGCGCCGGGCGGATCGGCTTCGAGGGCGATTTGGTGCTGTTCGTCTACCTCTTCGCCGTCGGCCGCTTCTTCACCACGGCGGCCGCCCTCGACACCGGCTCCCCCTTCGAGGGCATGGGCGCCGCCCGCGAGGTGACCTGGGCGCTCCTGACCGAGCCCGCCATCTTCTTCGTGCTGCTGAGCCTCGCGACGCTGTCGGACTCGCTGTCGCTCGACACCATGCTGCTCGCGCCGGCGACCGGGCACGTGGCGACGCTGGTCCTGTCGGCGGTCGGCCTCTTCGTCGTGCTGCTCGTCGAGTGCTCGCGGGTCCCCTTCGACGACCCGAACACCCACCTTGAGCTCACGATGGTTCACGAGGTCATGGTGCTCGACCACTCCGGCCCGCTCTTCGGCGCGATCCTCTACGGCGCGGCGATGAAGCTCTTCATCCTGTCGACCTTCCTCGTGCGCCTCGCGCTGCCCACCCTCGACGACCCGTGGGCCGGCCGCGGCGTCGCCCTCGCGGGCGTCCTCGGCATCGCGGCGCTCATCGGCGTGGTCGAGTCCGCCACCGCGCGGGTGCGCCTCTCGCGCGTCCCCAACCTGATCGCCGGCGCGGCGCTGATCACCGCCGTCGGCTTCCTCCTGGCGGTGCGCTGATGGCCTCCCTGCTCGACGCCCTCCTGGTCCTCGTCCTGGTCGTGAACCTCTACGCCCTCGGCACGAGCCGCATCGCGGTGGTCATCCGCCTCGTCGCCATCCAGGGCCTGGTCCTCGGCGCGCTGCCGCTCCTCGCCCACCACACCATCAGCCTCGAGGCGGTCGTCATCAGCGTCGCCGCGGTGGCGCTCAAGGGCGTCATCATCCCGGTGCTGCTCTACCGCGCGCTGCGCGAGGTGGAGCGCCGCGAGGTCGAGCCCCTCATCTCGACCGGCGCCTCGATGCTCCTCGGCGGCCTGGGCGCGGCCCTCGCGCTGGCCTTCACGGGCAACCTCCCGCTGACCGTGGGCGACGCCCACCACCTCGTCGTGCCCGCCGCGCTCGCGACGGTCCTGACCGGCTTCATCCTCCTGACGACCCGCCTCAAGGCCATCAGCCAGGTCCTCGGCTACCTCGTCCTCGAGAACGGCATCTTCATCTTCGGGCTCGTCCTCGTCGACGCCATCCCGCTCATCGTCGAGATCGGCGCCCTGCTCGACCTCGTCGTCGCCATCTTCGTCATGGGCATCATGCTGACCCACATCCGCCGCGAGTTCGCGTCCACGGACACCCGCGCGCTGTCCGCGCTCAAGGAGGAGTGAGCATGGCGCTCGCCCTGATCCTCGTCCCCACGCTGGGCGCGCTCGCCGCCTTCGCCATCCGGGACAACCACAACCGCCCGTGGCTGCTGGTGGCCGTCGCCGTCGCCCACCTGGCGTTGACGGTCCTGCTCTTGTGCGGTGCAACACCGCCGCCGGACACGAGCTGGCTCTGGCTCGACCCGCCCGGCCGCCTGGTCCTCGGCCTGGTGTCGGTGCTGTTCCTCGCGACCGCCGTCTACGCCGTCGGCTATCTGCGCTACCGCCACGAGCGCGCCAACGCCATCTTCATCGCCTGCCTCAACGCCCTGCTCGCGGCGCTGACGGTGGCGATCCTGGCGCGCCACCTCGGGCTGATGTGGGTCGCCGTCGAGGCCTCGGCCCTGGCCGCCGCGCCGCTCATCTACTTCAACAAGAACAAGCGCTCCATCGAGGCGACCTGGAAGTACCTCCTCGTCGGGTCGGTGGGCGTCGCCATCGCGCTGCTGGGGACGTTCTTCATCGCCTACTCCGCGGTCCACGCCGGCGCCGAGCCGTCGCTCCGCTTCGACGACCTGGCCCAGGCGGCGCCTACGCTCTCGAAGCCGTGGCTGCGCGCCGGCTTCGTGCTGGCGCTGGTCGGCTACGGCACCAAGATGGGCCTCGCGCCGATGCACACCTGGAAGCCCGACGCCTACGGCGAGGCGCCGGGGCTGGCGGGCGCGCTGCTGGCCGGCGGCGTGACCAGCGCGGCGTTCCTCGCCATCCTGCGGATCCTGCGCGTGTGCAACGCCGCCGGCGAGGGGGCGTACGCGTCGTCGCTGCTGCTCGGCCTCGGCCTGTTCTCGATGGCGGTCGCCGCGGCGCTGCTCGTCGGCCAGCGCGACGTCAAGCGCATGCTCGCCTACTCGAGCGTCGAGCACATGGGCATCCTCGCCATCGGCGTCAGCCTCGGCGGCGTCGGCATCTTCGGCGCCATGCTGCACCTGCTCGCGAACGGGCTGACCAAGGGGGTGCTCTTTCTGTCGGCCGCGAACCTGCACCGCGGCTATCAGTCGCGCTTCACGACCGACGTCTCGGGCGCGCTCCGCGGGATGCCGGCGTCGGCGACGCTGTTTCTGCTGGGCTTCTTCGCCATCACCGGGGCGCCGCCGTTCGGGCCCTTCGTGTCGGAGCTGACCATCGCGCGGGCGGCGTTCCTGGGCGACCAGCCGGTCGCGGGGGCGCTGTTTCTGCTGTTTCTGATGATCGTCTTCATCGGGATGGGCCAGACGGTGCTGAAGCTGTGCTTCGGGGACGGGCCCGGGCCGACGACGACCTGGCGCGACCGCGCGGCGACGACCGGGCCGATCTTCGTGCTGCTGGCGCTGGTGCTGATGCTCGGGACGCTGGTCCCGGACGTGCTCACGGCGCTCCTGACCGAGAACGTCGCGTGGCTGGAGGTGGCGCCGTGACCGAGGTCGTCAGCGGTGTCGAGACGCACAACGGCGGGGCCGTGGCGACCCCTCACGAGGTCGCCCCGGAGGCGTTCCAGCGGCGGATCCTCGCGGCGGCCGACGCCGGCGCGCGGGTCGTCGCGTACTACGGCGAGGGGCACGCGCCCCACGTCACGCTGACGGCGGTGCTGGCCGACGACCGCTCCGGGCGGCTCGAGATCCTGCGCTCGCGCGTCGACGGACCGAGCCTGCCGTCGCTGACGCCGCAGCTGACCGAGCTCCACCTGTTCGAGCGCGAGGTGTTCGAGCGCAACGGCCTCGAGCCGCTGGGCCACCCGTGGCTGAAGCCCGTGCGCTTCACCCGCGACGGCGACGTCGTCGGCGTGACCGACTACTACCGGGTCGAGGGCGAGGGCGTCCACGAGGTCGGGGTCGGCCCGATCCACGCGGGGATCATCGAGCCCGGTCACTTCCGCTTTCAGTGCCACGGCGAGACGGTGTTCCACCTCGAGATCTCGCTCGGCTACCAGCACCGCGGGGTCGAGGGCGGGATCCTGCGCGGGCCGACCAAGCGCGTGCTGCACCTGGTCGAGACGGCGGCCGGGGACACGACGATCGCGCACACCCTGGCGCACTGCGAGGCGCGCGAGGCGCTGGCGGGGACGCGGGTCCCGGCGCGCGCGCAGGCGATCCGCGCGGTGGCGCTCGAGCTCGAGCGGCTGGCCAACCACGTGGGGGACCTCGGCGCCCTCGCCGGCGACGTGGCGTTTCTCCCGACGGCGTCCTACTGCGGGCGAATCCGGGGGGAGCTGCTGAACCTCACGGCGGCGCTGTGCGGCAACCGCTTCGGGCGGGGGCTGGTGGTGCCCGGGGGCGTGGCCTTCGACGTCGCGGACCCGGCGGAGCTGGTGGAGCGGCTGGCGGTCATCGAGCGGGACGCGACCGGGGCGGTGGATCTGCTGTGGAGCACGCCGGCGGTGCGGAGCCGCTTCGAGGAGACCGGGGGCGTGGCGACGGCGACGGCGCAAGAGCTGGGGCTCGTCGGGGTCGCGGCGCGGGCGTCCGGGGTCGCGGTCGACGTGCGGAGCGACCACCCGACGGGGATGTATCGGCTCGCCCACATCCCGATGTCCGTGGCGACGTCGGGCGACGTCTACGCCCGGGCGAGCGTGCGCTGGCTCGAGTGCGCGCGGTCGTTCGCCTTCGTGCGCGAGCAGCTGACGGCGCTGCCACGGGGGCCGGTGCGGGTGCCCCTCGGGCCGCTCGAGCCGGCGTCGCTGGTCGTCGCGCTGAGCGAGGGGTGGCGCGGCGAGGTCGCGCACGTCGTCCGGACCGACGCGGCGGGAGGCCTCGCGAGCTACCGCATCCTCGACCCGTCGTTTCACAACTGGAGCGGGCTGGCGATGGCGCTGCGGAGCGAGGCGATCTCGGACTTTCCGCTTTGCAACAAGAGCTTTAACCTTTCCTACTGCGGTTACGACCTATGAATGTTCGCAACTGCGAGAACGGCTGATATGTGGAACATCTTCACCGAGCGGCTGCGCCAGGGGAGCCGCACGATCGCGTGGCCGGACGGCCCGGCGCCGCAGCTCGACCCGCGCTGGCGGGGGGCCCCGGTCATCGATCGGGCGCGCTGCGCGTCAGAGTGCGAGGCGTGCGCCGAGGCGTGCCCGACGGAGGCCATCACGCTCGGCGGCGAGCGCGCGGTGGTGGACCTCGGGCGGTGCTTGTTCTGCACCGACTGCGAGGCGGCGTGTCCGTCCGGGGCGGTGAGCTACGGGCGGGAGTTCAGCCTGGCGGCGCGGGAGCGCGAGGCGCTCTTCCGCGAGGGGGAGGTGGTGGCCAAGGCGCAGGCCCTCGACCTCGCGTCGCGCAAGCTCTTCGGCCGCTCGCTGAAGCTGCGCCAGGTGAGCGCGGGGGGCTGCAACGCCTGCGAGGCGGACGTGAACGTGCTCGGGACCATCGGCTGGGATCTCGGGCGGTTCGGGATCCAGTTCGTCGCGTCCCCGCGGCACGCTGACGGGCTCCTGATCACCGGCCCGGTGTCGCAGCACATGGAGCTCGCGCTGAAGACGGCCTGGGAGGCGATCCCGGCGCCGAAGCTGGTCATCGCCGTCGGCGCCTGCGCCATCAGCGGCGGCCCCTTCCGCGACCACCCCGAGGTGCTCAACGGCGCGTCGTCGGTGGTCCCGGTGGATCTCTTCATCCCCGGCTGTCCCCCCCACCCCCTGACCACCCTCGACGGCCTGCTGCGTCTCTTGGGGCGCCTCGGCTGAGACACGCGGGTCGGGCCGCGGCGCGTCGGCGGGCTACGCAGCCTCCACCGGCGGCCGCGGGGCCTGGGACATCGCCCCAATGCCTCGCTAGCTCGGCCCTGGAGCCGTGTCCTGGGACACTCGCGGTGGTAGGCTGGCCGCGGCCGAGCCCGTACGGACACCCCGAGGTCCCCGTGAGAACCGTCGCAGCGCTCCTGTCCTTGTTCGCCTTCACCTGCGCCCCCGGCTGCGCCACGACGACGAGCGAGCGGGGACCCGCCCCACCCGGCGCGCACCAGCCGGTCATGGGCGACGACGGGATGTTCGAGGACTGCGACATCTTGTTCGAGGGCTGCTGCTATCGCAGCCGGCGCGACGCCTGCAGCGCCGCCGGCTGCCCGGACCGCTGCACCATCTTGCGCACCAGCCCCGGTAAGGTCAGCTGCGACGCGGCGCCGGAGCGGTGAGGGTGGCACCGCGCCGGTGACCGCCAACACGGCCGTTGACCTCGCCCGCGCGCCGGCGTAGGGGAGGCCCATGTGGCAGGCCTACCTCGACGCGAACACGCACCACGCCTACCTCGCCGCCTTCGTGCAGTTCCTCGTGCTCGGCACCCTCGGCGAGGTCGTCTCCATCATGGTCCGCGCCCGCCGCGTGCACGCCCCCTTCGGCCCCGCCAAGCTCGCGCTCAAGGCGCTCGGCTGGGGGCTGCTCGGGGTCTACATCAAGGTGATGTTCCTCGTGGCGACCGCCGGCGTCGGCGCGCTGGTCGCCCACGGTGACCTCCCGGCGGCCTTCGGCGAGGGCGGCACGCTCCCCTACGCCTTCGCCGTGTCGACGGTGCTCAACCTGCTCATCGGCCCCTCGATGATCCTGCTCCACCGCGTCATCGACAACGGCATCGACCGCGTCCTCGAGCGCAGGCCGGCGTCCTGGGACGGGCTGCGCCGCTCGCTCATGACGCTGGTGTGGCTGTGGATCCCGCTCCACACCTTCACCTTCACCCAGCCGCGCGAGCTCCGCATCGGCGTCGCCGCCCTGCTCTCGCTGCTCCTCGGCCTCGTCCTCGGTGCCCTCGCGGGTCGCGCCCCGGCCGCGCCGGTCCCGGCCCCCGCCGAGCCCTGAGCCGCGGGCCAGCTCGCGCAGCGCGCGTCCGAGCGCGTCCATCGGCGTCCGGACGCGGCCTGGCTTCAGTCGATCGCGTCTCGCGGGGCGGGGTCGAGCAGCGCGTCGAGGGGGGCGGCGACGCTCGTCCCCTGGGCCTCGGTCCACTGCATCGGTGGGTCGCGGTAGTTGAGGCCGGTCTCGATCGGCTCGCGACCCGGGCCGTCGATCATGAAGCCCGCCCCCCCGTAGTACATGAAGTTGTTCACCAGCACGGTGTACGTCGCGGCCGGGTCGAGGGGGCTGCCGTCGTCGAGCTGCACCACGACACAAGGACCCCCATCACGCCGGCGTCACCGAAGCTTCACGCCGTAGCAGGTGTTTGATATCACACGCTCGCGCCACGCCGCCGCGCCAATTCGCCTGTATTCTGCGGTGCCCGTGAAGACACCTCCGCACGCGCGTCGCGACGGCGCTCAGAACGGGATGTCGTCCTCGTCGAACCAGGGGGCGTCGGCGTCGTCGGGGGTGGGCGCGTCGGAGGCGGCGGGCATCGGCGCGTCGATCGGCGCGGGCGGCCCGGCCGTCGGGGAGGTCGGCGCCGACACCACGGCGGGCTCGGGTCCGACCCGGGCGACGTCGAGGACGTCGAGGCTGTTGAAGTAGCGCACCTCGCCGCCGCGGCCGGTCCACTCGCGCCCCTTGAGGCGGAAGACGACCCGGAGCTCCGCGCCCACGTCGAACGGGTCGAGGGCCTCGCAGCGATCGCCGGTCAGCTCGAAGCTGACGAGCTGCGGGTAGCGGCCCGGGAGCTCGAGCACCAGCTCGCGCTTGCGAAAGCGCGGCGTGATCTGCTCGGCGTCGAGCTTCTTGTAGAGGATCCCTGTCGCTTCGTAGTCGTCGGCTGCCATGGCCGGCTCGATACCGCCAAAGCGCCGCGGGCGCAAACCCGACGCCCTGCGGAGGCGGGTCAGGATGGACCGTCCAGCTCAGATTGACCGGCCCATTTTGAGCCGCTCGGGACGGGTTGGCGCCGACGATCCCCATCCGGCCAGCGCCTCCGGGCCTGGTACGCCGCTTGCTGAGGTGGGGCTGACCCCGCAAATCGACAGGCAAAGGAGGATCCGATGTTCTCAGGCAGAACAGTGGACGCACGCTCGCATCGCGCGCTTCGCCAGCGACCGCCAGGCCAGGCCACCGACCGCGCCGTAACAGGCTCCATGACGCGCTGCGCCGCGCTCCTCGGCGCCGTGGCCCTGGTGGCCCTGCTCGGCGGGTGCGACGCGGTGACGACGACCGCCCCGGGCCCGGAGCCCGCGACGCCGCGCCCGGCGCACCAGAGCTCCCAGTTCTTCGGCGGTCCGGTCAACCTGACCGTCGTCGGCCCGAGCGGCGAGGCGGTGAGCGGCTACCGCTGGCTGATCGAGGAGGACGCGACCTTCGACGTCGTCCCCGGGGTGGTCGTGCCGGAGCCGCCGTCGGTGAGCTTCCACAAGAGCTATATGCCGGTGATCGCCAACGGCACCGACGCGGACCCGCCGCAGCTGGTCCTCGACCCTTCCAAGCACTACTTCATGTCGATCCTCCCCGGCGAGACCTACGCGATGGGCGGGGCGCGCTTCTCCGGCGCCGACCCCGTCGTGACCGTGCGCGTCACCGAGGCGCCGCTCCCCACCGCGCAGGTGTCGGTCTTCGTCTTCGAAGACACCTCCCCCATCAACAACGCCCCAGACCTCCCCGCGGAGCACGGGCTCGCGGGCTTCGAGGTCATCCTGTACGAGGCCGGCGGCCGCTATGGCATCTCGGGCGGCCAGGTCATGCAGGACGTCTTCGCCAACCCGCTCGGGACGACCTACAACCCTGACGGCACGGTCGACATGATGGGCGACGGCACCATCTTCACCGACCAAAACGGCATCGCCATCATCAAGAACCTCTCGCAGGGGAAGTGGACCCCGACGGTCCTGCCGCCGCGGGGCGAGGGGTGGATCCAGACCAGCACCATCGAGGGCGGGCGCGGCTCCGACGCGTGGGTCAAGCCCAACGAACCCAAGTACTTTCAAGAGTTCGGCCCGCCGGGCTACCACACCACCTTCGGGTTCGTGCGCGAGATGAAGGACACCTCCGTGCTGAGCGGGGGCGCGACGGTCCGCGGGCGCATCGTGAACCTCCACCTCACCGGCCCGCCGCTCTTCGGCTTCAACAAGGGCGAGGCCTTCGAGCACACGACCGCGTGGATCGGCCTCAACGAGCTCTCGAGCGGCCAGGGCCGCGGCGTGTTCGTCAAGAAGGCCAACGCGAACGGCGCCTTCGCCATCCCCGACGTGCCGCCAGGCCTCTACCAGCTCGTCGTGTGGGACGAGTACCTCGACCTCATCGTGGCGTTCCACACCTTCACGGTCGAGCCGGGCGGCGGTGACGTCCGCCTCGGCAAGGTCCCGGTGTTCCAGTGGTTCGCCCAGCTCCGCAACTACGTCTTCCACGACGACAACGGCAACGGCGTCATGGACCCCGGCGAGCCGGGGATGGCGAACGTCGGCGTCAACATCCGCTGGCGCGACGGCTCCCTCTACGCCACCAACACCACCGACCACAGCGGCCTGGTGGCGTTCAACGAGGTCTTCCCCTTCTTCGCCTGGCTCGTCGCCGAGGTCGACGTCGCTCGCCTCAAGTGGACCGGCCCCACCGTGGTCGTCGACGCCGGCGGCCCCGTCGACACCGCCGACCCGTGGTCCTTCGGCGGGCTCCTGACCCCTCAGGCCCAGCCCGAGAACGGCGGCCTGCCCTTCCGCACCGCCGAGAACCAGGTCACCCAGGGCTTTCAGGCGTTCATCGGCACGACCAACGTCCTGATGTGGGGCAAGCAGCCCTGGGACGCCGCCACCCACGAGAACGGCGGGATCTCCGGCGTGGTCTGGTACGACGTCATGCGCAGCACCGACGACGCCAGCAAGGCGGGCCAGGAGCCGATGGAGCCCGGCATCCCGCACGTCCAGGTCAACCTCTACGCGGCCAGCGCCGCGGACGAGCCGCCGGACACCGACAACTGGCCCTTCGACAACTTCCCGGGCCCCGAGGACAGCGACTGGGACGGTGACGGCGTCTTCGACCTCGGCGACGCGGTCGCCATCACCCACACCGACAGCTGGGACGACAACCTCCCGACCGGCTGCCCGGGCCCGCCCTTCACCTTCCGCGGCGTCCAGCGCGACTGCTACGACGGCCTGCGCAACTTCAACCAGGTCCGCGACGCCACCTACGACGGCGCCTACGGCTTCGAGGGGATCCCGTCGGGGGAGTACATCGTCGAGGTCGTGCCGCCGACCACCGAGTACGGCACCACCCCGTACCAGGTCACCAAAGAGGAGGACATGAACATCGACTTCGGCGAGGCGTACACGCCTAGCCCGCTCGCGCTCCTGCCCTCCTGCACCGGCCCGCTCCACACCGTCCCCGACGAGCTGTCGCTCTTCCCGGGCATCGAGCCGCGCCTCGCGGGGGTCGAGATGCCGCTCTGCGACCGCAAGCGGGTGGTCCTGCACGACGGTCAGAACGCCGGCGCGGAGTTCTTCCTCTTCACCGAGGTGCCCATCGCCGGGCACATCATCGGCTTCATCCTCGACGACACCGCCAACGAGTACGACCCCAACGCCCCGACCTTCGGCGAGAAGTACGCCCCGCCCTGGATGCCCGTCTCCATCCGCGACTGGGACGGCGTCGAGATCGGCCGCACCTACTCCGACGAGTACGGCGTCTACAACGCCCTCGTGCCCTCGACGTTCACCATGAACAACCCCATCACGAGCGGCGTGGCGCCGAAGATGATCACGACCTGCATGAACGACCCGGGCCCCATCCCCGACCCCGACCACCCGGGGCAGCTCATGATGGATCCGCACTACAACCCGCAGTACAGCCAGTGGTGCTACACCCTGCAGTACACGCCCGGGACGACGACCTACCTCGACACCCCGGTCATCCCGGTCGCCGCCTTCGCCGGCCCCGATCCCTACCCGCTCGACTGCGACCCCGAGGACGGCACGCCGCGCATCTACTCGGTCAGCCGCGGCGCGGGCGGCCCCTACGTGGCGCGCGCCGGACAGCACCTCACCATCACCTCGCTGGGCACCACCCCGGTGACCAACCCCGCGTACGACGGCTCCAACGGCACCCAGCCGAAGATGATCACCCGCGACTTCGGCTTCGGCGCGACCGCCGGGACGGTCCGGATCGACGGCCACGCCGCCACGGTCATCGCCTGGGCCAACGACGTCATCATCGCGCGCGTCGAGGCCGGGACCACCACCGGCGAGCTCGTCGTCACCCGCGGCGACAACGGCCGCGCCACCCTCGAGACGGTGACCGTCACCGTCGCCACCCCCGACGACGACTTCCGCGTCAGGCGCGTCCCGGCCGGCGGGGCCATCCAGCCTTTCATCGACGACGCGCGCCCCGGCGACCTCATCCTCGTCCCGCCGGGCACCTACTTCGAGCCCCTCATCATGTGGAAGCCCGTCCGCCTCCAGGGCTGGGGGGCGGGCTCGACCCACATCAACGCCGTCAAGGCCCCCGCCGAGAAGCTCGTCATGTGGCGCGCGAAGGTCATGGAGCTCATCGACGGCGGCCAGGTCGACCTCCTGCCCAACCAGGAGAGCGGCCCCCCCGACCCGACCGATCCGCTCGAGCCGATCACCCTCTTCGACGAGGAGGGCTCGGGCATCCTCGTGCTCGGGCGCGCCGGCGGCGGCAGAAACCGCTTCGGCTTCGACAGCAACGGCGAGCGCAACGCCCGCATCGACGGCTTCTCCATCTCTGGCGGCGACAACGCCGGCGGCATCACGGTCAACGGGTACGCCCACCAGCTCGTCATCAGCAACAACGCCATCGAGGGCAACGCCGGGACCTTCGGCGGCGGCGTCCGCCTCGGCCACCCGCAGCTGCTCAACGTCGACCAGACCGACTACCAGTCGAGCTTCAACGACGACGTCTGGCTCCACCACAACAACATCAACCGCAACGGCGGCATCGAGGCGGTCGGCGGCGGCGTCTCGCTCTACACCGGCTCCGACCGCTACGTCATCGAGGACAACCTCATCTGCGGCAACTTCTCCGGCGGCCACGGCGGCGGCATCGGCCACTCCGGCCTGAGCCCCGACGGCACCATCGCCCGCAACCGGATCATCTTCAACGAGACCTTCTTCCAGGCGGCGGCCGTCCACGGCGGCGGGATCTTCATCGGCGGCGCCGCCCCCCTCGCGGCCGGCGCCCTCAGCCCGGGCAGCGGCTCGGTGTCCATCGACCGCAACCTGATCCAGGGCAACGGGGCCAGCGCCGGCGACGGCGGCGGCATCGCGATCCTGCGCTCGAACGGCCAAGACGTCGCGCAGCGCCCCAACAACCCCAACCGCTGGTACCACATCGACATCACCAACAACGTCATCAGCGACAACGTCGCGGCCCTCGCCGGCGGCGGGATCTCGATGCAGGACGCGGCCTTGGTCAACATCCTGCACGACACCATCGCCCACAACGACAGCACGGCCACCGCCGGTGACGCCTTCGTCCCGGGCGACCCGCGGCGGTCGGTCGCGCAGCCGGCCGGGATCGTGTCGCGCGCCCACAGCGCGGACCTCGCCGCCGCCTTCGGCAACGGGCGCCGCCCGATCCCCTACAAGGAGTTCGCCAACCCGCTCCTGGTCAATGACATCATCTGGCAGAACCGCTCATTCACCTTCCGCGTGGCCCGCAACATGCCTCCCCCGGGCTTCGGCCTCCTGCCCGACGTCGCGGGCGGCGCCGCCCCGGTGTACTGGGACTACGCGGTCCTCGGGACGGCCACGGCGGCCGACCTGGCGCCCGTCTTCTGCGACCTCACCTTCCCCACCGGCGCCGCCTTCGACGGCAACTTCTCGGCCGACCCCCTCTTCGTCGCCGAGTACGTCAACGGCTCGGCCGAGACGATCGCCCTGCCCGAGGTGACCACCGGCATCCAGGCCCCGCCGGCCTTCGACGAGGGCGGCAACTTCATCAAGGTCCGCTTCGGGCCCATCACCCTGGCCGACCCGGTGACCCTCGAGCTCCTCGCCGACCCGCACCTCCTCGCCGGCTCCCCGGCGCTCGCGCGCGGCCTCTGGACCGTGTTCCTGAGCGACTTCCCGCAGCTCGCCGTGGACTACGACGGCGTCGCGCGTCCGGCGTTCCCCGCTCAGCCCACCGTCGGCGCGCTCGAGTGATGGCGCGAGTGACCCCACAAGGAAAAAGGAGAGACGCCATGAACCGCATGTTGCGAACCGCAGCCCTGATGCTCGTGCCCGCGCTCGCCCTGCTCCCGTCGGCGTCGGCGTCGGCGTCGGTGTTCGTGCAGTGCCCCGGAGACACCGATGGGGACGCGATCATCGACCATCCCGACCCCGACCACCCCCACGCCAAGTGCATGCACCTGGCGGCCGGGGACGGGTACGCCTGGATGGCCGACGGGAGCGAGCTCTACGTGTTCGGCTTCCACGACGTGACCGGGGTGCCCCCCGAACACGTCATGATGGCCGGGATGCTCGCGGGCCAGGTCCCCGCCCCGACCATCACCCTCGACGAAGGCGACGAGCTCTACCTCACCGTCACCAACGTGGGCATGGTCGTCCGCTCCGACCTCAACGACCCGCACACCGTGCACTTCCACGGCTTCCCGAACGCGGCGTCGGTCTTCGACGGGGTGCCGGACGCCTCGCTCGCCGTCAACATGATGTCGAGCTACACGTACTACTACCACGTCGTGGTGCCGGGCACGTTCATGTACCACTGCCACGTCGAGGCGACCGAGCACATGCAGATGGGCATGCTCGGCAACCTGTACGTGCGCCCGCGGCAGAACCGGCTGCCGGACGGCACCGACCTCAACGGCTTCACCCATCACACCGGCAACAAGTACGTCTTCAACGACGGCGACGGGTCGACGCGCTACGACGTCGAGTTCCCCATCCAGCTCGGGAGCTTCGACGCGTACTTCCACGTCATGGACGAGACCTTCCAGCCGCCGCCCTTCGCCGCCCTGCACGACGACTACGCGCTCATCAACGGCCGCGGCTACCCGGACACGGTCAACCCGAACCCGCTGCCGCCGTCGGCCACGACGGGGCGCGTGTCGCAGCAGACGAGCTCGCTCATCACCGTCGACCAGGGGCAGCGCCTGCTCCTGCGCATCTCCAACCTGAACGTGACGCGCTTCTACACGGTGCGGACGAGCGGGCTGCCGCTGCTCGTCGTCGGCATCGACGCCAAGCCGCTGCGCGGGCCGACCGGGGTGACGGAGTACTACACCACCCACTCGCTCACCACCGGCGGCGGGCAAGCGATCGACGCCATCATCGACACCACCGGTGTCCCCAAGGGCACCTACTTCCTCTACACCTCCAACCTGAACTACCTGAGCAACAGCCAGGAAGACTTCGGCGGCATGATGACCGAGATCATCGTCCAATAAGGAGACCGCGATGAACGAGCAAATCACGAGACTTCCGGCAGTGGTCATCGCGGTCGTGGCGGCAGGCCTCCTGTCCGTCACCCTCGTGGCCGACGTCCCCGCCGCCGAGGCGCGGATCAACGGCCTCAGCGGGGCCACCACCTTCAACTTCACCGCCAAGGCGGACCACCTGAGCACGGGTGAGGGCTCGGTGCTGCTGTTCTGGGGCATCGCGAACGGCAACGGCCGGGCCCAGTACACGGCGCCGACGCTCATCCTCAACCAGGGGGACAGCGTCACGATCGCGCTGACCAACGAGCTGCCGGTCGCCACCTCGCTGGTGTTCCCGGGTCAGACCCATGTGTCTGCGAGCGGCGGGACGGCCGGCCTGCTCACCCGCGAGGCCGCGGCCAACGGCGGCACGGTGACCTACACCTTCCTCGCGGACCACCCCGGGACGTACCTCTATCACAGCGGAACGAACCCGGAGATCCAGGTCGACATGGGGCTGGTCGGGGCCATCATCGTGCGCCCGACCGGGTTCGACCCGCTCAACCCCACGGCCTACGGCCCCCCCGACACGGCCTACGACAACGAGGTGCTCTACCTGATGACCGAGATGGATCCGCGCCTCCACGCGCTCGTCGAGAGCCAAGGCGTCGCGGCCCTCGAGAGCACCGACTACCTGTCCAACCCGGAGCCGAACTACTGGTTTCTCAACGGGCGCAACGCGCCGGACACCATGGCGGGCGACGGCGTGGCCTACCTCCCGGTGCAGCCCTACAGCTGCATGCCGATGATGCACCCGGGCGACAAGCTCCTGATGCGCAACATCGGCGGCGGCAAGGACCTCCACCCGTTCCACACCCACGGCAACCACTTCCGCCTCTTCGCCAAGGACGGCCGGCTCCTCCGGACGTCGGACGCCGCGCCGATCTCCGACCTCGCGACCTACGAGTACACGCACAAGGCGATCCCGGGCGAGACGTTCGACTTCATCTTCGAGTGGACCGGCGAGCAGCTCGGCTGGGACATCTACGGGACGGGGCCGGGCTTTCACCACACCTGCACCCCGGACGCCTCGGGCTTCGACCTCGTCACCAAGGAGTACTGCCCCGACCACGGCAAACCCATCCCCGTGCAGCTGCCCCCCGACTTCGAGGTCGCCATCGGCAGCCACTGGGGCGGCAGCCCCTACCTCGGGCACACGGCCCAGATGCCGCCCGGCGCGGCGGGCCTGAACCCGATGGGCGGCTTCACCTACATGTGGCACTCCCACCAGGAGCGCGACATGGTCAATAACGACGTCTTCCCCGGTGGCATGATGACGATGCTCATGGTCGTCGCGCCCGGCACCCACATCCACTGACGCACCCGAGGAGGCTCCGATGAGATACCCAATCACGCTCCGGGTGGCCGGCTCGCTCCTGCTCGCGGGGAGCGCCCTGGCCCTGACCACGAGCGCCGCCCACGCGGCGGACTTCTACCTCGTCGCGCGCGGCTTCGACGCGACGCTGCCCGACGGCGCGGTCGTGCCGATGTGGGGGTTCGCCGAGTGCGACGCCACCTTCACGAGCTGCGGCCCGACCACGTCGCCGGGGCCGACGCTGCGGGTGCCGCCGGGCGAGCCGTCGCCGGTGGTCCTCAACCTGCACGTGCGCAACGAGCTCGCCGTGCCGACCTCGGCCTACATCCCCGACCAGCTCGCGGCGCTCTCCCCGGTGAAGTTCACCGACGCCATGGGGCGCGCGCGCGTGCGGTCGCTGACGGCGGAGACGCCGGCGGGCGGCGACGGGCTCTACACGTGGCCGGACCTGCGCCCGGGCACCTACCTCTACCACAGCGGCACCCACCCGCAGGTGCAGGTGCAGATGGGCCTCCTCGGGGTCCTCGTCTACGACGCCGCGCCCGGCGTCGCCTACCCCGGGGTGCCCTACGACGCCGAGGCGCTGCTCGTGTACTCCGAGATCGACCCCGCGCTGCACGCCGCGGTCGCCGACGGGACGTACGGCACGCCCGCCTACCCCTCGACCTTCGACTACAAGCCGACCTACTTCCTGGTGAACGGGGCGCCGTACACCCCGGGGACGCCGCCGCTGTCGGTCGGCGAGCCCGGCGACCGCGTGCTGCTGCGCCTCGTCAACGCGGCGCTCGGCCACCGCGCGCCGCAGCTCCTCGGCGGCTACCTGTCGCTCGTCGCCGAGGAGGGCCACCCCCTCGCGTTCCCGGGCGAGCGCTACGGGACCTTCCTCGGGGCGGGCACGACCCAGGACGCGATCTTCGTGGCGGGGGCCGAGGGCGTGTACCCGATCTACGATCGCATGGGCAGCCTGACCACGAACAACGTGTCGGGAGGCGGATCGTACGCGTTCCTCTCGGTCGCTCACAACGCCCTCGTGAACGTCACGCCGGCGCCGCTGTCCGGCTCCCCGGCGGCCGGGCGTCCGAGCGCGCCACAGCAAGACCTCACCCCCGGGACGCCCGACCCCGCCGGGCTCGACGCCCCCGCCGATCGGGGGGCCTTCGGGTGCGGCGCCGCCGAGACGGGCGGCGCGGGCGGGCTCGCGCTGATGATAGCGCTCGCCCTCGGAGCCCTCGTGGGTGTCCGCCGCCGCGGTGGCTGGCGGCGCTCGTGACCTGAACGGCCCGTCCCCGGCCGCTCGGCCGGCCGCCCTGTGATCGGAGTCGCGCCGGCGCCCCTCGCGCCGGCGCGGCTCCGCGCCCGTCCCCCACGAGAGGTCCACCGATGACGAGACGAGTCTCCCGGTTCCTGTCGGCGGCGACCTTTGCCGCCCTGGCCACCTCCGCCGCCCTCGTCGCGGGCTGCGCGCCGCGGCCCGCCCCGGCGTCCGCCGCGTCACCGGCCGCCGCCCCCGAGGCGGTCCGCGCCGCCACCGAAGCGGCGGCCCAGCGCGTCGCCGACGAGCGAAACTACCCGCCCGAGG
>PHBI01000133.1 GCA_002841945.1 Deltaproteobacteria bacterium HGW-Deltaproteobacteria-14
GCCGGCACGGCAAGCGCCGCGAGCACCGGCGAGCGCTCCTCACCGCGGCCAGAGACCCCGCGCCTGCGCGGCGCGCGCCCCCCGATCGTGGCCCGAGCTGCGGGGGCGAAGGCCGACGCCCCGGCCATCCCGCCGGCTGAGGCGCCCGATGACGCCGCGGTCGGGCGCGTGGCCGGCGCGCTGGAGGAGGAGTCGGGCGCGGGCGGACGGAGCGCGCACGCGGCCACCTCGGCCCGTCAGGGGGCGCTATCGGGGGGCCGCGAGCGGCTGAGGACCGAGCACGGCGCGCTGGATGGCCCCGCGGGCTTCGACGGCGCGCGGGCAGCCCGCTGGCGAGCGCTGCGGCGGCGGCTCGCGAGGGACGAGCTGGCGGCCGCCGAGCGCCTGCTGCGCGTCATCATCGCCGACGAGGGCGAGAGCGCCGCGACCCGCGCCGTGGCCGCGGAGCTGTCCCACGCCAAGTCGAGCCCGCTGCCCGACAAGAGCCAGCCCCCCGCGGGCCCGGAGTGAGCGCGGTCAGGCCGGGGCGTCCCAGAGCCGGGCGGCCCCGAGGACGCCGCTCGAGTCGCCGTGGCGCGCCGGCGCGAGGCGGGTGAGCACCGTGTCCGAGAAGGCGTAGCGGTCCCAGCGCGCCGGGACCTCGGTGTAGACCCGGTCGATGTTCGAGAGGCCGCCGCCGAGCACGAAGATGTGGGGATCGAGGACGTTGATCACGCTGGCGAGCGCCTTCGCGAGGCGCTCGAGCCACAGATCGAGGGTCGCGTCGGCGTCGGGGTGACCGGCCTCGGCGAGGGCGACGACCCGCTCGGCGGGCAGCGCGTGGCCGGTGCGCGCCAGGAAGTCCGCGGTCAGGGCGCCGCCGCACAAGAACGTCTCGACGCAGCCGCGCCGACCGCAGTAGCAGCTCGCCCCGGGGCGCTCCCAGGCGGTCGGCCACGGGAGGGGGTTGTGCCCCCACTCGCCGGTGACGGCGTTGGGACCGACGACGAGCTGGCGGTCGATGACCAGCCCGCCGCCGACGCCGGTGCCGAGGATGACGCCGAACACGCTGCGCACGCCGCGGCCAGCGCCGTCGGCCGCCTCGGAGAGCGCGAGGCAGTCGGCGTCGTTGGCGACTCGGATGGTGCGGCCGATCGCCCCCTCGAGGTCCTTGTCGAGGGGGCGGCCGTTGAGGCACGTGGTGTTGGCGTTCTTCATCCGCCCGGTGGCGGGCGAGATCGCGCCGGGCGTGCCGATCCCGACGCTGCCCGCGGCGCCCAGCTCGACCTCGACGGCGCGGACCAGGCCGGCGATGGCGGCGACGATGGCGGCGTAGTCGTCACGCGGGGTCTCGATGCGGCGGCGCAGGGCGATCTCGCCGCCGTGGCGGAGCGCGACGGCCTCGATCTTGGTGCCGCCGAGGTCGACCCCGATCCGGAGCGGGGCCGCGCCGCTCACCACCACCCGAGGTCGGGGGGCGCGAGCGCCGTCGCCGTGGGCATCCCCTGGGCCGTCGGCAGGTGCGCCTGGTAGTCGTCGCCGACGTTGACCGTGCCTTCTTCACCGCCGTGGGGACCGGCGATGAAGGTGCGCGCCTTGGGGATGGCGGCGTTGCCGAAGGCGTAGATGTCGGTCGTGGCGTTGCCGTAGGCCGCGTAGACGCTGAGGCCGCCCGTCCCCGCGAGGTACGCCAGGAAGGCGGTCTTGTAGTCCCCGACCCCGCCGTTGGTGGGCAGGACCTGGCCGTTGGTGTCGGTCAGGTGCAGCGGGCCAGGGGGGAAGCCGTGGGCCTCGAGCCAGGCCTCGGTCATCGGGCGCAGGAGATCGGGGCGCCCGGTGAGGTAGACGACGAGGTAGCCCTTGTCGTGCCAGGCGGTCACGGTCTCGACGGCGGCGGCGCGCACCGCCTCGTCATAGGTGTTGTTGAAGATCGACTGGGTGATCTCGTTGATGAGCTCGGAGTCATCGGTGGTGAGCGTGCCGTCGATGTCGAAGACGACCGCCTCGGTGCCCGGGGTCACCACGATGAGGTCGAAGGAGGCGAGGGAGTGGTCGCCGCGCACCACCATCCGGACGGGGTAGCGCCCGACCGGCAAGGCCCGATCGCTGGGGACGGTGTAGAAGACGCGCCCGCCGTCGTCCTCGATGCCGTACTGGGTGCCGTACTGGCCGTCGGTCGAGGTGCGGACGATGTCGAGCAGCTCCCACGCGCCGCACGGCGGGTCGCGCTGGATCCAGACCTCGACGTTCTCCTCCTTGAGATCCTTGTCGATGAAGCCGTAGGCGAACTTCCCGATGAGCAGCTGGGGCTCGCCGACCTTGACGACGACGTCCTGACCGCGGTGGTTGGGGTCGCCGAAGGCCAGGGTGATCGGCGTCTGGATCCCGTGGTCCCAGTCCTCCGTCGGCCCCTGGGGCGTGAAGGGGTTCGCCGTGCAAGCGGTCGACGTGTCGGCGACGGCCGTGTCGGCGGGGGGAGACGTGTCGGCCGGGGTGGTGTCGGCGGGGGGAGACGTGTCGGCCGGGGTGGTGTCGGCGAGGCTCGTGTCCGCGGCGGCGGCGGTGTCCGCGGCGGTGTCGGTGGCGGTGTCGGTGGGTGCCGCGGAGTCGATGGCGACGGCGCTGTCCGCCGGCGCGGCGGTGTCGGCGGCGGTCAGCGTGTCGGCGCTCGTCGCGGTGTCCGCGGGCAGCGCCGTGTCGGCGAGGGCGTCGCCGGCGGTGTCGTCGACCGAGCCGAGGGAGTCGTCGCCGCAGGCCGCAAAGGTGAGCGAGACGGTGAGCCCCATGAGAATCGCTGGTGAGACCTTCATGACGCGAACAATGCGCCGGGTCTCGCTTCGCCTCAACCGCTTTGAGGGTGTTTCAATATCCTGGCGCCGGGCGTGCGCAAGCACGCGCCGTGACAGGTTGCGGCCCGGTTCGATGGCCGTCGAGGCGCCGTGCTACGTCGAAGTCCAGAACCCGTCCCTGACGCCGGCCGCCGCGTATGCCTCGGCGGTCAGCGGGCCGGGACGAATATTGAAACACCCTGTCTGGCCCGTGCCGGAATAAGTTGATCGGATGGCCAAGGAGGCGTCGTCCGGTGCGTGTCCCCGGAAGCGAAGGCAGACCGGGCGTCTTCCGAGCTCTCGGGGACGCGCAGATGGCGGCGGGTCCGCCGGCAGGACGACGAGTCATTTCGGCACGGGCCCTTGGTGGCGCACCATTGCAACGCACACGACTCATCGGGGGTTGAACCTTGGCCGCTGTCCGGTTAGTTTCGTGGACGGGGGGTGTGCGGTCGCAGAGGAGCGACTATGCCTGGCCTTATCGACCAGTTCCGAGACGCCGTGTTCGGCGCGCCCGACGCCCAACAGACCCCGACCGACGACGCCGCTGGGCGCCGCGCGGGGGCGCCGCCCGCCGAGAACGCCGCGCCGGAGCCGGAGCCGCCGCTCGCGCAGGGCGCGCTCGTCACGCGCTACGGCGTGGCGCGGGCGCTCGTCCTGCCCGCGCTGGGCGGCCGGGCGACGAAGGAGAGGGGCGTCGACGCCGCCCTGAAGAAGGGGATCTTCGCCAGCGCCAGCGGTCTGCGCCTGACCGACGCCGCGACTCGGGCCGAGGCGATCACGATGGCGATGCGGGCCTTCAACCGGCCGCCCCTCGACGTCGGCCAGATCAAGCGGGTCTACAAGGACGTCGCCTTCAGCCACTGGGCGGCGGGCAGCATCTACGGCGCGACCGTCCTCGGCATCGTCAGCGGCTACGAGGACGAGACGTTCAAGCCGAACGACGGCTTCGAGACCGCTCACCTCGGCGCGGTCGTCAACCGCGCGGCGAGCCCGAGCGGCAAGCCCAGCCGCTTCGATCCCCGGGTCGAGTGGGGCGAGCGCTCGATCCTCGAGGGCGGCACCCTCGGCGGGTCCCCGAACGCCAAGTCCCTCGACGCCGACGCCCTCGGCGGCACGCGCGACGCCACCGCCGACAAGGACGCCCGGGTCGAGAAGACCAACGACGTCGTCGACACCCTCAAGGCGGGATCGAGCAAGCGCTACAAGCCGAAGAACGGCCTGACCTACTGCAACGTCTTCGCCCACGACTACGCCTTCCTGATGGGCGCTTTCGTGCCGCGCGTGTGGTGGGACGCGAAGGCGATCGCCGTCTACGAGAAGACGGGGCTCTTCCCGGACGCCGAGTACGGCGGCAACGTCTTCGAGATGAAGGCCAATCAGCTCCACGACTGGTTCGCGACCTGGGGCCACAAGTTCGGCTGGTCCCACGTCGGCGGGGTCGACCCGGCCGCGCTGTCGAGCGGACAGACCATGGCCAACGACGGGCGCGTCGTCATCGTCGTGGGAGACACCGGGGCCAGGACCTCCGGGCACATCACCGCCGTCGTCCCCGAGACCAAAGACGTCAAGGCCGAGCGCAACGACGCCGGCAGCGTCACGGCCCCCAACCAGTCCCAGGCCGGCGCGGTCCCGCGGACCCGCGGCGCGGATGACTGGTTCAACGCGAGCAAGTACAAGGGCGGCAAGGCGATCTGGGCCCACAGCTAACGGGGCCCGCGCCCCGGAGTGGACGCGATGGGTTCGACGCGGCGCGAAGCCCCTCGGAGCGCTCCGCGCCGTCGGCCTGCTGACCGCGTGCGGCGACGAGACCGGCCTCGGCCCCGGTGAGGGGCCGTGCGTCCCGGCGGTAGCGACGACCGCGGGCGGCGGGGTGCGGGTGACGCCGCCTCCCACTGCCTGGGGGACATCGACGGCGGGACGCCCCGCGCGCAGCGTCGTGACCGCGCCGTGACCGAGGTCAGAGCCGAGTCGGCAGGCGCGCGCTCGCCTCGACGGTGGCGGTGACGAGGCTCCACAGGTCGAAGCGGGTGGTGTCGTCGGCGGCGAGGATCAGGCGGTCGCCGTCGGGCCGCAGGTTGATGTTGTCGTACTTGCGTGCGGGGCTCTCGAGCTGACTGACCGCGCCGATCTCGATGTCGAGGAGGTAGAGCCCGCCCTGGTCGACGAGGTAGATGAAGTCGGCGTCGGGGCTCACGACGAACTCGTCGAGGCGGACGTCGGCGCCGGTCGAGCGGACCGACTCCATCGTGTCGAGGTCGGTGATGACCAGGCCGCGGCCGCTGAACGGGTAGGTCACGACGCGGGTGCCGTCGGGGGAGATCCAGTAGATGGGGTTGCTGTAGGCGAGGTCGGTCGCCTCGGAGGTCCCGGCGAAGAGATCGCTGATGACGAGCTGGCTCCCGACGCCGACGACGTCGCGAAAGCCGACCATCCCCCGCCCGTCCGGCGTGAATCCGACCGGCCCGTCGCACGGGAAGGCGTCGAAGTAGGTGACGGCGCGCAGGTCGACGACGTGGGTGGTGGCCGCGCCGTCCTCGGTCCCGCTCACCGCGGCGAAGTGCCCGTCGGGGGAGATGCGGATCGACCACGTGAGGACGCCGAGGAGGTTGAGGGAGAGGCCGTCGAGATCGAAGCGGCCGAGGAGCGGTGCGGCGCCGGCGACGTCGGTCGCGTAGACGGAGACGGTGGCGGCCTGGACGAAGTGGCGCTCGCCGTCCACCGGGACGGTGAGGACGACGAGCCGCGCGCCGTCGCGGGTGAAGCGGGCGTCGAACAGCGCGCCCGGCAGGTCGAGGGACACCACGGTCGGCGCGGCGCCGAGGGGCTCTGGAGGTAGCGGCATGTCGAGGAGCGCGATGGGGCGCGGGTGCCGGGCGTCCCAGACCTCGCCGAGCACGAGCCGGCGGCCGTCGCCCGACAGGATGGCGGCGTTGAAGTCGCCGCCGCCGGGGAGCTGCAGCGGCGCGGCGGTCGTCATGGTGTCGAGGAGCAGCGGCTCGACGACGAGCCGCCCGGTGCGGGTCGTGACCAGCCAGGCGAGGCGCGGATCGGGGGTCAGCATGACCTCGGGGCTGGCGCCGTCCTCGACCGTCGGGCCGACGAGCGGCTCGAGGCCGGGGAGCGCCAGGCCGACGAGGTGGGTCTCGGGGACGCCGCCGTCATCGAGCAGGGCCGTGGTCACGACGCGCGAGCCGTCCCGGTTGAGGACGAAGTTGCCGGCGAGGCGGACGTGCAGCCCGGTGTCCTGACTGGCGCCGTTGCCGGCGGACTCCTGCCCCTCGTTGACGTAACAGCCGGCGATGAGCGCCGCGGCGACGATCGGGATCGAGAGACCCCGGCGCGAGCGACGGTGGAGACGAGACATGGAGCACCTCGATGATGGTCTGTGGCCTGACGAAGCAACCGCCGTTCCAACCCGCACGACGGCGCTGCGGCGCGGCTCCTCGGCGCCCTCGAGGGGACGGTTGGAGTAGCGCTACCCCAAGAGCGCGCGGCGCGCGGAGTGCCTGTCCGCCAGAGAGCGCCGGAGCTCCGACCGGCGGGCCGAGGGGCACGCGCGCCCAGCCAGCGCCTTAGTCTTCGGCCGCTCGCCCGATCTCTGCGGCGGCCTGGCGCAGCTCATCGAGGAAGCGCTCCATCTGCACGTCGGTGCGGCCCATCAGGTGCGCCAGTCGACCGAGCCAGGCGCCCTCGCCGGGGTCGATCACGCCGTCGGCGGCGATGACGCTCCCGACCAGCGCGAGCAGCTCGCGCTTGCGGTGCCGCGTGTCGAGGCCCAGCTCGGCGCAGGTCGCCGCGAGGTCGAACGTCTCAGGATCGAAGCCGCGCAGCGCGTGGACGACCTCCGGCGTCAACCGCGACAGGCCCGCCGCCTCGGCCAGCACCTGGCGGATAGTCTGTACCTCGCTCCCGTCGACCTCACCGTCAGCCAACGCGGCGTCGAGCAGAATCCCCGCTATGAGCGGGAGCTCTTCCACCTTGAACGCGATCCCGGGCATCGCTCCGCTCCTTCTCGCCGTCCGGAAGGACTATACGCCGAGCCGCCCCGAGCCGCACCCGCCTTCGGTCGGCTCAGGCCCGCCCGTGGGGCATCCCCATCTCGCGACGCACCTGAATGAACCGCTCGGTCCACTGAAGATCCCGTCCTCGAACAGAGAACTCTTCATGTTGCGGCGCAAGGCCCGCCCCCCCGGGTGGGACCCTGAAGGCGGCCACGGTGACGAGCGCGGCCTTGCCGTCGCGGCCCGCGACGTCGCAGACGATCATCGCGTCCCAGCCGGCGCGGGCGGCCGCTCCGAGGAGGCGATCGCGCTGGAGCGCCGCGTGGCACAGGACGACGGTGGCCCCGGGCGCGGCGGCGCGGGCGGCGGCGGCGACGTAGTCGTCCACCCCGCCCCGGTGCTCGTGGCGGCACGGGCCCTTCTGCACGGCGTCCGACTGCACGGCGCTGCCGGGGGGGAAGTACGGGGGCGTCCCGGTGACGAGGTCGAAGCCGTGCGCGCCGTCGAAGTCGCGCAGATCGCCGTCGTGGACCGCGGCGCGCGCGGCGACGCCGTTATAGCGGAGCGAGCGCCGGGCGAGGTCGGCGCTGACCGCCTGGGCCTCGACGCCGACGAGGCGCGCCTCGGGGAAGTGCCACGCGGTCATCATGAGGACCGAGCCGACGCCGGTGCCGAGGTCGAGGACACGGGCCGGCGGGGCGTCGCGGGCCACGCGCCAGGCCAGCCACCCGGTGAGCAGATCGTCGAGAGACCACCGGTGGCCGCCGACCTTCTGGAAGACGCGCCAGTCGCCGAGCAGGTGACAGAGATCCTCGCCGGGGCCCGGGACGAGGGTCGGGTCGTCGGCGGCGCCGCGGGGGGAGCTCCCGGGGGCGCTCCAGCCGGCGGGGCGGCGAGCGGGGCGGATGATGCCGGCGTGGGTGGGCGGGCGCGTCATGGGGGCGAACCTATGCTAAGACAGCGCAGGAGACCAGCGGCCGCGGCGCTCCGCGCGGCCCGGGCAGCGAGGGCAGGGATGAGCGAAGCGCACAGCGAGCGGATCGCGGTCATCGGGCTCGGGTACGTGGGCTTGCCTGCGGCGGTCGCGTTCGGGCGCTCGTTCGCGGGCACCGTCGGCTTCGACCTGGCGACGGGCCGGGTGGCCGAGCTGGTGGCCGGGCGCGACGCCAACGGCGACCTCTCGGCCGAGGAGCTCGCCGCGACGTCGGTCGCCTACACCACCGATCCGAACCAGCTCGGCGCCGCGAGCTTCTACGTGCTGGCGGTGCCGACGCCGCTGACCCACAACAAGGAGCCGGACCTGAGCGCGGTCGAGCTCGCGGCGCGCACCGTCGGGAAGTACCTCGCCGAGGGCGACATGGTCGTGGTCGAGTCGACGGTCTACCCGGGGGTGACCGAGGAGATCGTCGGCCCGCTGCTGGCGGCGGTCTCCGGGCTCGAGCTGGGGGTCGACTTCCAGCTCGGCTACTCGCCGGAGCGCATCAACCCGGGGGATCGGGAGCACGGCTTCGCGCACGTCGTCAAGGTGGTCGCGGCGCAGGACGCGGCGGCGCTCGACCGCATCGCGGCGGTCTACTCCGCCGTGGTCGGCCCCGGTGTCTTTCGCGCGCCGTCGATCAAGGTCGCCGAGACCGCCAAGCTCATCGAGAACACCCAGCGCGACCTGAACATCGCGCTGATGAACGAGCTCGGCCTCATCTGCGACCGCCTCGGGATCCGCACCAAGGACGTCCTCGACACCGCGGGCACCAAGTGGAACTTCCTGCCCTTCGAGCCGGGCCTCGTGGGCGGGCACTGCATCAGCATCGATCCCTACTACCTGACCGCGAAGGCGCAGGCGCTCGGCTATCACCCCGAGGTCATCCTCGCCGGGCGGCGCATCAACGACGCCGTCGGCGCGTGGGTCGCGCAGCGCACGGTCAAGCTCCTCGCGGCGGCCGGCGCCCGCATCGTGGGCGCGCGGGTCGCCGTCCTGGGCATCACGTTCAAGGAGAACTTCGGCGACCTGCGCAACAGCCGCGTGGTCGAGATCATCGAGGAGCTCAAGGCGTTCGGCTGCGAGACCCTGGTCCACGACCCGCTGGTCGACCCGGACGGCGCGCTGATGAGCTATGGGCTGGCCCTGGTCGACTGGGACGACCTCGTCGACCTCGACGCGCTCGTCCTGGCGGTGCGCCACGACGCGTACCTGAAGCGCCCGCTCGCGGACCTGTTGGCCGGGTTGAAGCACGACGCCGTGGTGGTCGACGTGAAGTCGGCCCTCGATCCGGCGAGCCTCCCGCCGCACCTCACCTACTGGAGCCTGTAGCGCGGCGCCCGGGGAGAGCGGGCCCGCGGCGAGGAAGCGGCCATGCCGGCGCCATATTGGCGCGCCCAGACCTCGTCCTGGTCGGGCTCGTCGCGGCCTGCGGAGAGGGCGATCGGCGCGTCGTGCGGGAGGCGGCGAGCCACGTCGCCGGCGGGCTCTCGGCGAGCGCCGAGCGCGACGTCGTGGCACACGCCGACCGCGGGCCTCCCCCTGAGCGGCGAGCGCGGTGGCTGCGTCAGGGTCCGCGCGGGAACAAGGCCCGTGCCGAGGGGGCATACGACCTGATGGGTAACCTGCACGAGTGGGTCGACGACGCCGACGGGACCTTCCGGGGTGGCTTCTACATGGACCCGATCATCAACGGCGAAGGCTGCCTCTACGAGACGACCGCGCACGACGCCCAGCACCAGGACGATTCGACCGGGTTCCGCTGCTGCGCCGACCGCGCCGCACAATAGCGCAAGCCCACGCCCTGAGCGCCTTCAGGCCACACGCCTGTGCAACGCAACAAGGGCCGCCGCGCCAACTCCGAGAGGGGAAGGCGCGGCTGGTGTAAAATGCCGGCGCCAATTCGCGTCGGATCCTACCCTGGCCTGAAGGGTGGGGGATGGAGCAGGGGGGGCGCTGCCATCGTTAACATTCAGGTTGTCAGGGAAGGGACCGTTGCAGCGGGGGCGCTGCATACGTGAAGTTGGGCCGGACTACTTGAGGAAGTTTGAGTATAGCCGACGGCCTCCGGATGACAAGCAGCGAGGCAGAATTGTCGCAGGGCGCGATGTCCGAGCTCGCCGCCGGCGAGTGCCACGTGGGGATGACGCCCCGGTGAGGCCCCTCGGGGCACCGTCGCAGCGTCCCGCGGAGCCGCGCTCGGCGCCGGTGTCCGCGACCTGCCGAGCGCTCTACCAGGTCCAGCTGGGGTGCCGGCCCGGGCCGATGACGAAGACCCCTGCGCCGTCTGCCCGAGCGACCTGCACCTCGCAGCGCTCGAACAGGTCGCACGCCTGGAAGATGACGAAGCGCTTGTCAGGGCCCCACGCCACGTTGGCGTAGGCGACGTGGCCGCGCGACGCGGGGGCGCGGTGGATCAGGCGGCGCTCGCCGTCAGGGCCCGTGGCCCAGATGGCGTCGTCGGAGACCTCGAGGTCGGGGGCCGCCCCGGGGACCGACAGCAGCCGGAAGTCCGGATCCCCGTCGGCGTGGACGGCGCGGCCGTCGGCGTCCATCTCGTAGCCGGCCCAGACGCCGTCGCGCATCGCGGTGAAGCGGATGCGTCGACCCTCGTCGACCCAGCTCGGGTAGAGCGCGTTGGGGTCGACCGGGTCGTCGTTCTTGAAGAGCTGGGTGCGGCCGGCGCCGTTCGCCGCGACGCGGTAGATCGAGGAGACGCCCGCCTCTCGGGCGGCGAACACCACCTCCCCGGGGAGGGAGGCCGACCACTCGGGGGCGTCGTCGTCGGTGTTGCAGCGCAGACCCACGACCGCCACCCCAGCCACGAGGACCAAGGCGAGCGAGGTGGAGGTGCGAGCGACGCGCGACGTCATGGTGGGCTTCCCGACGGTGGTCTCGACGACGAAGGCGGATGCACGATCCATGCCCGCCGGTCACGCTCCGGTCGACGGCCAAACGCGTCGCCGCCGCGAGGCCGCTGCGAAGCCCGCTTCCCAGCCCCGAGCGCCGGCGGTGCGAAGCCGAGTGCGCGTGATCCTGGCGTCATGGGGCCACGCGCGAACGCGTCATTTGGCGCGACCGGGTGTCAGAACATCGACGGCGGAGCCAACCACGCCCCCAGGGCGCTTTGCGCGCGGCTCGGAAGTTCTCTATGCTCCGACCGCGCAGCACCCCAGGAGGACGCATGGCTCGCCCCGGTCGCTTCATATGGTACGACCTGATGACTATCGAGCTCGAAGACAGCCTGGTGTTCTTGACCGAGCTCCTCGACCTCGCGGTCACCGAGGCGCGCATCGGCGAGGACGGGCAGTACTTCATGTGCACCCCGAAGGACGTGCCGGAGGCCATCTTCGGCGCGATCCCCATCGTCCGCGACGACGGCGTCCAGAGCCACTGGCTGGGCTACCTGGCGGTCGACGACTTCGAAGGCGCGCTCGACTTCGTGCGCGCCAACGGTGGTGACGTCCACGTGACGCCCGACGACTACGAGTACGACGACGAAGGCGAGGACGCGTCGCTCGTCACGGGACGCTTCGGTGTCGTGACGGACCCGCAGGGCGCCGTGTTCGCGCCCTACGCCAACGCGGGCGACGAGCAGGACGATGGCGGCATCGCGGCCGCGGGCCGGATCGGCTGGTACGAGCTGCTCACCGACGACGTCGACGCCGCCTGCGACTTCTATCAGCGGCTCTTCGGCTGGGAGATCGGCCCCCCCCTCGACCGCGGCGATGAGGGCGTCGCCCACGCGATCGCGCGCGACGGTCGGGTGTTCGGGCTCATCCGCTCGCGGCTCCCCGGTGACTCGTTCCCCGCGCGCTGGATGTACTACTTCCGCGTCCCGGATCTCGACGCCGTGGTGGCGCGGGTGCGCGACCTCGGGGGCTACGTGTACGAAGACCCAGCGCCCCTCGACGACGGGCGCCGCGCCGCGCTCGTCGACCCGACCGGCGCGCCGGTCGGGATCTGGCAACCCGGCTGATGTTCAAGGGCACCTCGATCAAAGCGCAGCGAAGCGAGTCTTGATTGAGGTGTCCCAGGACATTGATCCAGCGCCGAGCGAGCGAGGCCCCGGGGCGATGTCCCGGGCCGCGCGAGCGGGCGGTGGAGCCGCGAAGCGGCCGGATCAGTCTCGCTAGGACCCCAAGCGAGACGCAGCGAAGCGAGTCTTGACTGAGGTGTCCTACAGGACGATGTCGAGGAGCTGGGCCTGGGTCAGGTAGTCCTCGAGGATATCGCTGTACTCGTCGATCAGCAGGTCCAGCTCGATCCGCGAGGTGCCCTCGAACTGGCCGCTCTCCACCGCGCCGCTCGTCGGCAGCTCGATCCCGGCGAGGATGAGCACCCCGCGCCAGTCGGTGTCTCCGAGCCAGGCGGCCTCCCGCGGCACGACCAGCGCCTGGCGTGACATGCTGAGCACCGGGAAGGTGCGGCCGTCGGGCAGGCGGATCGTCGCCGGCAGCGCGCTCGGCGGCTCGACCGAGTAGTTGGCGCGCCGGTTCTGGCTGATGATCTCCTCGAGCATGCCGTGGGCGGGCTCGCTGACGACCGTGTCGGGGCTCTCGAGGATCAAGTCACGGAGCCGCTTGAGCTCCTTCTGCGTGGCGATGATGTTGTGGCGCATGTCGTTGATGCGCCGCTCGTCGCGTCGCACCTTGTCCGCCGTCATGCTCAAGAGGTTCTGGTAGAACGCCACCGCGACCTGGCTGTTCTGGGTGAAGTACCCCATCAGATCGGACCCGGTCGCGCGCAGGAGCACCGACGTCTCCATCGTCACCGCGGTGACGCGGCGCGAGAGCCCGGTCATGGCCCCGAGCTCACCGATCACGCTGACCGGCTGTAGCTCGATGTGGGTCTTGCCGTCCTCCTTGAGCGCCACGCTCCCCTCGACGAGGAGGTAGACGAACTCGGCCCGCTCGCCGCTCGAGAAGAGGACCTCGCCCTCCTCGGCCTCATAGCGCTCGAACACCTCGCCGAGGCCCTGCAAGCCTGACTCATCCATGCCCTGGAACAAGGGGACGCTGACGAACGCGGTGGACATGGCTGACGCTCCGTGTGGGGCAGCCCGTGCGCGGGCGGCGGAACAGGACGGTTTGCGGCCCCCGAAGGGATCGCGCGGAACATACTCCATACGACCGTCGGGCGCCAACCACAGCAGCTCGAGCGTTTTCTCGCCCGCACCGCGCGCGGCGCCGAACGCACGAAGGGACGCACTGCGCGAGGCAGGCGTCCCTGATCTCCATCGGCAGGTCGGGACACGGAGGCCGTAGCTGGCCCCGCAGGTCGACGCAGTCGACGAAGTCGGCCGGAGAGACCGCAGTCGCCCGACCGATACGACACCGTTTCCCAGCCGAAGAGGCCCGCCTGGCCCACCCGAAGCGGGCCAGGCGGTCGGGAAACTGACGGGGGCCTCGACGCGCCGGTCGAGCCCCGTACGGCGCCGCGCAGGCGGCGCTACTACAGCTTCTTCAGTCCGTCGATGATGGCCTGCTTGAGGGCGTCGCCCTCGGGGGCCACCGGCTCGGCGACCGCCACCGGGCGCAGCTGATCGAGCAGCTCTGCCTCGATCATGGCCAGCTTGGCGGAGAGCTCGGGATCATCCTGGCCGCGATAGGCGAGCGGCGTCGTACGCTCCGCTGGAACGCCATGCCGCAGCCTCAGCACGAGCTCTTCCTCGCGCGACAGGTCGACACGCACCAGCGCCCGCTGGAGCTCGCGCCGCTCGGTGACGGTCACCGCGCGGGCCGTCGTCGTGCTCCTCGTGTTGCTCACTCTGTTTTCCTCCAACGACAGGATCCGGACCCTCCCCGGAGAGCCCTGAGGCTCGAGTCATCCTAGGAGCGCCCCCGGAGGGCGTCCAATTTTTCGCTCCTCGGTGACCCGACGCCGCGCTCCCCTCCAAGGTGAAGTCGAAAGAAACCGATCAAGATGCCAGATGAGGTGGCGGCGCCTGCGTGTTCTCGAGAACGAAGGCAGGCCGGGCGCCTTCCGAGCTCCTCGAGGGCGCGCAGGAGGCGCCCGATCCGGAGGCGGGTTGGTCACGTCGCGTTGACCTCACCCTCACCCGTCGCCCTTCAGCTCGCCTTTGAGATCGAGCTTCTTCACCACGTACTCGAGGCTCTTGCGGTGGATGCCGCCGCGCCGCGCCGCCTCGGAGATGTTGCCGCCGGTGTCGTCGAGGAGCCGGGTCCAGTAGCGGGTCTCGAAGACCTCGAGGAGGCGCTGCTTGGCGTCCTTGAACGGCAGATCGTAGTCGACCGACAGCAGCGCGCGGGCGCCGTCGCCGACCTCCTGCACCGCCGGCTCCTGCTTGATCGATCGCGACGACAGGTGGCGCGTCTCGAGGCGACCGTTCTCCGCGAGCACCACGGCGCGCTCCACGTAGTTCTTGAGCTCGCGCACGTTGCCCGGCCACGGGTGCGCCTGCAGGCGTCGCATCGTCTCGTAGCCGACCTGGACGTCGGTCGCGCCGGCGGCCGCGAGGAACGTCTCGACGAGCAGCGGGATGTCCTCCGGGCGGCGGCGCAGCGGCGGCAGCCGGACCTTGATCACGGCGAGGCGATAGTAGAGGTCCTCGCGGAAGTTGCCGGCCTCGACCTCGCGATCGAGCTGTCGGTTGGTGGCCGCGATGACGCGCACGTCGGCGACACGCCGGGAGTTGTCGCCGACCGGCTTGAACTCGCCCTTCTCAAGGGCGCGCAGGAGCTTCGGCTGGAGCTCGAGCGGCAGCTCGCCGATCTCGTCGAGGAAGAGCGTGCCGCCGTCGGCCGCCTCGAAGACCCCCGCGCGGTTGGCGATGGCCCCGGTGAAGGCGCCCTTGACGTGCCCGAAGAGCTCGCTCTCGATGAGCTCCGGCGACACCGCCGAGCAGTCGAAGATCACGAGCGGCTTCTGCGCGCGCCGCGAGTGCGCCTGGATCGCCTCCGCCACGAGCTCCTTGCCGGTCCCGCTCTCGCCCTCGACGAGCACGCTCACGTCGGCGCGCGCCAGCCGCGGGAGCAGCGCGAAGATCTCGCGCATCTGGGCCGAGCGCCCGATCAGCCGCCCGAAGCGATCGCTGCGCGCGAGCTGCACCTCGACGGCCTGCTCGTCGAGGCTGAAGGCGACGTCGGCGTGGCCGAGGCGGATCCGCGCGGTCGCGGGCACGTAGCCCTCGTGCACGCGCACGCCGTCGATCCAGGTGCCGTTCTTCGACTGCAGATCGCGCAGCAAGAAGCCCGTGCCGTCGAACTCGAGGCGGGCGTGGGTGCGCGACACCGTCGGGTGATCGACGACGAAGTCGTTGTCCGGCGCGCTGCCGAGGTAGATCAGGCGCCCGTCGAAGAGGCGCGTGGCCCCCTCGTTCGGGAGGGTCAGGCGGTAGCGCTGAAAGCGCAGCTCCTCCAGCGCGCCGGACGCGAGCTGGGTCTCCGGTCCATCGCTCATGCCGCGGTGATATCAGAGCCCAACCCGGCGGTCCATCGGACGTACCTTGACGTCGGGCGCGCGCTGCCCCAGCGTGGGCGCCGCGGTTCCCGGGCGCGCAGATCCCCCGGGAGGAGGTCGACGATGGTCGCGAAGAAGCGTGTGCTGGTGCCCCTCGCGCCGGGGTTCGAGGAGCTCGAGGCGATCGCGGTGATCGACTACCTGCGGCGCGCCGGCGCCCACGTGGTGACCGCGAGCGTCGACGCCCCCAACCCCATCACCGGGCGCAACCGCGTGCGGATCATGGCGGACATCGACCTCAGCGAGGCCCTCGAGGAGTGGGGCGAGGAGTGGGACCTCGTCGTGCTGCCGGGCGGCCCGGGGGTCGCGCGGCTGGCGGAGTCGGAGACCCTCGCGGGGCTCTTGTCCCGGCGCCTCGGTGCGGGGGGGCTGACCGGCGCGATCTGCGCCGCGCCGCGGGTCCTCGCGGCGGCCGGGCTGCCGGTCGCGACGCGGATCACCAACCACCCGGGCTGCCGCGACGACCTCGCGGACTTCACCAGCTACACCACCGAGGCCGTGGCGATCGACGGGCCGGTGATCACGAGCCGCGGCCCCGGCACGGCCGTGGCCTTCGCCCTGGCGCTGGTCGAGGCGCTGTACGGCGCCGACGCTGCGGCGGCGCTCCGCGCTGAGACCGTCGCCGCTTGATCCGCGGAGGTGGCGTCGGACGTCCCCGCACGGCACAATGTAGGCTGGACGCCGGGGGGCGAACGAGGCGGGGGCGATAGATGCTGAAGCGCTGCGAGATTCCAGTGTGCTTGGGGGTGCTCTTCACGGCGCTCGTCGGGGTCGCGGCCTGCGGCGGGGACGACACCGGGAGTCACACCACGGACGCGGGTGACGCCGACGTCGTAGCCGTCGACACGGCCGGCCCGGGCGACACGGCTACGGACACCTGGACCCCGGGAGAGCTCGGCGATCCGTGCTCCGAGAACGTCGACTGCGCCTCGGGGTGGTGCGTGCCGTCCGCCAACGGGCTCGAGTGTACGGCGGGCTGCGAGTCGGGCTGCCCGAACGGCTGGGAGTGCGGCCAGGTCGCGAACCAGGGGACCGACCAGGTGTTCGTCTGCGTCGATCCGACGGTGACGCTGTGCCAGCCGTGCGAGGTCGACGAGGACTGCACCGCCTTCGCGCTCGGGGCGACCCACCGCTGCCTCGACAGCGGCCCGGCCGGGCGCTTCTGCGGCAAGAGCTGCACGGTCGGGGACACCCAGTGCCCGAGCGGCTACACCTGCGAGCCCGACGACGGCGCCGTCGAGCCCGGCGCTCCCGGACAGTGCGTGCCGAGCGAGGGCCTCGCGACCTGCGCGTGCAACGCCCTCGCGAGCGAGCTCGAGCTCGTCACGGTGTGCCACGTGACCAACGCCTTCGGGACGTGCGACGGGCTCCGCTGGTGCGGCAGCGCGGGGCTCACCCCGTGCGACGCCCGGGTGCCGGCGGTCGAGACCTGCAACGGCGTGGACGACGACTGCGACGGCGAGCTCGACGAGGGCGTCGCGGGTGGCGCGGCTTGCGACATCGTCAACGCCCACGGGACCTGCCCGGGGGTCGGCTTCTGCGTCGCCGGGCAGCTCGACTGCGTGGGCCTCGCGGCCGAGGCCGAGGTGTGCGATGGCCGCGACCAGAACTGCGACGGCGTGACCGACGAGGGCTTCCCCGACACCGACGACGACGGCGTCGCGGACTGCGTCGACGAGGACGACGACGGCGACGGGACCGTGGACTCCGAGGACTGCGCGCCCAAGAACGCCGCGGTGTCGAAGACCGCCGAGGAGGTGTGTGACGGCGTGGACAACGACTGCGACGGGCTGACCGACGAGGAGGGCGCGACCCTCTGCGCCCCCTACTATCGCGACGTGGACGGCGACGGGCGCGGGGACGAGGACGTCGCCCCGCGGTGTCTGTGCGCCCCGGACGCGATCACGTCCTTCACCGTGGGCAACGCCGAGGACTGCGACGATCTCGACGAGGATGTACACCCGGGCGCGCCCGAGCGCTGCAACGGCGGCGACGACGACTGCGACGGCCAGACCGACGAGGGGGTCCAGGCCCCGTGCGGGGGCTGCGCCAACATCTGCATCGTCGACAACGGCCCCGGGACGGCGCTGCCGTTCACGCCGACCGGGGCGAACGCGCTGCACGTGGCGCTCGACACGACCGGCGCGCTCACGCTGGCGGCGGGGCAGACGACCGGCTGGTATCGGCAGGTCGTCGCCGGCTGGCCCCAGGGCGGGACCCACTGGACGGTCGTGTTCGTCGACGCGACCCTGCCCGGGGCGGGGGCGGCGACCCTGTCGGTCCGGCACCGCTGGGGGGCGAGCCTCGCGGCGCTGTCGTCGGCGCCGTGGACGGTGGCGGCCGGCCCCTACCCGCCGGCCAACTTCCCGCTGATCATCGACGTGACGGCCCCGCTCATCGAGATCGAGCTGACGCTCAACGCGTCCGGCGGCAACATCCCGGTCGTGCGCCAGCTGTCGGTGCTGGGCCAGCAGGTGCCCTGACGCTGCAATGCAGCAGACCGGTTTCCGCTGTGCCGACCGCCCCTAATGAGCTGGCCTGCTGCAATGCAGCAGGCCAGCTCAGGTGGTGTCCCGGCGGCTCCGCCGCCTCCATCCGCCGCTGCGCGGCGAAGTCGCCTACGGGGAGATGGCGCTTCGCGGCCATCTCCCCGCAGCCACCCTAGCTCTCGTGGCCGCCGAGCTTCTCGAGCTCCTCGGCGCCGGGGAGCTTCGACAGGTCCGGCACGACGATGATCTCGATGCGGCGGTTGCGCGCCTTGCCCTCGTCGGTGTCGTTCGACGCGGTGGGCCGGAACTCGCCGTAGCTGGTCGCCGAGATGCGCGGCGAGGGCATGCCGCCGTCCATCATGGTGCGCACGACGGTGATCGCGCGGTCGAAGGCGAGCTCCCAGTTGGAGCGGTAGCGGCTCGAGTGGATCGGCACGTTGTCGGTGTGACCGGCGACCTGGAAGCTCCGATCGGGGATGCTCGCCAGGATGGTCGTCACCTCGGTGATCGCGTCCTTGCCGCCCCTCGAGAGGTCGGCGGAGCCCGAGGCGAAGAGCACGTCGGTGGCGAGCTGGACGACCATCTGCCCGTCGATGATCTTGACCGTGAGCTTGCCGGCGTCGATCAGCGCCTTGAAGCGCTGGAGGAGGTTCGTGTACTCGGCGATGCGCGCCTCGGCCTGGGCCTTGCGCTGCATCATCTCGTTGAGGGCCTCGCGCATCTCGGCCTCGGCGGCCTGGAGCCCCTTCTTGTCGGTCAGGAGCTTGGCCTTCTCGGCGTTGAGGGCCTCGATCCGGCTCTCGAGGCGCGCCTGCTCGGCGGCGAGCTGGTCGTAGCGGGTGTGCTCGTCGGCGAGCGCCTTCTCCAGATCCGAGATCGCGGCCTGGTTGGTGCGCTCGCGCTCCTCGGCCTGGTCCCGATACCCTTGGTACTCGTCCTTGAGCTCGTTGTAGGTGCCCTTGGTGACGCACCCGGCGAGCAGGACGATGGCTGCGACGGCGAACGTGAGGTTCTTTTTCATGGTGGATTCTCCTGCGCTGCGGCTCCCTCATCTAACATGGACCGGATTCGCGCGCTGGATTTTGCTATGCTGAGCGCATGGGTCGTTTGACGCCGCTCGGCATGGTGGGGCTAGCCTGCGCGGTCTTCGGCGGCGGCATCGCCCGCGCCGAGTACACGCCGCGTTTCTCGGTGACGGCGCACGGCGCGTTGACCATGACCGGCAACGCGCTCGGGCTGTCGAGCGACGGCGCGGCGGGCCCCGGCACCGTCGGGAGCATCGGCGCCTTCGTCACCACCGACCCGAGCCTGCAGGCCCCCGGCGGGTGGCCGGCCGGGACGACCACCGACTGGACCCTCAACGCCGCCGCCGCCACGCTGCGCCTCCCCGTGGGAGCGACGGTGCTCCACGCCGAGCTCGTCTGGGGCGCCTACCTCGACGACCTCCCCGCGGGCCCGATCGCCGAGCCGGTGCGCGTGACCCCGCCCGGGGGCGCGAGCGTCGACGTGGACCCCGCCGCGGGCGTGGCCTTCGACGACGCCGCCAAGGACTTCTACGCACGCGCGGTCGACGTCACCGCCCTCGTCGCCGCCCACGGCGCCGGCACCTGGACCGTCGGGCACGTGCCGGCGTCCCTCGGGTGCGGCTCCGACTGCAACCTCCGGAGCGCCGGCTGGACCCTCGTGGTCGCCTACGCGCGCGCCGATCTGCCGCTCCGCGACCTCGGGGTCTGGGTCGGGCTCGAGCCCGGGGGTGGGGCGCCGGCGACCCTGTCCGGCCTCTGCACGCCGTCGGCCGGAGACGTGCGCGCGCGGGTGCTCGTCAGCGCGCTCGAGGGCGACCACAGAGGCTACGGCGACAACCTCGCCTTCGGGCCCACCGGGGGGCCGCTCGCGAACCTGATCGGGCCGAACAACAACGAGGGGAACTTCTTCGCCGCGCACATCAACGGCGACGACGGGCACGTGGACACCTCGGGGACCTTTGGCCACCTCAACCTGACGTCGACCTCGACCACCACCGGGCGCCAGGGGTGGGACATCACCAACGTCGACGCGAGCGGCGTCCTGCCCGCCGGGACGACCGCGGCCGTGGCCCAGGGGATCACCTCCAGCGAGCAGTACCGGGTCACGGCGATCGGCATCCAGATCGACACCGGCCAGCCGCGCTTCGAGCCCCCGGGGACGACGGCGGTAGCGAGCCCAACGGCGGTGGTGCCTGGGGAGGCGACCACGCTGACGTGGACCTTGACGAACTCCGGGGCGGAGCCGGCGCTGGGGCTCACGCTCGCCGTCAACCTGGCTGCCGACCTCAGCGCCGTGCCGAACACCTTCGCGATCGACGGCGCGCCGGTCGCCGGGGCGGACCCCAGCGTGGCGCCCTACCCGCTCGGGACCCTGGCTCCGGGCGCGTCCGTCGTGGCGTCGCTCGAGGCGGTCGTGGCGGCCGACCCGACCGACGACGTGCTCGCGCCGATCGCCTCCGTCGACTGGAGCTACACCGCGTGCGGGCTCGACAACACCGGCCACGCCGAGGTCGGCCCGTCCCCGCTCGGGGTGGCGCGGCTCGCCGTGGAGCTCACCGCGGCCCCCGCCACGCCGGTGGGGGTCGCCGACACGGTGCTGTTTACGGCGCGCGTCACCAACGTCGGCGCCGGGGCGACGCGGAGCGCAACACTGCAGGTGACGACCCCGGCGGGGCTCGACTACCTCTCGGGGACGAGCCGCGTCGGCGCCGTGGCCATCGCGGACGTCGGCGGGGGCTCGCCCTTCGCCACCCCGCGCGCGATCGCGGACGCCGGCTCGACGAGCGGCGTCATCGCGCCCGGGGCCACGGTGACGGTGACCTGGCAGGCGGCGGCCGCGGCGACGAGCACCCGCCGTGACCTGGTGGTGTCGGCGGTCGCGCGCGGGCACCGGGACGTCGTGGCGAGCGAGGTCGCCGCGACCGCGGCGGTGACGGTGACGGTGTGCGGCGACGGGCTGGTCGGAGGCGCCGAGAGCTGCGACGACGGCGGGGCCAACTCGGACAGCGTGCCCGACGCGTGCCGCAGCGACTGCCGCGCGCCGCGCTGCGGTGACGGCGTGCGCGACAGCGCCGAGGGCTGCGACGACGGCGATCAGGTCGTCGCCGACTGCGTCTATGGGGTTGAGAGCTGCCTCGTGTGCGGGGCCGGCTGCCAGGAGGAGACCGGCGCGGCCCGCTTCTGCGGCGACGGGCACCTCGACGCGGGCGACGGCGAGGGCTGCGACGACGGTGAAGCCAACTCGGACAGCTCGCCCGACGCGTGCCGCACCGACTGCCGGGAGCCGCGCTGCGGTGACGGGGTCAAGGACGCGGGCGAGCGCTGCGACGACGGCGACGACGACGACAGCGACGGGTGCACCGCGGCGTGCGACGACCGCGTCTGCGGCGACGGCAGGCTGAGCGACGGCGAGGTGTGCGACCCCGGGGCGGACCCGCCGGGCGCGTGTGCGTACGGCGCGGTGGGGTGTACCCGGTGTCGGACGGACTGCGCGGGGCCGGAAGCGAACGCCGGGAGCTGGTGCGGCGACGGTCGCGTCGACCTCGACCACGGCGAGGTGTGTGACGACGGCAACGACTACACCGAGCTGTGTCGCTATGGGGTGCAGAGCTGCGCGGTGTGCGGCGCCGGGTGCAGGCCGACGGTGGGGATCCCGACGTTCTGCGGCGACGGGTCGATCGACAGCGTCAACGGCGAGCTGTGCGATGATGGCAACGCCCGCGACCACGACGGCTGCTCAGCGAGCTGCGTCCCGGACGCGGTGACGGTGGACGAGGGCGGCTGTCGCGGCGGTGAGGGCGCCGGGCCGCTCGCGCTGCTGATGGCGGGGGCCGGGTGGGTGTGGCTGCGGCGGCGGCGGTGGGCCTCGCGAGACTGAACCGGCCGCTCGCGCGGTCCGGGACACCGCACCAGCCGACGGTCTCCGCAGGTTAGGGCCCGTGCCGGAATAAGTTGATCGGATGGCCAAGGAGGCGTCGTCGGGTGCGTGTTCCCGGAAGCGAAGGCAGACCGG
>PHBI01000134.1:0-18639 GCA_002841945.1 Deltaproteobacteria bacterium HGW-Deltaproteobacteria-14
GGCCTCCGCGCGCGCCACCGCCGCACGCGCCGACGCCACCTGCGCCCGCATCCGCGTCGCGTCGAGCGCCGTCGCCCGCTCCCCCGCGACCAGGCGCTGCACGTCGAGGGCGTGCGCCTCGAGGGTGCGCAGCGAGTCCTCGGCCACGCCGACGACCCGCCGCGCCCGGACGAGCCCGAGGTACGCCTCTTCCACGCGCAGGCGCAGGTCGGCGCGGTCCACGGCGCGGCTCGCCGCGACGACCTCGCCCCCCTGGCGCGCCGCGTCGAGCCCTCGGGACAGCCCGAACCCGGTGAACAGCGGCTGGTCGGCGGTCAGCCGCAGCGACAGCTGGTTGTCGATGGCCTCGCCGAGCTGGACCGCCGGCAGCGGCTGCCCGTCCGGTTGGGTCAGCGGCAGCGCGATGCTGCCGGGCTCGACGTGGCTGACGCGGCTGTAGCGCGCCTGCAGCCCGACCTTGGGGAAGAACCTGGACTGAGCGGCGCGCTCGCGCGACCGCGCCGCGTCCGCCGCGGCCGCGCCCTCCTTGAGGCGCGGGCTGTGTGCGAGGGCGAGCGCCTGGGCCTGCGCGAGGTCCAGCGTCGTGCCGCGAGGGGGCTCTTCCGGCGCCGCTGCCCGCGGCGAAGGGCCACTCGCGAAGGAGATCAGGAGGAGCGTCGCGAAGGGCGTCGCTGGGAGTCGGCGCATGTCAGGTCCTCCTCGCCGGGCGTAGCCGGCGCAGCCGCTGGGCGACGTCGTCCACCAGGTCGTAGGCGACCGGGATGATGACGAGGGTCAGGAAGGTGGCCGCGGTCATCCCGCCGATGACCGCGATGGCCAGCGGCGAGAAGCGCTCCGAGCCCAAGGCCCACTCCGCGGCCAGCGGGATCATCCCCACGATGGTCGACAGCGACGTCATCATGATGGGCCGAAAGCGGGTGCGGACCGAGGCGAGGACTGCGTCGCGGCGCTCCGTCCCGTCCTCGCGGCGCTGCCGGATGAAGTCGAGCAGGATGATGGCGTTGTTGACGACGGTCCCGACGAGCAGGATGAGCCCGACCATCACCGGCATCGACACGGGCTTGCCGGTCCACGCGAGCGCGGCCGCCACCCCGGCCAGGCTGAGCGGCACGCTGAGCAGGATCGTCAGCGGGTGGAGAAACGACCCCAGCTGCGCCACGAGCAGCAGATAGACGGCGATGATCGCGATCGCGAGGGCGCCGCCGAGCTCGGTCTTGGCGTCGTCGAGGTCGTCGTTCTCGCCGCTGAGCCCGGCGGTGTACCCATGGGGCAGCGTCCAGCCGGCCAGCGCCTGCTCGATGTCGGCGACGACGAAGCTCAGCGCGCGCCCCTCGACGGTGGCCGAGACGTCCACGGTGAAGAGGAGCCCCTCGCGGGTGATCGTGCCCTGCCCCACCCGCGTCTCGAGGGACGCGACCTCGCGCGCCGGCAGCCCGTCAGGGTGGCGCGGGGCGACGAGCGGGAGATCCAGGAGATCCGCGGGGACCTCCCAGCCGGCGCGGTCGGTGCGCACGCGCACCGGCACCGTGGTCCCGTCGCGGCCGCGCAGCTGCCCCGCCATCACCCCTTCGGAGGCGGCCATCAGCTGCCCGGCGACGCCCAGCTCGGTGAGCCCGACGGCGCGCGCCCTGGCGTTGTCCACGATGATGCGGGTCTGGAGCTGGTCGAGGCGCCAGCTGCGCGTCGGTCCCACCACCGAGGGCGTGCGCTCGAGGAGGTCTAGGGCCTGCTCGGCGAGGCGGTCGAGGATCAGCGGATCCGCGCCGGCGATGCGCAGCACGATGGGGGCGGCGCTGGTCGGGCGGGCGGTGTTCCCCGTCTCGCGGACGACCACGTGCGCGATGCCGGCGACGCGCTGCAGGCCATCGCGGACGCGGCCCTCGATCGACCAGATGTCGTCGCTGCGCCCGGTTCGGTCGGTCAACGTGACGCTCACGTAGGCCTGGTCTGGGCCCCGCGCCGCGCCGCTGCTGCGCATGCCGGGCTCGAAGCCGATCTGGGACTGGACCTTGATGACCTCCGGCTCGGCGCGGATGAGCGCCTCGACCTCGCGCACGACGCGCTCGGTCTCGTCGAGGGAGGCGCCCGAGGGCGTCTCGAGGGAGACGAAGAAGCTGCCGGTGTCCATCTTCGGTAGGACGTCCATGCCCAACGTGGCGATGGTCCGCAGGGCGAGGACGAGGGTCGCCGCCGCGAGCAGCAGCGTCACGAGGCGCCACCGCAGCGCCAGGCCCAGGAGCCAGGCGTAGCCGTCGCGGACGCGGTCCATCGACCACGAGAAGGGCCGGGTGATCCAGAGCCCGACGCGGTCGACCCAGCCGGCGCTCCCCGCGTAGAGGGTCAGGACCGGGACCAGGAAGAGGGCCACGATGAGCGAGGCGAGGAAGGCGAACAGCAGCGTCATCGCCAGGGGCCCGAAGGTCTTTCCGATGAAGCCGGGCAGGAACATCAGCGGGATGAGCACGGTCAGCGTCGTGGCGGCCCCCGCGAGCACGGGGGTTCGCACCTCGTCGGCGCCTCGAATGGCGGCCTCCTCGGCGCTGAGGCCCTCCTCCTCGCGCAGCCGCGTGACGTTCTCGAGCACGACGACCGCGGCGTCGACCACCATCCCGACCGCGAGGATCACGGCCGAGAGCGTGACCATGTCGAACTGGACCCCCGCGAGGTACATCAGGGCGAAGGTGATGCCGTAGGAGAGCGGCATCGAGATGATCGCGACGGCGGCGCTGCGGACGCGCCCGAGGAACAGGAAGAGGATGACCGAGGCGAGGAGCAGGGCCTGCCAGACCCCCTCGAGGAGGTTGCTGACCGACACCTCGGTGAAGGTGGCCGTCTCCTCGCCGATGGTGAAGCGCGCGCCGGGGTAGTCCGCAGTGAGCTCGGCGGCGGCCGCGCGGGCGGCGTCGACCACCGCGACGGTGTTGGCGTCCGTCGCCTTGAACACCTGCAGCGCGATGGAGGGGGCGCCGTCGATGGCGAAGCGCGCGTCGTCGTCGAGAGCCCCTACTCGGAGCTGGGCGATGTCGGAGAGCAGCACCCGACCGCCGTCCGCGAGGGGGATCTGCACGGTCGCGAGGGCGTCGGCGTCCTGGACCGCCGCCTCGAGGCGCAGCATCGTCTGGGTGCGCACGGTGCGCAGCCGCCCCGCCGGCGACGAGGTCGTCTGAGCGCGGACCGCGTCGACCACCTGGGCCGGTGACACGCCGCGGGCGGCGAGCGTGCGCGGGTCGACCTCGACGAGCAGCGCCGTGACGTGGCCGCCGAACACGTCCACCCCCGCGACCCCGGGGATGCGTTGGAGCCTCGGGGCGAAGTAGTCCTCCGCGAGGCGTCGCGCCTCCGAGAGGTCGTCCATCGCGACGCCGAGGGTGACGACGGGCCGGTCCGCGGTGCTGAACGAGAGCACCTGGGGTTCGGCGATGCCGGCGGGGAGGGTGGAGCGGATGCGGGCGATGGCGTTCTGGGTGTCGACCGCCGCGAGCTCCACCTGCTGATCGTAGGCGAACTCGATCGTGGTCAGCGACAGGTTGTCGAGGGAGGTGGAGCGCAGCGTGACGACCCCCTCGAGGGACGCGAACTCCTCCTCGAGGGGCTCGGTCACGTCGCGCGCGACGTCCGCCGCGGCGGCGCCCGGGTAGGCGGCGACCACGGTGACCAGCGGCGGCGCGGTGTCCGGAAAGAGCTGCATCGGCAGCGCCTGGTAGGCGGCGGCGCCGAACAGCGCGGTCGCGATGGCGGCCGCCCCGACCGCGTGGCGATTGCGTACGATGACGCGGGCTAGGCTCATCGCTGGGCCCCCGAGTCGTCCACGCCGAAGATGAGCTGCCCATCGGCGAGCCCGCGCAGCGCCCCGACGACCACGTGATCGTCTGCGGCGGGGGCCGGTGTGACGGCGACCCAGCCCTGGGCGCGGAGCCCCGGCGTCACCAAGCGGCGCTCGATGCGGTCGTCGCGGACGAGAAACAGCGCGACGCCGTCGCTCTCGGTCAGGAGCGCGTCCGGCGGCACCGCGACCGCGTCGTCATCGCGCTCGAGCACCAACGCGACGTCGAGGGACATCCCGTTGTAGGCCGCGTCGGCCAGCGGCGCGGGCAGCCGCAGGGTCGCTTGGACCGTGCGCCCCGGACCGCGGGCCTGGGGGGCCAACGCGACGACCTCGCTCGCGAGCGGCTCGCCGCCGCGCAGCCCGACGGTGGCGGGCGTCCCGACGGCCACGCCGCGGGCCAGGTCCGCCTCGGTCAAGGCGATCGTCAGCTCGAGCGCGGTGCCGCCGATGTTCAAGAGGGGGCGGCCGGGCATCACGTGCTCGCCTGGCTGTACGAGCCACTCGAGCACCGTCCCTTCGAGGGGAGCCTCCTCGACGGCGCGCTCGACGAAGACGTCGAGCTCGCGGCGCTGGGCGTCGCTCGCGCGCACGGCCTCGCGCGCCGTCGCGCACTGCTTGCGGCCCAGATCGGCGGCCGCGGTGGTGATCGCGCCGGCGCTCTCGAGCCCGTCGTCTTTGGCTGCCCGGTCGCACAGGTAGTCGCGCTCGGCGCGCGCCCGGCGGACCTCGGCCCGGGCGCGCTGCACCCGAGCGTCGGCGTCCGGCGAGGTCAACCGCGCGACCACCTGGCCGGCGCTCACCGCCGCGCCCTCTTCGACCGGCAGCTCCGCCACCGTGCCGCTCGTCTGGGCGATCACCGTCGCGCGGCTCGTCGAGCGCACCGTGCCCAGGTAGCTCGCCTCTCTCAGGAGGGGACCGGTGCGGACCGGGACCGTTCGCACGGCGACCGGGCGCTCGGGGCTCGACTCCGTCGGTGTCATCGCGGTGCCCGCCGCCTGTCCGTTGCAGCCGGCGGCCGTTGTCACAGACGCGAGCGCGACGAGAAAAAGGACATGAGTACTTGCTTGCGTACCGGGCCGCGAAGAAGCGGCGGGTGTCCGCGGAGCGCGCATCGTCTACCTCCCCATCATGCTTGCGAGAACGTCCCAGATCTTGCGCGCCCGCTCCTCCGGCGGGATCCCGGAGGCGATCACGCGGCCGAAGGTGACCAGCGCGAGCGCGGAGCCTTGCACGACGATCATCAGGTCCTCGGGCGCGAGTCCGGGACGCAGCAGGTCGCGCGCGTGCGCCTCCACGAGGCACGACCGCACGAAGGCGAGCGAGCGCTGTTGCACCAGCTGGACGGCCCGAAGGCCCTCCTCGCCCGCCTCGAGCCCCAGCTCGTCCGAGAACAGGATCCGGGCCACGCCGGGCCGCGCTCCGATCATGGTGACGCGGCTCGCGAAGAAGGCTCCCAGCCGCTCGAGGGGATCGCTGTATCCGTCCGGCAGGCTGGCGAGGAGCAGCTCGTCGAGGCGCTCGATCGCCGCCAGGATGATCTCGTTCTTGCTGTCGAAGTGACGAAAGATCGTCCCCTCCGCGAGGCCCACGGCGCGCGCGATGGTCGCCGTGGTCAGCTTGCTCACCCCGTGCTCGATCGCGAGCGCGAGGGTCGCGTCCGCGATCTCGCGCCGGCGCTCCTCGGTGCTCTTCTTCTTGGTCATCTCGGCGCTCCTGTAAGCGAGTAAACGCTCGCTTGAAAGAAAAGTAGTGCCAGGCTCCCCGACTTGCAAGCAGATTGTTGTCGCGGGGCCGAAGGCTCACGCCAGCCGGGCGCGGCGCCAGCCGCTGCGCCGGCCCGGCCAGCCCGCCCTGAGCCTTCTCGTGGCGGGTGAGCGGGCGGCCTGCTGAATGATCGTGGACAGTGACGGAGAGGTGGAAGATGACCCGGATCGCTTTTCTTGGCCTCGGGCTGATGGGGCGGCGCATGGCGCGGCGGCTGGTCGCCGCCGGCCACGACGTCGTCGTCTGGAGCCGCTCGGGGGTGCCCGAGGACGCCCCGGAGCTGCGCGCGCGCGCTGCCGCGAGCCCGCGGGCGGCGGCCGCGCAGGCCGACGTCGTCATCGCGATCCTCAGCGACGACGGCGCCTCCGCCGCCGTCTGGGACGACCCCGAGAGCGGCGCCCTCGCCGGCCTCCGCCCGGGCGCCGTCGCCATCGAGAGCAGCACCCTGAGCCCGGCGCGGGTCACGGCGCTCGGCGAGCGGGTGCGCGCGGTCGGCGCCCACTTCCTCGACGCGCCCGTCGTCGGGTCGCTGCCCCAGGCGGAGGCCGGCGTGCTCGTGTTCCTCGCCGGCGGGGATCCCGCGGTGGTCGACGGCGTCCGCGACCTCCTCGGGGTCATGGGCGGCGCCGTGCACAGCGTGGGCCCGACGCCGGCCGGCGCGGTGACCAAGCTCATCGTGAACACCCTGCTTGGCACGCAGATCGCGCTCTTCGGCGAGCTGCTCGGCTTCGCGGGCCGCGCAGGGCTCGATCCGGCAGCTACCCTCGAGGTCCTCGGCGCTCTGGCGGTGACGAGCCCGGTGGCCAAGGGGATGGCGGGGTTGATGGTCGCCAAGGACCACGCGCCGCGCTTCAAGGTGAGCCTCATGGAGAAGGACGTGCGCTACGCAGCGGAGGCCGCCGCGGCGGTCGGCGCGAGCCTGCCGATCGCCGAGCGCGTCGCCGAGCTCTATCGCGGCGCCATCGCCGCCGGGGACGGGGACGCCAACCTCACCGCGATCGCCCGGCGCTACGAGCCGTAGCGGCGCTGGCTCAGGGTGTGAGGTCCCAGGTCGTGATCGTGCCGCCGACGAAGCCGAGGCGGTAGATCTTGCCGTCAGGGGCGTACTGGATGACGCCGCGGCCGCTGGGGTCGGACGGGACCCCTGCCGGCAGCGTGGCTGGCGTGCCGTCCTCGAGGAAGCGGAAGACCTTGGGGCTGCCGCCGCCGAGCTCGACGTAGACGTCCCCGTTGGACCGATCCTGCGTGATGCTGAAGACGTAGGCGCTGAAGGCTTGGATCAGGGTCGCCTGGCGGGTGACCGGGTCGTAGCGCCAGAGCTTGCCCTGGGAGGCGTTGACGTAGGTCCCGACCAGCACCGAGCCGTCTCGGGCCGAGGCCAGGCCGATGGTCTGCTCGGGCGCGAAGTCGTAGGCCAGGCGCCACCTCGGCTCGACCCCCGGCGCGGGCAGGGTGAACTCGACCAGGCGCCCCATGGTGTGGTTCGCGCAGCAGTTGCTCGCGGACGGTGTGCACCAGTGGTCTGGGTTCGAGGCGTCGCACGCGACGCAGCCGCTAGCGTTCGTGCACATGTCGGACCGGAAGTTGCCGACGTAGTAGCGATTTCCTGGGCCGGCGGCGAGCCCGGTCGGCGAGACGATCGACGAGACCGAGGTGTCCGCGTAGCTGGTCGTGATGAAGGCGGCGTCGAGGAAGCCGGGGCAGTGGGTCTGCCCGGCGCAGCCGCACTCCGGATCGTCGGTGGTGTTGCAGGTGTAGAGCAGGGTGATGCCGTTCTTGGCCTGGCAGCCGCAGCTCGCGCAGCACGAGTACGTCACGACGACGCGGCGGTTGGCCGGGTCGGTGTCGACCAGGGCGAAGGTCATGTTCTGGTTGGCGTTGCCATACCAGGTCGAGACGGCGCCGGCCGACGTGATCTGCTTGGTGAAGTCCGGGCCGCTGATGAGGGTCGTCAGGTAGGTGTTGCAGTCGTAGTCGAAGTCGATGTCGGCCATCGCGCTGCGGTTGGCGTTGGCGGTCGCCAGGTCGGGGGTGCAGGTCTGGCACGTCCCGGTCTGATCGCAGCTCGTGGCGCAGACGTCGTCCTCGTCGACGAGCCCGTCGCAGTCGTTGTCGAAGCCGTCGCAGCTCACCTCGACGGCCTCGTGGCCAGGACCGTCGCAGATCCAGCTGCCGTTGACGCAGGTCGGCGCCACCAGGGCGCAGACGCCGAGGCACAGGCCGGTCGGCGGAGTGTCGCCGGTCTGACAGCCGGTGCGGCTCGGGGCGAGGCTCGGCGCCACCGGCGCGAAGCCGACGTCGAGCTGCTGGCCGGGCGGGGTCGTCACGTAGGTCGTCGCCACCTGATCGCCCGGGACGCCGGCGGGGTCGTCGATGGCCATGCGGCCGCAGCCGTAGCCGTCGCCCGCGCCGTTCACCAGCGGGATCTCGTAGCTGATTACGGGGTAGGTGCCGGCCGGGGTCTGTCCGAGGGTGAGCTCGCCGTCGTGCGCGGTGGCGTGGGTCGTGAGGGCGCAGGGGCCGCTCGTCAGGTCGAAGTCGACGGCCAGGGCGACGTTGACGTAGCGCTTCGAGAGTGAGCCCTGGGCGCCGGTCAGGGCCTCGAGCCCGCGGAAGATCATCGCCTGCACCAGCGGCGCGGGGGCCGGGGAGCTCGCGCCGTAGAGGTTGCCCGGGCCGCCGTCGATCGGGACGGTGAGGGTCTCGCCGGCGCAGGTGAGCTCGAGGTCGTCCATGTAGAGCCAGGTGTCCTGGCCGGGCCCGGCGGTGCAGGCCAGGGCGAGGACGGCCGACGGCAGGCGCTCGCCGCCCGGGCCGTGGACGAGGCGCAGCGGCTCGGCGGTGGTGTCGCAGTCGAACTTCGCCGAGCAGAAGATGTCGGCGAAGCTGACGGCCACGTCGAAGAAGCCCTGGGTGGCGCGGCGGGCGACGGTGATGTCGAAGTCGACCGCGACGTCGGCGTCCGCGCGGCAGGTGACGTCGCGGGTGAGCGCGGCCTGCGCCGTGGGGTTGCTCCAGTCGCTGGCGGGGACGACGCCGTCGGCGTCGTGGAGGGACACGATACGGACGGCGACGGTGTTCGGCTGGGCGTCGTCGGCGGCGTCACAGGTCCCGACGTAGCTCAGGCCGGTGCCGTCGCCGTACGCGCTCGCGAGGACGCCCGCGCGGGTCCAGACCACGCCGCTCTTGTCGTTGGTGACCGTCAGCTCGTAGGTCACGTCGACGAGGCCGGGGAGATCGAGGGGGGCGATGGCGATCGCGACGCGCGCGCCTGGGTCGGGCTCGGTCGCCCGCGGGCCGCAAGCCACCGCCAGACACAGCGCCAGCAGCGCCGCGACCGCCAGCGCCATGGCGCGCGGACCGTGTCTGTGGAGGCCCGCCGCGGCGGTGGTCGGAGGATCTTGCATTGCAGCGGATGGGGGCATGGGGAGCGATCTTGTCGCGGTCGCGACAAGGAGCAGGTTGCCAGTTTCGCACACGAGATGCCAGGACCACGACGTCGCCCGCCTGGCCAAACGCGAAGCGGGCCAGGCGGTGGCGAAACTGATGCGCCGCGCAAACGCGCGCTGCAACGCAAAGGCGCTCAGAGGTCCCCGGCTCCGCTCGCCGGGGGGGGCCTCCGGTCAGGGGGCGCCGTCGCCTTCGGGGCAGGCGCTCACCCGGGCCTCCTGCATCAGAAGCTCGAGCAGCTGTCGGTCGTCGCGCCGCAGGTGGGCGGCGCCGCGCTGGCTCGCGCAGAGCTCGGGTGCGGCGCTGTCGTAGTCGCCGAGGGAGACGTAGGCCTCGCCGAGGCGGAGGTGGTTCTCGACGTCGCCTGGGTACTCCGCGATGAGCGCCTCGAGCAGCTCGAGGCCGGTCTCGCTGTCGCCGTTGCGCACCATGCTCGCCGGCGCCATCACGTAGAGGGTGGCGAGCATCCGGCGGGCGGCGCCGTCGCGGAAGGTCGGATCGAGCTGGTTCGAGAGGCGGCCGTAGTGCTCGACCTCCTTGATCAGGGCGCCGGCGTTGAGCCCTCGGAGCTGGGCGATGCGGCCTGCGGCGGCGGCGCGGGCGAAGGCGTCGGCGGCGGTCGCGGGGGGCGGGCGGTGGGAGATCTCGAAGTAGGCCCACTCGCGGTCGGCGGTGGTCTCGCGGCCGGCGGCGACCAGGGCCTCGAGGGTGTCGATGACGTCGATCGACGGGGCCTGGGAGGTCCTCAGCAGCGTGGGCGAGACCTTGTCGTTGTTGGGTCGCGCCGTGCCGTAGATGCAGCCGCTCAGCGCGAGGATCGCGAGCGGCGCCAGGAGCCGGGGCAGCGTGGCGCCGCGTCGCCTCACGGGCGCGCGACGTCCCTGGCGTGGTAGCGCCGGACCAGCGCCGCGTAGTCCGCGTCGCTCGCGGCCTGGAGCCGCTCGATCCCGATGTTGGTGCACAGGGCCTGGTCGCCGCTGCAGGTGTCGGGGAGGGCCTGCTTGAAGGCCGCGACGAGGTCCTTGTTGGTGCCCTCGAGGGCGACGATCGGGATCCCGGGCAGCTCGGCGCTGGCCCACAGGGGCTTCAGCTCGGCGCCGCCCTCGACGCTGGACAGCGACTCCTTCTGGGCGTCGTCGATCAGCGCGCAGCGGGCCTCGTCGCGGATGACCGCCTTGAGCGTCTGCACCGGGCGCCGCGTCGGGACGAGGTCGAAGTCCGCGAGGCGGGCGGCGCCGGCGAGGACGACGTGGTCGATGAAGAGTGGATCATCGGCGTGGTTCGAGGCCAGGCGCTGGCCCTTGCAGTCGGCGAGGCTCGTCCCTTGCTTGGCGACGACGAAGTACTGGCGACCGCCGGCCCGCTTCGCCTCGGCGACGCCGACCACGGTGAGCTTGTGAGCGTCGACGAGCGCCAGGTACGCGCCGAGTGAGAAGAGCCCGAAGGCCGGGTGCTCGGCGTTCATGTACTCGAGCGCGCGCTCGCGGCTGTTCGTGTAGAGGCTCGCGGCGCCGGGCCAGCCGCAGCGCTTGGCGAAGCCCGCGACGAGCTGGTCGACGTAGCCCTGGGCTTGAGCGCCACCGCCGACGCCGCCCTCGAGCAGGGCGACGAACTGCACCGGCTCAGCCGCGCGTGCGGTCGGTGCCTGGGCGAGCGTGACGAGCCCGAGGGCCGCGATGACGATGGGAGCGAGGGCCGAGTTCTTCATTCGTCCAACCGGGTTGGGGGCTCGTGGGGACGATTCGCGAGCCGTGTTGCTGCCTTAGCCGATGACCGGCGGTGTGTCCAGACGCCGCCCGGGAGCAGGGATTCATGACGCCCTCGCCGCCGGCGTCACCGGAGCTTCAAACGAGGTGGAGGGACTTGTTGATGAACACGAGGCCGGCGACGAAGAGCAGCGCGAGCATGCCCTTGCGGAAGGTGGCCTGGTCGATGCGGTTGTAGACCCGCCCGCCGAGCCACACGCCCAGGCCGACGACGGGGAGCAGGATGAGGATGATGCGGACGACGTCCTCGGTCATCCGGTCGGCCGCGATGTGGCCACCGATGGCGATGACGCTGGTGATCGCGAAGAGGACCTGCAGGGTGGAGGTGGCGGCGTCCTTGTCCCAGTTCTTGAGGGTCGCGTACACGACCAGCGGGGGGCCGCCGGTGTTGAAGGCGCCCCCGAGCACGCCGCTGGCGAGCCCGGCGACGTAGCCCCAGCCGTCCTCGACGGCGCGCTGACCGGCCCGCAGGGACACCAACAGCGACCACAGGCAGTAGAGGACCAGAAACACCCCGAGCGCGAGGCGGATGTACTTCGGGTCCGCTTGGGCGAGGAACAAGAGCCCGACAGGCACTCCGAGCAGCACGCCGACGAGCGGCGGGGCCAGGCGGCGCCAGGACAGGAAGTGGCGCTCGCGCCAGGCGATCATCCCGGCGACGAGGAGCGAGTAGACCGCCACCATCGGGATGGCGACCAGCTCGTCGACGACCAGCGGCAGGATCCCCATCGCGACCAGGCCGAAGCCGAAGCCGATCGCCCCCTGGGTGAAGGCGGCGAGCAGGACGATGGCGGCGACGGCGAGCTCGTTCACGCGGGCGGAGGCTCCGGCTGGCGGGGGCGACGATCCCGCGGGTCCTATCATCCCTCGGCCGTGAGCGCACGCCCGAACACGGGCGGGGAGCGGGTCGCCTCGCGCCGGCTCCTCGCGGCTTGATCTCGCCCCACCCCTGGCCCTTATGCTGGCGCGGTGATTCACCCCATCGTCTCGTTCGCGCGCGCGGCCCTGGCCGCCTCGGTCGCGCTCTCCGCCTGCGGCGACGCCGGCACCACCGCCGCCGACATCGCCCTCGCCGACGTCGTCGCCGACTCCGCCGCCCCCGACACCGTGGCCGCGGACGCCGCCGCCGGCGACGTCGATGACGCCGCATACACCGCGGACGCCGACGCGACCGCGCCGAGCTGGCACGTCGTCCTCCAGGGCCTACCCGCGGCGCTGCTCTCGGTCTCGGGGGGCGCGGCGGGCGAGGTCTGGTTCACCGGCGCCGACAAGGGCGACGGCCCGTGGGTCGTCCGCGGGCACGCCGGGACCTTCACGCGCGTGGATCTTCGCGCCGCGGATCCCGACGGCGGCCACCTCTGGTGGTCAGCCGCCCCCGATGACAGCGGGCGCTTCCTCGTCGGTGAGGGCGGCCGGATCTTTCGCTGGGACGCCGCCAGCGAGGCGGTCGCTCGCGTTCCGACCGACACCGACGCGACGCTCTACGGCGTCTGGGGCGCCAGCGCCGACGAGGCCTGGGCTGTCGGCGGCTACGTCCACCCGCGCAGCGGGCCGCCCACCGTGGTGCGGATCCACGACGGCGAAGGCGTGGCCGTCGTCGATCTGCCGGCTGGACTCGGCGCCGGGACCACCCTGTTCAAGGTCTGGGGCGCTGCTGCGGACGACGTCTGGGTCGTGGGCGAGGCCGGGACCGTCTTGCACTGGGACGGCGCCGCGTGGTCCCTCGACGTACTCCCCGGGGCGCCGCGGCTCGTCACCCTGCACGGGGGGAGCGCCGACGACATGGTGGTCGTCGGCGGGTCCTCCCAGGCGCTGATCCTCGAGCGCGCCGCCGGCGGCGCCTGGACGGACGCCTCGCCCGGGCCGTACGCCCTGCTCAACGGGGTCTACGTCGCGCCGGGGGGGGACGCGATCGCGGCCGGCGTGCTCGGCCAGACCTTCGCGCGGGCGGGCGGCGTCTGGACCCCGTCCGTCGACCTGCCGCTGACCCGCGACTGGCATGCCGCCTGGATCGACGCGCGCGGTGATCGCTGGATCGTCGGCGGCAACCTGCTCAGCGCCGCGACCTTCGACGCCGGCACGGCGCTGCGCTACGGCCCGGCCCGCGACGACCTGCCCGCGGGGCCGGTCACGCCGCTGCCCGTGGTGCACGGCGACGCCGAGCCCGACGCCGACGTCTCCGCGCCCGCCGACGTCGTAGAGGCGCCGCACGAGGTCGTCGACGACACCACCCCGGCGGACACCGCCCCCTCCGACGACGCGGCTCCGAGCGAGGTGATCGAGGACATCGGGCCCACCGACACGGCCCCCGCCGACACCGCCGACACCGCCGCGGTCGAGGATCCCGGGCTGGCCCTCGGGTGGCTGACCGGGTCGACCATCTTCACCCCGTTCGCGGCCGACGAGGCCATCGAGATCGTCCAGGGCCCGCAGGGCGGCATCCACGTCGAGATCGCGGTCCGCCTCCCGTGGGCCGGCGTGGCCACCCCGACCGCCGCCGTCACCGCGTGCGACACGGCGGCGAAGATCCAGCAGGGCGTCTCCAGCTGCGGCCAGTGCCCGTGTACCGCGATCACCGCCATCGACGCGCGCAGCTTCGTCGGCGGCGTCGAGGTCGGCTCCTTCGTGACCGCCGGCTACCCGGTCTCGTTGCTGTCCCCGGGGGTCTACCAGACCTTCTCGCTGCCGGTGATCTTCGACTCCGACGACGCCGCCCCGCTGGTCGGGTCGGTCGACACCCTCCGGGTCACGATCACCCTGCCGAGCGGCGAGCAGCGGAGCCACGAGGTCACGCTCACCCTGCGAGACGACTTCTAGACCTGCCGCCGCTTGGCTCAGTCAGAGCTCGTGACTCTCTGCCGAAGCTGGACCGAGTTCCCATCGTATCGGTCGCGGACCTGCGTCCTCCGCGGCCGGTTGTAGGCGCGACGGCGTCACCCCTACCCCCACCAGCTGCGGACTCCGGTCTTCCGAGCTTTCGGGGACGCGCAGATGGCGGCGGATCCGCCGGCAAGACGACAAGTTATTTCGGCACGGGCCGTTACTTGGCTCAGGGGGCGAGGTCGGCCTCGTAGACCACCAGGTGCGTGTCGACCGGGACGCCCTCGAGCCAGGTGTCGCGCCCGCTCGGCCAGCGGATCTCGAGGTCCACCGAGGTCGCCGCGCCGAGGCCGAACTCCGCCTCGAGGCTGCTGGTCGAGGCCGCGTTGCTCGTCCCCGACACGATCTCCTGCAGCTGGCGCTCGGGGACGCCGTCCCCGTCGGTGTCGGCGGTCGCGTAGACGCGCCCGCCGATGGCGTCGCGGGACGAACGGTGCGGCCCCGGCCACCCCGGGTCCCCGACGAGGCGCACGCTGAGCCAGCGCCTCGGCCCGAGGGAGCGCGCCGAGTAGTTGCGGTAGAGGCGCGACGCCGCCCCGCCGTTGACGACGAACAGGTCCATCCAGCCATCGCGATCGAGGTCCGCCGCGAGGTCGCCGCGCGAGTTGGCGGACTGCGCGACGCCCCACGCGCTCGCGACGTCGGGCCAGCCCCCGGTCAACCAGACCTCGCTCGCGTCCTGGTGGTACAGCAGGTCGGTGAAGCCGCTGTTCGTGACGACGTGGATGTCGAGGCGGCCGTCGTTGTCGAGGTCCACGATCTGCACGCCCCAGGAGTAGACCCCGCCGCAGGACTGGTCGACGACGAAGCTGACGGCGCCCGTCTCGACGAACTGGTTGAGCCACAGCTCGTTCGGCCCCGGGACCACACCGTACGGGGCCCAGTCGGTGACGTAGAAGTCGATGTCCCCGTCACGGTCCACGTCGCCGGCGCCGATCCCCATCGCGAGGCCGTTGGTGTTGCCGAAGACCGGGTCGAGCTCGTAGGTGATCGCGTGAAAGCCGAGCCAGGTCCCGTCGGCGGCCTCGCCCAGGTTCAGGTAGATCATGTCCCGGTCGTCGCTGTGGCGGAGCTTGTTGGTCACGATCAGGTCCGGCCAGCGGTCGTCGTTGAGATCCGCGAAGACGACGGCGTTGGTCGAGCTGTACTCCTGCACCCCCGTCACGTGGCTCCCGTCGCTCGCCTCCCAACCCGGCGCGTGGGCCTCGTCGGTCACGTCGCGGAAGGTGCCGTCACCGAGGTTCAGGTACAGGACGTCACGCTCGCCCGGCTTGGGGCCGTAGTCCGGCGACGGGTAGTGCCCGTTGTGGTTGCCGACGTAGAGGTCGAGCCAGCCGTCGCGGTTCACGTCCGCCCAGCCGGCGGTCATCGACAGCGTCAGCTCCTTGTGGCCGGGCCAGAGCCCCACCGCCAGCCCAACCTGGTTCGGGTCGTCCCCGCTCGGCCTCGTCTCGGCCGTCACGTCGCTGAAGGTCGGAGCGCCGGTCTCCGCCAGCCCGTTCTTCAGCAGCACGTTCGGCTGGTGGAAGTTGGTGACGTAGAGGTCCAGGTCCCCGTCGTTGTCGTAGTCGCCCGCCACGACCCCGGTGGTCGCCATGATCCGGTTCGCGAGCACCGGCTGGCGCTGGAAGCCGCGGCCGGCGGGCGTCCCCGGGGCCGGGACGTTGACGTAGAGGTGCAGCGGGTTGTTCTGGTCGGTCCCGAGCACGAGGTCCGGGTAGCCGTCCCCGGTCAGGTCGGCGAACGTCCCGCCTGGGCCGTGGTCCTCCCCCGACTCCCCGGTGCCGCCGCGGTATCCGGCCAGGCCGACCTCGGCGGCGACATCGCGGAAGCGATACGTGTCGATCTGGAAGCTGAAGACCTCGTCGCTCGCCATGGGGTTGCCGGCGAGGTCGGTCGCCGTGTGCAGCAGCGTCACGGTGACGGCCGCCAGGGGGTCGAGGACATAGGCCGGGGTGAAGCGGAGCAGGCGCGCCGCGGCGTCCCACGACACCCCGCCCGGGACCGCGGCGCCGTCGGCGGTCACGCGCAGCGCAGCGGACAGGCTCGCGCTGTCCATGGGCTCGTCGAAGCCGATCTGGATCGTCGTCGCTGGGCTGACGCCCGTGCCGCCGTCGCCGGGAGAGCGGTACGTGACGCGCGGCGCGCGCCGGTCGACCACGTATCGGATGGTGAGCTGCGGCCCCGTGTTCCCGAGGGCGTCCATCGGGCGCAGCCTGAAGTCGATGCCGCCGTTGCGCTCCTCGTCGAGGGAGACGCTGATCCGCCCCGGGGCCGCCGTCGCCGTGAAGCTGGTGTAGTTCGCCGCCGCGCGGGTGGCCGCGAGGGTCGCGAGGGTCGCCTCGAGGTCCGCCCCGGCCACCCACGGCGCCCCGCCGTCGTTCAGGTACAGCGTGAAGGCGAGCGACGCGCCGAGGGTGGAGCCCGCCGCCGGCAGGGGCGTCACCGACGGGGCGGTGGCGTCGACGAACAGCTCGCGCGTGGCGGTCCCGACGCGACCGGCTGCGTCGATCGCGCGAACCACCAGCGCGACCGGGCCCTCGTCGAGGGAGAGGACGGGCACGGCGACGGAGCCGCCGTGGAGCGGCTCGGGGAGCAGCGCCTGCCCCAGCACCGGGCCAGCGTCGTCCCCACCGCGCACCTCCACGGCCACCACCCCGGCGCCCGCGTCGTCGACCGTCGCCGCCAGCGTGAAGCCCGCGCGCACCGTCCTCCCGGGGCCCGGCGCCGTGACCGCCACGACGGGCGCCGTGTTGTCGAGCGTGACCTCCACGGTCGCGGTCCCGACGTGCCCGGCCGCGTCGGTGGCCGCCAGGACCAGCGTCGCCGGGCCGTCCAGCAGCCCCCGCGTGTCGAGGGGACCGCGCCACGGGGGCCCGGCCATCGCCACCTCGACGCTGCCGCCGCCGACGTCCGTCGCGGTCGCGGTGACGGAGGCGACCGCGCCTCCGTCGGTCACCGCGACCGCGGCGTCGAACACCCCGCCGATGACGGCGCCGCCGGCCGGAGCGATCGCGGCGACCTCGGGCGGCGAGGTGTCGAGCGCGAAGCTCACCGCGACCTCGGCGCCGACGTTGCCGACGCGGTCGCGCGGCGACAGCGCGATCCGCCAGGTGCCCTCGCCGGCCTCCGCGGGCGGGGTGGCGACGACGCGCGCGCCGTCTTGGTCTGCGACCACCTCCCAGCCGCCCGCGGGCGCCCCGTCGCGGGTGATCGACACCGCCGCGGCGCTCGCCTTGAGGTCCGCCCCGGCGTCCGCGTCGCTCGCGTCGACGACGGTGAACACGACGACCGGGAGCGCCGTCACGACGCCGCCGCTCGGCGACACCTCCGCGCGCGGCACCTCGACGTCCACGACCACCGCGACCGTCGCCGTCCCGCGCAGGCCCGCGAGGTCGAAGGCGCGCACCTCGAGCGTCCGCGCCCCACCGCGCTCGAGCACTACCGGCAGCTCGCACGGCACCGCTCCGGTCGGCCCGCCTGCGACCACGACCTGGGTGAGCAGGACGTCGTCGCCGTCTCGCGCCTCGCAGCGCGCCACGCCCGAGGCCCCCTCCTCGACCAACGCCGCCAGCGTGAGCCGGGCGGGGACGTGCTCGCCCTCCGCGGGTGCGGTGATGACCACGGTCGGTGCGGTGTTGTCGACGAGCACCCAGCGCGCGGCGTTGGCCACGTTGCCCGCGCGGTCCGCGGCCGCGGCCATGACCTGCGCCGGCCCGTCGGAGAGGCCGAGGGTGTCCACCTCGACGCCCCACGGCGGACCGTCGTCGGCGAGCGGGAGCTCGGCGCCGGTCGCGTCCTCGACCGACAGCCACGAGGTCGCTACCTCGTCCACATCCGCCGCCGACCAGGACACCTCCACCGTCCCGCTCCAGACCTCCGCGGCGTCCGAGGGGAACGCGATCTCCGGCGCCTCGCGGTCGACCTGCCAGCGCGACACGACCGGATCCGAGCTGTTCCCGAGGCGGTCCACGGCCACCGCCTCGACCCGGTAGACCCCGCTCGGCGCGTCGCCGATCGCCAGCGTCACGGCGTCGTGGGTCGCGACGTCGACCGTCGTTGGGAGCTCCCCCGCCTCCGACATCACCCGGAGCCGCTGCAGGCTGGTCGCGAGGTCCACCCCGACCCCGTCGTCGTCGTATTGGACCGTCCAGATCGGGAGCTCGCGCGTCGGCGCCGCGCCGGGCTCGGGGCTCACGCCGACCCGGGGCGGGGTCTCGTCGACCGCGATCGGGACCGCGACCTCCGCCCGGCGCCCGGCCCGGTCGACCGCCCGCAGCCACAGCGCGTGGTCGCCCGGCTCGGCGACGAGCGCGAGGTGGTAGCCGGCGTCGTCCGGGCTCTCCGCCAGCGCGAGGACCGGGCCGTCCGCGTCGTCGAGCCGAGCCTCGATCCGCGCGACGCCGGCGCCGTCGTCGTCCGCGGCCACCGTCACGGCGATCTGCGCCCGCAGCCAGGCCTCCGGCGCCGGCTCGATCACCGTGATCCGCGGCGGCTCGTTGTCGACGACGACGGCGCGCGTGACGGTCTGGGCGTTCGCGGCGCCGTCGTGCGCGCTCACGGTGAGCGTCGCCGCGCCGTCGGCGACCGCCGTCGTCTCGAGCCGCATCGCGACGTCGTCGACCGAGGCGCCGCCTGCGTCCTCGAGGCTTGCCCCGAGGGCGACCGAGCCCGGCAGCAGCGCGTCCACCGCCCAGGCCTCGACCGCCAGCGAGCCGTACACCACCGCGCCGTCGGCCGGCGCCTCGACGGTCAGCAGCGGCGGGGACGCGTCCGCCGTGAGCCCGAGCGGCGGCCCGGCCGCGGCCACGTTGCCGAGGTGGTCTGCGCCCGCCACCGTGAAGTCGTAGCGCCCCTCGACCGGGCTCGTCAGGACCACCGTCAGCGCGTCCGCCTCGGGGGACGTCCGGAGGAAGTCGGTCCCCTCGACGAGGGCTCGCGCGGACCCGTCAG